>JAIPET010000040.1 GCA_021736975.1 Candidatus Woesearchaeota archaeon
AAGGGCTTATAATCCGATGGTAACGTCCATCGACACCTAAAACAAAAAAACAACACAAAAAAACAACACAAAAGGGCTTATAATCCGATGGTAACGTCCATCGACACCTAAAACAAAAAAACAACACAAAAAAACAACACAAAAGGGCTTTTGGTCTAGTGGCTATGACGTCCGCTTGACTTGCGGGAGATCCCCAGTTCGAGTCTGGGAAGGCCCATATTAAAAAAAAGGTGAAACAAATGCAAGAAGAAAGAAGTAAATTAAGCAAAAAAACACAAGATCTAGATAGAGCAATACAATCTTTAAAAGAAGAAATAGAAGCAGTATCAGACTACAATCAAAGAGCAGATGCATGTAACGACAAAGAACTTAAAAAAATATTAATACACAATGCGAACGAAGAAAAAGAACACTTCTCAATGCTACTAGAATGGATAAGAAGACAAGACCCAGAACTAAGTAAAGAACTTAAAAACGCATTATTCAAAAAAGGACCAATTACAGGACAACATTAAAGAAAATCAAAAATAGTTAATTGTTTAACCTTACCACGGAGAACATCCATATCTTTTGCCCTAATTAAATTAAGAGCATTACTTCTTTTATTTTCTCTTAAAACTCTTTTCCAAATCAAATCTTGAACATTTTGCCTAATAAGTCTTTTTCTCATGAAAAAATAGAAAAAAAATCAAAATAAAAACAATACATTAAGTTGACCAGTGCCTAAAATCTTCTTTTTTGTTCTTCACACTCAATTTGATCAACAACATCATCATAAAGCAAAGCACAATCAGTACCTGAAACATCAACAACACCTGATTTTGTAAACACATATTTTCTCATAATTACCACCTCAAAAATAAATCATAAAAACCCCTTAAAAGAACTTCTGATAAACAAATATAGAATACAAACCCATAAATAAAAAAATAAAATACCATTTAAAAGTAGTCAACAATCGCAAAGTATATAAGTAAAAGAAATATAATAATCTTAATGAATACCGAAAAATTTCAAAATACAATAGATAATCTAGAAGAAAAATTAAATCAAACAAAAAAATCCAAATACAAAAGAGCACTTTTAGGAATATACAAACAAATATCTCCAAATCTTGAAGATGTAAAAGGAAAAGATAAAAGAACAAACGGAATATACAATACAAAAATAAAACAAATGACAGATCCACAAAAAATAAACTTCATAGAATACATAGGACAAAAAGTATATGATGTAGGCGCACAAGGAGAAGCAAATAAAATACAAAAACATCTATTCAGAAATGAAACCTACAAAAACAACATGGAACAATTTCTAACTAAAACACAAACAAACTATATGAAACTAGAAAAATAGAATATTTAACAATAAATACAAAACAACAATAAAATAAGTTTCAACTTAATTCTTAATCAAAAAAAAACTAAAAATAAATGATGAAAATCACTGCTCCGAGTCTACTCAGAAACAAAGTTTCTGACACACAGAAAACGAAAAGTTTACTTCGTGCATATCCACCCTAAATGCAAAGCATTTATTCATATTAAACCCCTTTCGCAAAGAACAATAACATTTATTAAAAATATTTTAAAAAAAAAGAAAAAAATTATTTTTTCTTAGAACCCCTAGATTTACCAGATTTCTTCTTAGAAATAGTCTTACCAGACTTTTTTGAATTCTTAGAAACAACCTTCTTAGAAGCATTATTCTTTCTACGTTTGGGTTTAGGTTTATCTCTACCATAAAAGTTTCTAAAAAACGCACCTAAGCCAATAATTGAAGTTACAACAACAACCAAAGGACCTAAAATTGGTATAAGTAAAATAAACATAAATAAAACACAACCAACACCTAATTTCAAATATTTATATGCAGCCATGTTAAACATAGATAAAAATAAATTCCCCATATACCAAGCCCCTATAGACGCAGACAATAATAACATCGCAACATATAGTGCTAAAACTATGAATCCTAAAATAGAACCTACCACAGTCATCAATAAAACAATAGCGACTAAAGGCATTAAAATTAAAGTACCAAGGCCCAACATAAATGAATAAAATGGTCTTCTTGATAAAGTAACATCAACTCTCATAGAATAATCTCTACCTATAAGAAGGAAAGCTAACCCAGTAATAAAAATAGTTGCTAAAGCCAATAACCAATCACCTACAGAGAAAGAAATTCCCTTATAATTTTCTCCCCAATCTTTTCTAGCAACATAAGATACGCCGCCTTCAACTAAAGATTCATTAAGATCAAGATTATCTGTAAGTTCAACATCCCCTAATAAAAGAGACGAATTAGCAACATCTAATCTTGAAGAATCCACAAATAAATCTCCAGAAACTAACGCATCAACATAAACAACATTAGCTTTAATATAAACATCACCATCATATTTTCCTTTTAAAATAACATAATCTGAATTCAAATAAGAATTATCACCGATGTGAGTTTCTTTAGAAGAATCATATTTTGAAACAAAAGCAACTAAATCGCCAAAAACAAACCCGCCAAGAAATAAATCCCCTGACATAATTCTTGCATCACCACCTACAACCCCATAAATATCAGCATCACCAGATAAAACACTAAGATCTTCATCAACAACGCTCTCAGAATTAAAATAAGAAGACACAGCATAAACATCCCCCTTTACATCCGATAAAAGAGAAACAGAATTGCTTAAATAATACATATTATCAAGTTTTGTTTGATTAACAACAACCAAATCCCCTAACACAAAGTTACTAGGCGAAGTAGCCGCAACAGAAACCGATAATAACACCAACATAAGTATAAATATGAATTTTTTCATGAAATCACCCTCCAAGTATTTAATAACAATAAACAGAACTCAATTATATAGTTTTTCATTCCAGAGTAGCATCATTTATAAAAGATTTATAAATAAACAATTATTAACCCTATGGAAAAGTATTTAAACGAAAAAAACAAGGAATAAAATATGAAGAGAGGAAGACCAATCGGAAGCCCTGTAAGACAGAACATAATAGAAGTATTATACTTCCTAGGATCTGCACATGGATACCACATTTATAAAATATATAAACAAATATTTCCTAAAATAACCTTAAGAGGAATATACTACCACTTAAAAAAAGGATTAGAACTAGGCGAATTAATAATTGATGAAGTACAAAAAGAATCAGGAAGCTATTCATGGGGTTCTGAAGCAGAAAAAACATACTATAAATTAGGACCAAAAGCCAAACCAAAAATGGACGCAAGAGTCAAAGTATTCCTAGAAACACAAAATCCAAAAAAATAATTATTTCTTAACTAATTTTTTTAAAAAACCAATCAAACCAAAAGTTTCTCTCCTAGTAAGCATAGCTTTACCAACAAATCTTTTCCAAATCAATTTCTGAGTAGTACGCTCATCCTCAGTCTTAAAATTAGTCTGATTAATCAAATCATCAACAACACCAAATAAAACCTCTTTCTCTCTTGGAGCACTTTGCTTATGTTTATCCCTTAATATTTGAGCACTCTCATGCCTAAACAACTCATATAAAAGAACAGTAACCGCATGACTAAGATTCATAACAGGATAATCCTTATGCGTAGGAATAGATAAAACAAAATCACAATTCTTTAACTGCTCATTAGAAAGACCTGTATCTTCAGGACCAAATAAAAGAGCAACACTACCCTTAGCACTTAAAATTTTAAAAGCAACATCACCCATTAAAAGCGGACTCCTAATAAGATTAAAATCAGTACCAGTAATACCTGTAGTACCAATAATAGTATCAAATTTAGAAAAAATCTTATCTGCACTTTTAAAAATCTTAGCCTTATTCAAAATCTTCTGAGCATGTTTAGCCCTATTTCTAGCTTCATCATCAACATCACACTTAGGAGTTACAAGAACAAGATTAGAAAAACCAAAATTAGCCATACTCCTAGCAACAGCACCGATATTGCCTGAAATTTTAGGCTCAAGTAAAACTACATAAACATCTCCCATAATACACAAGATTACAGTTAGATTTATATATTTATAGAAATGACATAACATATGCCTGTAAATACAATAGAAGGAATGGAATTTAAAGGAAAAAAAGTATTCTTAAGAGCAGGATTTGATGTCCCGATAAATTCAGAAGGAAAAATACTAGATGACTTTAGAATAAAAGAAACAATACCAACAATAAAAACATTATTTAGAAAAGGAGCAAAACAAATAATAATTGGCAGCCACCAAGGACGACCAAAAACAGCGGAAGATCAAAGCCCATCCAAAGTTGCAAAAAAAGTTTTGCAACATAAAGAAAAACATCTACAAATGGACGAAATAGCAAAACTAATATTCAAACTTACAAAAAAATCAACACAAAAACTAGATGATTGCATAAATTTTAGAGAAGAAGAATTTCCAAGCCCTGAAGACGCAAGAATAGTAGTTTTAGAAAATTTAAGATTTTACAAAGAAGAAGAAGAAAATGATGAAGAATTTGCAGAAGAACTAGCAAAATATGCAGACATCTACGTAAACGATGCATTTGCAGTAAGCCACAGAGAACACGCATCAATGTGTGCCATAACAAATTTTATTCCGGGCTGCGTAGGATTATTAGTAGAAAAAGAAATAAGAGCATTTAACAAAATTCTAAAAAACCCTGAACGACCATATATGGCAATAATAGGCGGTGCAAAACTAAAAACAAAACTCCCATTAATACAAAACCTAATAGACAAAGTAGATAAACTATTTTTAGGCGGAGCAATGATATTTACATTCTACAAAGCAAAAGGAATAAATATAGGAAAAAGCCCCTTAGACAAAGATTCATTAGCAATGGCACAAATGTTAGGAAACAACGATAAAATAATGCTGCCAAAAGACATAGTAATATCAGATGATCCAGAATCAACAAATAGCATAAATGTCACCATAGACAAAATACCAAGCTATATGTACGGCCTAGATGTCGGAGAACAATCAGTAATAGAATTTAAGAAAAAAATAGCGAAAGCAAAAACAATAATATGGAACGGACCTCTTGGATACTATGAAAATCCATTCTTTGCAAAAGCAACAGTTAACATCCTAAAATTCCTAGCACAAAGCCCAGAAATAAAAACAATAATAGGTGGAGGAGATACAGCATCATTAGTAATGAAACTAGGACTAAAAGATAAATTCTTTCATGTAAGTACAGGAGGAGGCGCCTCACTCAAACTCTTAGAAACAAACACACTCATCGCAATAAAATACTTAGAAGAAAACAATAAGTAAAATGAATCTAGAACAAAAAGCAAAAGAATTAATGCAAAAACAAACAAAGAAAAATAAAGCACCAGCATGGCTTCTGACAGAATTAGCTGTAAAAAAAGGAAAAGAATTATCAAAAAAATACAAAATAAATCAAAAACTTGTCGTTACATCTTTATATCTAGCACACACAATATTCAGCCCAGTTTGGAAAGGCAAAATACAAAAAAAACATCCTGAATTAAGTTCAGAATTCGTAAAAAAATACTTGACTGAATGGAAAGTAAACAAAAAAGAACAAGAAATAATAATAAACGCAATAGAAGCACACCACAATAAAACCAAGACAAAAACAAAAATTGCAGAAATAGTAAAAAACGCGGAATGTTTTAAATTCATAACAATAAAAGGCAGTTTAATATTTCTCCACGAACTAGGCTTAAGAGGAATTTCCTATGAAGAAGCAAAAGATAAAGTATTGCAAAAAATGCAACAAAAAAAAGAACTTCTAACACTACCAGATGAAAAAAAAGAAGCAGAAAAAAACTGCAAAGAAATAGAAAAAATATTCAGATGAATTAATTCTTATAACAAAATAAATCAATTCAACTCTCTTCTCAAATAATCTCCCCTATCAAGAATATTCTTAATAATTTTTTGTCCATTCTTTTCTTCAAACTTTGCATAACCAAGATTCTTATCATCTTTGTTTTGAACAAGAAAAATATTACTTTTTGATTCATCAATAACAATATTTTCTGGCAACAAATCTTTACCACAAAGAAAATTCCACTCAGCCTTTTTTGAAACAAAAACTTTATTTTTGCTAATTTCAGCTAATAATTCAAGTAAAAATAGAGAAGGTGAAAACACACCATTAATTTCTTTACCCAAACTTAGACCTGGATAACAATCAGGAATTTTTTTAGAAAGTTCCAAAAGCTCTTTTTCAGCATAAAAATATTCATCATCCTTTTTTAAAACAAAATCAATCTTATTATCAGAGAATTGTTTAAAAAATTCATTAATAAAATTCATTTAAGCACCACATATTCATCCATATCTTTTATCATATCCCTAATTTTTTGCTTTAATAATCTAGGATTTAATCGCTCTAACTTATTTTCCACTTCTTCAATTTTAAACTCTTCATCAGCAATATTATCTTCTAAAGCTTTAACCCAACCTTGATGCTCTCTAAAATTAAGAAAACCAGAATTATTCTTAATTCTTTTATTTAAAGCAAGTATCTCTTCTTTATTAGAAGAAAATTTCTCATGTTTATCTTTTAACTTAGTCTCATCAAGAGCATTTAACTCTTTACATATCCTTTCTTCTTTATCTTTTTTTAATTCAAGCTTAGAAATTGAATTTTTCAATTTAGATAATTCTGAAAAAAGAATAAACTCAACGTCCTCCACAAAAGCTTTTGCTGCATTCTTAAGATACTTATTAAGAACACTATCTTTATTATCTCGAACATATTTTTTAATAGCAGACTCTAAAGACAAAATCAATTTTGAAATGTATTTTTCTAAAGAAGAAGTTTCTTCTTCTAATTTTTCTAATTTAAGTTTAAGAGACTCATATTCTTTAAAAGAAGCACTTGATTTAATCTCATTTAATTTAGAATCTAATTTACCTTTTCTTTCAAACAAATCTAACTTTTTCTCATTAATTTCTTCAATATCTCTTCTCAATTCAAGGATTTGAGTTTCCCAATCATAATACTCTTTCAACAATTTTTTTACAGCATAAACTTTTTTCAAATCAGTCCTATCCATTCTTTCAACAGCAGAAGAGATAAGTTTATCAAATTCAGCCAATTTAGTCGCAACAGGCCTAACCTGATCACCTACAAACTCATTTAATATGTAAAAATTCTTTTGAGTTTCAGTAGCTAAAGATTCTAACTCCTCAGCAGTCTTTTCTAAAAAATCATGAACTTCATCATATTTTTCAGGAACATTTAATCCTAAAAGATACTTTCTTATTTTTTTAATATAACTCTCTTTATTTCCTTCAAAAATACTTCTTGCCCTCTCAGGAATTAAAGAAGGATCCTTAAGATTTGATTCTTCCAATTTATTCAAATATTCTTTAAGTTTTTCTCGTTTAGCTCTAAATTCTCTATTAATAAAAATTATTTCTTCAGAAATATTTTTTTCATTTACAAAAGAATCTAACCAATCCAGTAAATCATCAATTTGAATTTCTTTTGCAACCTTTTTTTTAAAGAATTTGAACAATCCCACTAAACCACCTACAATAAGAGAAATGTCTTAGTTATTAAATTATTTCCTAAAATACACATAAATAAAATAAAAAAACAATAACTTCTATATAGAAAATAAATAAAATACATTAAATTAAACTAGGAAGATTAAAATAATACAATCCTAAACTAAAATTGTGAAATTAAGAAAAATAAAAAATTCAAAAAATAATAACAAGAAAATTGCCAAAGAAAGAATAGAAGAACTATTCAATTTAGCAGAGAAAACATACTCAAAAGAGCCTAAAATGGCCTGCGAATATGCTAAATCGGCAAGAAAATTCTCTTTAAAATACAAACAACCATTTACAAAATCACAAAAAACAAGGTTTTGTAAACAATGTGAATCATATCTTTTTCCAGGATTAAATTCTCGATTAAGAGTAAATAAAGGCAAAATAATAGTTCTTTGCAATAATTGCAAACATATCAGTCGATATATTTACAAAAAAAGCTAAAATAAGCTTAAAAATCAATAAAAATACAATAATAAATGAATAAAATTACCTTCTGAACTTAATGTCAATAAACTATTTAAACAAAAAATACAAGATAATATATAATCGAATTTGGGGGAATAAGGTTAGATGGTAGTCACTAGAAAGTAATTACAAAACGAAATATTTATATATATAAAGAAATACATTTAATTAACAAATAAAATAAGGAGGAAAAAAATGGATGACCTTGAAATGACAAGTATTGAAGACGAAGAAATGTTAGATGAAATTAGAGGAGAAACTGTAAAAAAACCTAAACTATCCATACTAAACCAGAAAAAAGTAAGCAACTGGGAAATGGACGAACTATTCACAGAAGAAGATACCTATGAAGAAGAATACTAAAAAAACTCTCTTTTTATACAACATAAATTAAATAAAACAATACCAACTTCTAATAACAATGAATAAAATAATAGGTAAAGGTGCAGAAGCAACAATAACCTTAGAAAATTCTAAAGTAATTAAAGAAAGACAAGAAAAAAAATACAGACACCCGCAATTAGATAAAGAACTAAGAAAAACAAGAACAAAAAAAGAAGCAAAAATAATGCAAAAAATACCTGGAATAGCACCCAACATAATAGAAACAGACAACGAAAGCAAAATAATAATGGAACACATAAACGGACCCCTTCTAAAAGACATACTTGATGCAAATATAAAACTCGCAAAAGAAATAGGAAACATATGCGGACAAATACACGATAAAAACATAATACATGGAGATTTAACAACAAGCAACATAATACTGCAGCAAACAAAAAACCATGAACAAAACTCAGAACACGAAATACAAAACTTCGAAAAAATAAGATTTATAGATTTTGGATTATCACAAATAAGTACAAAAGAAGAAGACAAAGCAGTAGATCTACATCTATTCAAAGAAGCAGTAGAATCAAAGCACTACAAATACGAAAAAGAAATTTGGAAAAAATTCCTAGAAGGATAT
>JAIPET010000041.1 GCA_021736975.1 Candidatus Woesearchaeota archaeon
AACCTTTTAGGTTTGGGACCTGAAGCCCCCGGTTCAAAACGATGGTATCGTCCATGGACACCTAAGCGTGTATTGCTTTTTGCAAATACACTAAAAGACGAGGATAAAGATCATTGGTGAAAGTCCGGGCAGCCCCATATTCAAAATCGCAAGAGGCAAAAATGGCAGAAAAAAAATCGAAAACAACAAATAGATTCGGACCAAGATACGGTCGAACAACAAAAAGCAAAGTAAGCAAAATAGAAACAGCTGCAAAAGCAAAATACAAATGCCCATTTTGTACAAAACAACAAGTAAAAAGAGTACAAGCAGGAATATGGGAATGTACAAGCTGCAATAAAAAATTCACAGGCAAAGCCTATCAAATGAAATGAGGAAAAAAAATGGCGGAATATAAATGCTTTAATTGCAATAGAACATTAAAAGAAGAACAAGTCAGAAAAAGAATCAGATGCATATACTGCGGTGGAAAAATAATTTTTAAAACAAGAGTTGTAGGAACAAAAGTAAAAGCAATTTAAAAATGCTACAAGCAACAATAAAAATACCGTATGAAGAATCTTTAATAAACGCGTTTAAAGCAGAAGAAAAAGAATTTCCAAATAAAAGAGCAAAATACAAAATAGAATCTGATAAAAAAATAATAAAATTTACAGCTGAAGCAAAAGATTCTGTTGCACTAAGAAGCGTTCTAACAGCAATAACAAAAATATTATCAATTCATGAAAAAATTGATCAAGTAATTAAAAATACAGAATGATTTTAGATTTTTAAATAAAAGGAATGATAAAAATGACTGAAATGAATGAAGAAATAAACCAATTATCTATGTACGAACAAAATTCTCAATACATAGCAAATCAAAGACAAAACTTTCAAGCACAAGAATTAGAAATAATGTCTGCATTAAAAGAATTGGAAGACAAAGAAGATGCATATAAAATAATTGGAAATATCATGATAAAACAAAAATCAGAAAACCTAAAAAAAGAATTAAAAGAAAAAGAAGAAGTAATAAAAATAAAAATTGAAACATTAAAAAAACAAGAAAACACAATGAAAACAAAATTTGAAGAATTACAAAAAAAAATAATGGAAAATCTCGATAAAAACGACAAACAAAAAAAAGACGATAAATAAGGTGACAAACATGAACCAAGAAGTACAAGATATTCTAGATACATTTCAAGAACTACAAGAAGATTCAATGGTATCAAAAAATATAAAATCAAAAGTAGCAAATATGAAAGCAGAATTAGAAAAAACCAAAGAAGAAGAATTATCATTAATTGCAAATAAAATAATTTACGAATTAGAAGAATTAAGTAACGACGTAAACTTACCAGCAGACGTAAGAACAAGACTATTCTCAATAACAACAGTTCTAGAAAGAATATAAACATTAGTTCTTATCTTTTTTTCTTATTTCATTTAATAAAACTTTATTAGAGATAAAATACTCATCACCAGAATCAGAAATAATATTCACTCTAAAAAAACCAAATTTTTTAACAACACCCTTAATATCAAAAAAATTAAAAGAATCCTTCTTAAAATAATTATTTTTCCTTAACAAATTACCTGCATAAATATTAGGTAAAAATTCAATAGCGTTCAAAATAACAGAACCAAAAATAATAATTAAAAATAACCATAATAAAAATCCGAAAACAACATTAAACGCATTTAAAAAAATTAAAGCCCAAATAAAAGAACCTAAATACACACAAAAACTAAAAAGATCACTAATAGCTTTACCCAAAGAATAAGTTTGCCTTGAAAACATATTAAATGCTTTATCAAGCTGAATTTCTCTAAAAAACTTATCTAATAAAATACCAAGTAACCTGCCTAAAATAATGCCAACTATTAAAATAATTAAAGCCCCAAAAATTTGATTATAAATAGGAGCGACATTGCCAAGAATACTATCCGTATTTGCAACAATCGAAGTTTCTAAATCCATAAATAGACAAAAAGAGCTTTAGACTTAAAAATTTAACTAAAAAAATTAATCATAAACAACTAAAAAACATTTATTTTTATCAATGATTGTTGTAAACCTAGAAATTAATTCAACTAATTCATCAAAATTAACATTTTCTTCACTTTTAGAATCAAAACTAATTTGCTCATGAACGACCTTATCAAAATTTTTAAAATTAGAAAGCTTTGAAAAAACAAAATTAGGATTTAAAACAAACAAATCATTTTCTTCAATTAAATATTCCAAATCTAAAAGTCCCTTTAAATCCTCATCAATATCAAGATTAGAACCAAGACCATTAACCAAATCAACTGAAGAAAAACTTTTATTTTTAAAACCAAACTTCAAAATACTAATTTGCTTTTTAGATAACAAAGACATATCAGGCAAACGTTTCAAACTAAAAGTTTCTTTATCAACAACAATCCTGCCATTAATCATTTCAACAACAAGTTTAAACTCTTCATCATTATCTTTGCAAATAAATTGATAACACGGAATTAAACTAACAGAAAAATCTTCGATAGGCTTATCACTCATCAAAGCCAAATCTGAAAGACTAGTATTAGGTTTAATCAAAGGTAAAATTTCCTTACTACTAAATTCTTTAATTTTATCTAAAAAATTATCCTCAGAACCACCAATAATTTTCTCAGCTCTACCACCATGCATACTCATACGAGGTCTAATATTAACAAATAAAGGAACTTCAGTTAAACCAGTAACTAAAGCACTACCAATAGGAATATTTTGAATTTCTTTTTCAGCATTACTAGTAAGACCTTCAACACTACTACTTAAAGCTTTTAAATCATTAGGATTAGTAACTTTCAAAATAAGCTGAGTACTACACTGACTAAGAACAGACTTATCTACACGAGCAGGTCTTTGACTAACAACACATAAACCAAGACCAAATTTTCTACCTTCAGAAGCAATATTTCTAATTAATTTACTAGCCTTTGTTTCACCAAAACTCCTTTCAGGACAAAAATTATGAGCTTCCTCAATAACTAAGAAAAAAGGAGGCAATTTACCTTTTTTACGAAGCTCAAACAAATCCTTACAAATCTTATAAACAATCAATTCTTGAACATCTGTACTAATACCCTTCAAATTAAGAATTGAAGCTTTACCATTACTAACAAGTTCATTATAAGAAACAGGATAATCAGAAAAAATACCTGTACTTCTAAGAGAATCAACTAAAGTCATAACTCCAAACTTAGCATTATTTTCTTCTTGCTCCAAAGCCAAAAGTAAAGATTCAAAACTAAACTCATAAGTTTGCTTCATAGCACTATACAAAACAGCTAACTGAGAATTACTTAACTTTCCAGGAAACATACTCATCAATTCATCTCTAGATAAAGTCTTTGGAAGCTTTAATGGTCTTACACCTTCAACAACACTAGGATCTCCGAATTCCTGAACCTCAAAAGATTTAGGTTTTAAATTAAACAAAGCCAATTTTTCAATATCTGAAGAATCGTCATTTTTAAACTTTAAACTACTATACTCACCATGAGGATCAATAATGACCAAAGGAAGATTTCTACCAAGCATTTCTTCAAGTAAAACACCAACAGCATAACTTTTTCCACTTCCAGACTTAGCAAGAACAGACATGTGCATAGTTAAAATTTTATTTAAATCAAGAAAAACATCGATATCCTTACCATCCAATTTACCAATAAAAGCACCACTATCAGAATCAACCAACCTAATAATATCTCTAATAAAATCATCTTCAGCCAACAAAACTTCAGAACCACTACTTAAAGGCATTAAAGGTTTTTTAACAATACCATTTTCTTTATGCCCGATAACAATACAATCAGCAACAGTCCTATCAGAATCCTTCACAATTTCCAAAATTTGACAAAGAATATAATCATAAGTTTCATGATAAACTTGAACATATTCAAATTTTTTAATTTGTTTATCTGCCAAAAAACTAAATTCATTAGTATTAGTCTTTCCAATAATTCTACCAAGGATCATAATAAAAACAAACAAAAAACTATTTTATAATACTTACGATTAATGGGCTCTAGCCGGAAAAGAATAAATTTGTATGATGTGAAGGTTATTTTTTATCTCCGCTAAAAAGAAATAAGCGATGAGCACGTAATTTCATTGATTTTGTCAATAAACTCATCTCAAAATTCTTCAAGGCAGTATACTAAAATATGTTATTTCGGCTAGAGCCGATTAATGTTGACTGCAAATTTTAAAAAAATCATATTTTAATACAATATTTTATTAACAGCATCTATGATTTTCAAAAAATACTAATTTATAATAAATATTGATTTATAATAAATATTTTGTTGACTTTCTTACTTATATTTAACCTTAACAATTATTAGAACTAAATGATCTGAGGGCAAATATGAAACCATCAATATTGTCATGAATTTAATTTAAAACATTTGCATTTTGCACAGCAAAATAATTGCAAATATATATTATTTGTATTTAAAGAAGTCAAAACTAGTGATTCGCAATACAAAAAAAGAAGGGTTTCATATTAACATGATCTAAGACAAATTTTAAATACCACAACATAAAACTAATAACATCAAATAAAAAAGGTGATTAATAATGGCAGCAAAAAAAGAAACAAATTCAACAGAAAATAGTTCAAAACAAGAACAAATAGGATTTCACAAAGGAAGTTTATCAACATTAGCAAAAGAAAGAGAAGAACTAGCAAGAATACTAGGAATCGTAGAACAATTAATGCAAATGCACATAGGCGCACTAAAAGAATTAGGAATAGACATTGCAAAACAAGCAGAAGATGTTGCAGGAGTCTCAAAAACAAGTCCTAAAATGAAAAAGAAACCAATCGAAGATATATTATAAATATCTTTTATTTTTTTATTTTAAAAAATTTAATCAAATAATTCATTAATAAACATAATTAGATATTCTTTGAGAATTTATTCTTCTAAAACTTCATTAACAACATGAAGTCTTCTACTTTTTGAAAGAGAATTCAAAACCTTGCCATTTTTAACTTTTGCACAACCTAAAAAATCATTTCCAGACTTAACAATAATTAAAACATCTTCATTAATATCAACTTCAAAATCATTACCCTTAAGCCATTCATGCTTTAATTCAGGAGAAATAGAAATAACATTTTTTTCACAAAAAGGACCTATTAACTGAGAACCCTCGACAGTTAATCTTAAACCATCAGGCTGTACTTTAGCAAAATATAGTCCTGCACTATCAACCCAAAATTCTTCAACATTAATAAATTCAATAGCTCTATTTAAAACATAAAGTTTATCCTTATTATTTCGCAAAAAAACAAAATCAAAAGTACCCTTAAAATCAAATTGTTTTTCAAGCTGTTTTCTAATTTCTTTAATTTCTTTACCATTTAAAACTTCAAGATGTTTTCCTATTTTCATTATACGCCCCAAACAGGATTAGATTCCCTTTTAATACTAATAATTTCTTTTAAAACTCCTTTCTCATCAGGTTTTAAAAATTTAATTAAATACTTTAACTTTCTAAATTCTTCTTCATTTAAATCAGAATAATAAATTTCACCTTCAATAATTTGCCTGCCTGCCGTAAGTCCAGGCATTTGAGCAGCTACTTGTAAACCAGTTTCCACACTAGGAACATTTTTCTTATCCATTTGAAAAGTTTTAATTTCTCCTACACGAACTCCTTTTTGATTCATAATTTTCATACCAGATTTAGCAACACCACCAAGAACTTCAATACCTGCAATACAAGGATTACTTTGACGGAAAATACAATTATTTAAAACTTCAATTTTAGAAGGACGAGTAAGATTTTCTAATTGCTCAGCTTCCATAACATCTTTTTTTTCCGTAACCCAAAGTTCATAATCATCAATTAAACTATAAATAATATCTTTAACAATAATTTTAACATTTTCAGTAGAAGATTCCTCTTTTATATTAAAACCAAGAACAACAGAATGCAATGGATTTTTTTCCAAATTAGATTCTGCATCCAAAATATCTTTTTTATTAATATTTCCAATAGATGCTTTTCTAACAGAAATATCTTTTTCTTTTAATAATTGTAATAATGCTTCTAAACTTCCAAGCGTATCTGCTTTAACAACAACACCATCTTTATCAGTATCAAACGTAACCTCATTAATTTGAGTCATAACTGTTTCTTTAACAGAATCAACACTAGAATCTCTAATTCCAAGAACAGGCATACCTGCAACAATATTATCATTTAAATCAGGACTACTAATTTTAACTCCGGTAGCAGCAAAAACTTCTTTAACAGATTTAAACTTAGATTTTTTATCACGCATATCTTTCAAATCTTCAGGCATAAATAAAGCTCTAATTTTAGCAACAACAGGTTCATTCATAGTTCCAATAACTACTTGTTCTCCAATTTTTAAAGAACCATCATATAAAATCACATCTAAAGTTTTACCAAGACCCTTATCTTCTTTAACCTCCAAAATAATACCTTTAGCAGAACCCATAACATTTAAAGCAAGATTTTGCTCTAAAAATTTTTGAGCAAGACCAGTAATAACCATTAAAATTTCTTCTAAACCAATTTGCTCTTTAGCACTACAAGGAATAATAGCAACTTGCTTAGTATAATCATCAACACGATCATACCTTTCAGCATTCAAACCAAATTTATTATGTAATACGCCGACCAATTCATATAATTTAGTTTCTAAAATTTGTTTAACATCATCTCTTTGATCATTAAAAGAACCAAGAAAATTAGAATTTTTCTTATAATAACCAGAAACTAAATCAATTTTATTAGCTGCAATAACAAAAGGAGTTTTGGAACTTCTCAAAATTTCAATAGCTTCAATGGTTTGAGGCTTTAAACCTTCATTAATATCAATAACAACAATTGCAATATCAGCAATACTTCCACCTCTTTTTCTTAAAGATGTAAATGCGGCATGGCCAGGAGTATCAATAAACAACAATCCAGGCAAAGTAATATTCATTTTTAACGAATCAATTAAAGTTCCGCAACGTTTTTTAACAGTATCAATATTAATAACAGAAGCACCAATAGCCTGAGTTATAGCTCCAGCTTCACCAGAAACAATATTAGTTCCTCTAATAGAATCAAGAATACTACTTTTTCCATGATCTACATGCCCTAAAACAGACACAATAGGTGAACGAATTGCCATAATACTAAAAGAATAAACTCACATTTTAAAAAACTAACTGCTTTTCTTATAGTAGTTACACAGAAAAATATATAAATAGTCAAATCGTAATCAAATAGGAGGGAAGATAAGTGGTTCCAAACAATAAATCAATAAAAATAATTTTAATCCTAGTAATAATAAGTTTAATGTCAACTTTTGTATCTGCAGATTCGTTTTCCGCAACAACAAAAATAGGTACAGCAAGAATAATACCTGGAGAAACAGCAAGTTATACATTAATGATTACCAATTTAGATTCTTATTCACAAACATATACTCTCGGATTATCTGCAGGAGATGCGCCTAGTTGGATACAAACACCTAATGCAGTAAATTTAGAAGCAGGAAAATCAACAAGTATTGATTTAAGAATAAAACCAAAAACTACAACATCTTTAGGATCCTACATGTTAACTTTAAAAATACAAGATAAAGACGGCATAGAAAAAACGATAGGAGTTCCATTAATTCTTTCACTTGATGCATTTACATCAGGATATAAAGCAGATGTAGCATTAAATGTAGATGTACCAGAAAAACAAGATCCAAGAGAAAAATTAAAAATAAATGTATTATTAAGAAATAGAAATCCACTAGATATAGATGAATTAATAATAGAAATAAATAGTGATTTATTTTCAAAAAATTATAATTTAAGCTTAGGTCCGAGAAAAGAATTAACAAATGAATTCGTATTTGAACTAAATCCATTAACTGAACCAAAAGAATATGATTTAAATGTAAAAATAAAATTACCCTCGGGAGAAACAATAAGTGAAGCAAACAAAAAACTAATAATAGAAGAATACTCAACAATAGACGTAGAACAACAAAGTACAACAAATTGGTTTTACACAGAAGATACAATATCCTTAACAAATAACGGAAATCACGAAAGAACAAAAGAAATAAAAGTAAAAGCTCCTTGGTATCAAAGAATATTCTTATCACAACAACCAACAGGAGAAGTAATTTCAGAAGAAGGAAAAACATATGTGAAATGGAATATTGAAATAAAATCAACAGAAACAAAAACAATACAATTAGCATGGAATTACAGGCCTTTAGCAATCTTAATACTAATAATTTTATTACTAATAATAGCTTATTTTATTTTTAGAAGCCCAATAGTTTTGTTAAAAGAAGCAGCAGTTTTAAAAGAAGACTCAGAAGGAATAAGTGAAATAAAAGTAAGATTATTCGTAAAAAATAGAGTACAAAGAAAACTTAATTCAATAACAATAACTGATATTCTTCCAAGAATAACAGAATTAATAACACAAGAACATGCAATGGGTTCTTTAAAACCAACAAAAGTATCAACAACATCAAAAAAAGGAACAATACTATATTGGGATATTGATACATTAGAACCTTTTGAAGAAAGAATAATCACATACAAAATAAAAAGTAAATTGAAAGTTGTAGGGACTATGACTTTACCAAAAACAATAGTCAAATTTGATACAGGTAATGGGAAAGAAAGAAAAACTCAAAGCAAATCAGCTACTTTCATAAAAAATTAATTTTTTTATTTATTCTTTAATAACCTACAGAAATTAAAATTTCTATGGATTTGGATTTGATTACTTCTTTAAAACATATAAGAATAGAGTTATTATGGTATTTGGAAATGTGTTTATATTTCCAAAACCTGGAATAACAGAGTTATTATGGTATTTGGAAATGTGTTTATATTTCCAAAACCTGGAATAACAGAGTTATTATGGT
>JAIPET010000042.1 GCA_021736975.1 Candidatus Woesearchaeota archaeon
TTGTGGAGCGCAGGAGGATGCGCAACAACAGTAGGCTACAACGAATTCTCAACAGTAGACAACTACATCAAAAATCAAGGATTACATCACGCCACAGCCTGAGATACCCCGACCTTTAGGTCGCGGGAGTAGGTCATTTGTTCTTGATAACTTTGATCCTCCTTGAAGATTACTAAAAATTTTTATTGTATAAATATTCGCATTTTTGATTGCTTGAACTAACAAATATATCAAACTAATCATGATAAAGAAAATAAGAGTAAATAACAAATATTTTACTATTTTTAAATTTATATTTGAAATTTCATAGATTGAAAATGCGATTATTACGATGCTTAAACAAATACCTGCAATTTTAAATAATTGTTTTTTTAATTTTTTTGTATAAGGATGGTCCATTTCCATTTCAGCAAAAAATGTTGAAATTTTACTAGCTAAAATATTTATAAAGGATATTTTTTCACTATGCCACACATATTTATTTGATTTAGTCACAAATAAAGATAATGTTATTGTCATTATTAAAATTATGACAGATACAATTGTTATCAAATCTAAACTTATACCATATGCTGCACTTTCTTTTGCGACAAGCATTGAAAAAACGCCTGGAGGCAACATAACAATTGATGAAAACATAGCACTTTCTTTTGAATAATTTCCAATTATTCTTGTAACAAAGCCTACTGCTACTTGTAAACTTATTATTATTATTATTATTACAAGACCTATTATTATTAAATAATATTTAAGTATTGCATTAACATTTATGAGTGTGCCCATTGAAATGAAAAAAAATGAAGCGAATAATGCCAAATAAGGTTTTACACTCAGTTCAAATTGTTTTGATGCTTTAAAAGTGCTAACAATGCTTCCTGCTAAAAAAGCTCCTGCACTAGGACTTAAACTTAATAAATACGCAAAATATGAAAACCCAGCACATATGCCAAGGCCGATTAATGTTATTATTTCATCACCGGATTGTTTTATTAGCCATTTAGATATTTTTTCAGCATATATTGAAACTAAAACATATGTTGCTATTAATATTGCCAATCCAATAAAAAGATGTTCCACACCTCTTATTATACTGGCAGCTCCTGTATTTTTTGATGCAGCAAAAAAAGTTAAAGCAATTACTCCAAAAATATCTTCTAAAACAAGAATTCCTATGAGTAAAGGCATTTCATTTCTATTAATTAACGATTTTTGTTTTAAAATATTTGTGATAATTGTTGTGCTTGAAAAAGAAAATGCAACTCCAGCAAATGCTGCAGTTGCAAAATCAAATCCAAATGCTATAACCATGACAAATATAACAAAAAACATTATTCCAACTTTAAAAATTGAAGCGATTAATGCTTTTCCTCCTATTTTTTTTAATTGAGTTAAAGAAAATTCCATTCCAAGAACAAAAAGAAACAATATTGATCCAAATTCAATCATTAAATCAATTATTTCAATATTATGAACTATGTTAAATGCAGAGGGGCCTATGATCATTCCTATTATCAATAATCCGAGAACTGCTGGTTGTTTAAATTTTGACGCTAGAATACTACCTAATATTGCGAAAAATAATAATAAACTAATGGTTAATAATTGATCATTCATAAATATGTGCCTTTTTTTATCTCTGTATACTAATAAATATGTTATTATAGGGTTTCAATCACAATATATAAATTTTATCTTTATTTTTAATCAATATTTTTTTTATTGCGCGTAGTGGAAGGGGGTCAATACGAATAAACGCTTTGCATTTATTGTACACAAAAGCTTTGCTTTTGTCGTACCCCCGATCTGCTCAGAAACGTTTTGCGTTTCTGGCATAAAAGAAATTCTTTGAATTTCTGTGAGCTAAAAAACTTTTGTTTTTTACGCATGCAGAAATATTTGATTTCTTTGCATTTATGGTAAAGATACACGAAGAAAACTTTTCGTTTTCTGTGTACCTGAAATTTTGTTTCTGAGCAGACTTGGAGCAGGGATTTTCTTATATTAACATAAATATTTAAGAAAGAACCATATTTATTAATTGAAATGAAAAAAATACTAACCTTCGGAACATTTGACATATTTCACAAAGGACACGAATTTTACCTATCAGAAGCCAAGAAACATGGCGATAAGCTTTATGTTGTTATAGCTAGAGATTCTACAGTTCTAAAAGTCAAAGGAAAAATTCCTAGAAACAATCAAACCAAAAGAATGGCGACAGTCTATGAATATGAAGCAGTAGACGAAGCAAGAATAGGTGAAGAAGGAGACAAATACAAAGTACTGGAAGACATAAAGCCAGATATAATTTGCTTAGGATATGATCAAACAGCTTTCACAGATAAACTAGAAGAAGAACTAAAAAAAAGAGGAATAAATGCAAAAATAAAAAGAATTACAAGTCATTATCCAGATAAATTCAAATCATCCAAACTATAAAAAACAAGTAAATATAAAAACTCAAAGATAAATTAAAAATTAATGAAAGATTTAAAGAATTTGCCACTTAATGACTTAATAAATCATTATTTTCACAATATCTGTTTAGAACGAGCATTCAATCAACATATAAAAAACAATTTACTTGAATGCAATTTAGAACCACTAAAAGAAAAATTAATAGAATTTAACGAATGGATAGAAATAATAAAAAAAACATATCCCGAAAACGAAATTCAAAATATTCTAAGCAAATATACAGAACTAAAAATAAAATTTGACGAAATTTGTGAAATAAAAAATAAAAAAACATCTAGCCCTAAACTATTTGGAATAAATACATATCTAACAAATAAAAATCAACAAAAAAATATAGAAGAAATTTTAATCTTAGTATCTGAATTGGAAAACTCGCTATGTGAAAAAAGAAATTACTTAACAGAATATCAAGAAAAAAAATATGAAACAATAGCGAAATACATAAATATTCCAAACACATCAAAAAGCATACAACTATCAAAACTAATAAACAAAATTATAAATACAGAAGAATACAAATTCTTAGAAGAAACAGTTCTAACAAAATTTTATGAGAACCATCCTCATAAAAAAATAAACTTAGAAGAACTCTTATTAGTATTAAGAAAACTAGAAAACGAAAATTTAAAAGATGAATACGAAAAAAATATAGAAAAATTAGAACGAATGACTGTAAATTTTTATGGTTTATATAGTGTAACAATAAACACCTTCTTTAACCATAAACTATTTGAAATACTCCAATTAATACTAGAAATATCAAAATACCAATATGTTCATAAAAAATATTTAGATGAAGAAAAAACAAATTTAAACAATATAATGAAAGAAGTAGAAAATCAACCCTTGCAAAAAAATGAAAAACTAATAAGAAATTTAAAAATTTTAAAATCAAGTTCGCTAAAATTTTCTAATAAGAATAAAATATCTCACATATTCTCAATAACAAACGAATTCGAAGAAAATTTAATGATGCTATTAAAAATAACAAAAATATCAACAATAAAAGGAAATTTCGAATTAATGTATGTTGCTGAAAAAATAAATCCTAAAATACAAATATTTCAAAAAAGAAATGAAAAAATAGAAAAAATAGCAAAAATATACGATGGTTCAACAGAGAATGATCTAACAGATGTATATCACTTATATTTATATCTAGAAATAATAGAATTAATAGGTGTAGAACAATTTGAAATAATACACAAAAAAATATACAAAAACAAAAAACTAAATTCAAACCAGTTAATAACATTAAACCACGCAATAAAAAAAAGTCCGAATAACTACATAAAAATCATAGAAACAATACTAAAAAATAAAAGAAAAACAGTGCTAGTAACAGGACCAAGACATGATCATAACGGAGCATTTGGGAATATAGTTAATCAAGCAATAAATCTGCCAATAGAACTATTTGAAGTACACACAAAATATATTATGAACCCAAAACAACTAAGTAACACAATAAAACAAATAGGAAAACATAAACAAATAGATGTGCTATTAATAGGAGGTCATGGAGAACAACACACCATATTTTTAGATGAAATGGACATAAGATATGTGATAGATAAAAAAATGCTAGATAAATATTTTGAAGATATAGACAAATATTTCTCAGAAACTGCGTACTCATACCTTATATCTTGCAGCACTGGAAAAGATAAAAATAATATTGCGCAAACAATAGCAAATAAATTTAATATAAATGTAACTGCTCCAATAATAGATGCGTCACATGAAGAAATAAACATAATAAAAAATGGACAAGAAACAAATATACTAATAACATATAATGTAGATTTAGAAACATTCAAGCCACAAAAATAAACAATTTCTTTATAAATAAAACAACATTCTTAACAACATGTGCGGAATAATAGGATTTTTTAACTTTGAAGGAAAAGAAAACGAAGAAAAAGCAAAAAACGGATTGTCTTTAATAGACTATAGAGGAAAAGACGGAACGAATTTTGATAATGGAATGCGAGGGTGTATTGGGCATTGCCTGCACGCAATAATTGACAAAATACCCCAACCTTTAACAGATGAAAAATTTATATTTTCTACAAACTGCGAAATATACAACTGGAAAGAACTCAAAGAAAAACATAAATTAGACGGAAAAAACGATGCAGAAGTTCTCTTTAATTTCCTAAAAAACAGTCATGATTTACATGCTTCTCTTGAAGAATTAGACGGAGTATCTGCATTTGCTCTTTGGAATAAAGAAATTCAACATGTATTCTTGGCAAGAGATATAATAGGAGTAAAACCATTATGGTATTATCATGATCCGCAAGGAAAATTTGCATTTGCATCAGAAAGAAAAGCACTAATAAGTCAAGATTTGGATAGAGCATACATAAAAGAACTAAACCCAAGAAAAATAATTATGTATGATATACAAAACAAAGAACTAAAAGAATACGAAAGAGAATTCTTCAAAGTCCAAAGCAATACAAATACGGAAGAACAAATAATGCAAACAACAGAAGAACTAATAGAAAAAGCAATACAAAAAAGAATAATAAAAGACAAAAAAATAGGAATACTATTCTCAGGAGGAATAGACTCAACATATATTGCATACAAACTAAAAAAACTAGGAATTCCATTCGTTTGTTATACAGCTGCATTAAAGGAACCTGGATTAAAAGATGCAGAAGATACATTGTGGGCAAAAAACGCAGCAAAAGAACTAGGATTTGACCTGAAAATAAAAGAAGTACCCTTGGATGAAGTGCCTGAATACTTAAAAAAAATACTTCCTTTAATAGAAGATAATAACGTAGTAAAAGCAGGGGTGGCTTTGCCTTTTTACCTATGTTCTGAAATGGCAAAAGAAGACGGAGTAAAAATATTATTTTCAGGTCTTGGATCAGAAGAAATATTCGCAGGATACCAAAGACACGAAAATAGCCAAAATATAAACGAAGAATGCTTAGCAGGCTTAAGAAAAATATACGAGCGAGACTTATACAGAGATGACTGTATAACTATGAGCCAAACAATAGAATTAAGACTTCCATTCTTAGACAAAGAACTAGTAAAATACGCACTAACAATACCAGAAAAACTAAAACTAAACAAAGACCAGAAAAAAATAATACTACGAGAAATAGCAAAAAAACAAGGTTTGCCAGAACTGTTTGCAGAAAGAAAAAAGAAAGCAGCACAATACGGATCAAACTTTGACAAAGCAATACAAAAACTAGCAAATCAAGAGAAAAAAACTAAAGCACAATATCTAAAACAATTCTACGACGAAGGAAACGTAAAACTAGGAGCATTACTAAGCACGGGAAAAGATTCAGTCTTAGCAACGCAAATAATGATGGAACAAAATTATGAAATAGCTTGTTTTATAACAATACAAAGTCATAATAAAGATTCATACATGTATCATGGACCAAACACACATTTAGCAACAGTTCAAGCAGAAGCAGCGCAAATTCCAATAATACTAAAAGACACTAAAGGCGAAAAAGAAAAAGAACTACAAGACTTAAAAGAAGCAATAAAAGAAGCCATAACAAAACACAAAATAGAAGGAATCATAACTGGCGCACTTTTTAGTAATTATCAACGAGAAAGAATAGAAAAAATATGCGAAGACTTAGGAATAAAATGCTTTTCACCACTATGGCACATGAACCAAGAAAAAGAAGTACAATTACTAATCGATAAAGGATTCAAATTTACAATAATAAAAATAGCTGCAGAAGGAATGCATGTTGGATGGCTAGGAGAAACAATAACGCAAAAACATTTAGAAAGACTAAAAATACTAAACCAAAAAATAGGGTTTAACATAGCAGGCGAAGGTGGAGAATACGAATCACTAGTACTAGATGCACCATTTTTCAAAAAACAAATAATAATTAAAAAAAGTCAAATTATAACAGAATCAGAAATAGAAGCAACAATGATTATTCAAGAAGTACAATTAAAAGAAAAAAACTAATCAATAGAAGCAACAATGGGAAAATAAAGTTTAAAACTTGATCCTTGATCTAATTCACTAAAAATGTCCAATTTGATGTTTTCTTTTTCTAACATAGTTATTAGATTGTTTAGCGCATAGCCAGTTCCTTTTTCATTATTGTTTCCAACTCTACTTTTTTTAACTTTTTTATTTATGATGTTATTTACGAGTTCTTGACTCATCCCTCTACCTTGATCCTTTATTTCTAAGATTGCAAAGTTGTCCTGGTTATATGTGTTTACAAAAATATTTTTATTAACATTCTTATCTGTATATTTATATGCGTTGTCTAAAAAATTAAAAACTACGGATTTTAAAACATCTTCATTAAAATAAATTTTCTCATTGCATTCATAACTAGTAATTAAATTTATTTTATCAATTTCAAATCTAGATTTATTAATATCAACAATTTCATTTATAGAATTTTCTATAGTTATGTTCTCTTTATCATATTCTTTATCACTAACCTGAATTAAAACACTAGTACTTAAATTCTTAATATATCTTGAAACATTATAAATATTAGTTAAAAAAAATTTATTTTCTTCAATTTCTTCTTGAGTTCCATTGATCTTTTCAGAATATTCTTCAAGTAATATTTCGGAATAATTAATTACAGGATTTAAAAAATTCTTAATATCATGAACAATTCTGCCAATTCTCGCATTTCCTTCTTGTTCTAAAATTTTTCTTTCAGTTTCATCCCTTATATTACCAACAGCATCAAATCCTTCAGTAGTTTTAAGAGCGCCTAAAGATAAAGAAACAGGAATTTCGTATTTGTTCTTGTGAAGAATTTCAAGATCTAAAGTTTTTCCAATAGCATAGCCTTTTCCAGTATTAATATACTTTGCAAATCCTTCTTTATGAGCTTCATGAAATCTTTCTGGAGCAAAAAGTTCATGAAAATTTTTCCCAAGCACATCCTCTTTTTCATAGCCTACTAAATTACAAAAAGCACTATTAATATAATCTATGGCTCCTTTAGCATTAATAAGAACTATGCCGTCTTTAGAATTCTCAGTTATTGCTTTAAATTTATTTTTAGCATCATTTAAACTTTGAACAAGATTTGATGTTCTAATAGCATTTGTAACTTTATCAACTATTAAATTAAAAATTTTAATATCTTCTTTTAGTAATAAATTTTCATTATTATATGCTTGGATGGCTACAAATCCTGCAATTTCATCCTTTATATTTATAGGCGCGCCCAAATACTTTTTTGGAGGAGTTTGAATTATATTTATTTCATTAGTTTTTGCTAAATTAAGGATTTCTTCATTATCTAAAAATATGCATTCGCCTTTTTTAGCAACATATCCTGTTAATCCGTTGCTTAAATCTAAAATTCCTTTAGGTTTTTCTGTATCAACCCTGTCGTGGTAGTGAATTAATTCGACTTGAGAAGCGTCTTGAGTATTGTTTTTATTAATTCCAACATATAAACTTTTTACGCCAAAAATATCGATAGTCATATTATTAAGAGTTTCACAAATATTTTGTAATGGCTCATCATTACTTGCAATGATCTGATTCATTTTATGGAAATAATCCATCACTTTCTTTTGCCTTACTTCATTAGTAACATCATAAACATAAGAAATCATTAAATCAGACTCTTTAAGCAAAATATTTTTAGCATTAATAAATGATTTTCTTCCATTTTTCCTTTCAATTTCATAATTATTCCAATTCATATTTTCTTCAACATTAGAAGTTATTAGTTCATATAGCTCATTTACTTGTTTTGGATTATCTCCGTATTTTGAAACTAAAAAAGTTTTAAGATCTGTACTTTCTAAATCATTAACATCATAAATTTCTTTAAATTTATCATTAATCATAATGGTTTTACCATCAGAAATTCTATTAACAGAAATACCAATAGGTGATTTTAAAATTATATCATCTAGATTTTTCTTTTGAGTTTCTAATTTATTGCGAGCGTAGCGAGTTAGGGGTTTAATACCCTGACCTTTAGGTCGATTAAACAAATAATTCTAGAAAACTTTTTTACGCGGCTTCGCCGCAGTATAAACTGCGGACGAAACTGCGCTTTTAATTGTTCAGAT
>JAIPET010000006.1 GCA_021736975.1 Candidatus Woesearchaeota archaeon
CTAGTTTTTTTAATTTTATTACTTTTGGTTTTAATTTGGTGTTACTTTTGTAATTCATTTCTGAAAGATTTTGTAATATGTTATTTATTTCTGATTCTATTTCTGATTCTTTTGAAAAATTTGATATTTCTAACATACCTGATTCATGGTCTTTTGTTATCTCTGTTTTTCGAGTTTGTATTTTTTCAAGAAGTTCATTTCGATTTTTTATTTTTTCTATGTATTCTTGTTTTTTTTTATTATATTCGTTTATTAATTCATTTTTTTCTAATTCATTCACACTATTTTTTTTCTTTTTTTCAATGTTTATTAGGTCTTTCTCTGTCAAGATTAAGGATTGAATTATTCTTTCTTTTCGTTCATTTAATTGTTCTATTTCTAATTTGTAAAGATTGTCTGAGACTTTATTGAGAGCTGCTTCGTATATTTCTTGTGCTAATTCAGGTGTTGTGGTGTGGATTATTTCTTCTATTTGACTAGGT
The DNA here is from genome assembly GCA_021736975.1 of Candidatus Woesearchaeota archaeon. GTDB lineage: Archaea > Nanobdellota > Nanobdellia > Woesearchaeales > 21-14-0-10-32-9 > JAIPET01. The sequence goes on from JAIPET010000006.1 coordinate 483, forward strand.
ATTTTTTTCAATATTTCTGTTTGATCTTTTACTTGTTCATCAATTTCTTTTAATATTTCATTTAATTTTTTTTGTCTTGGAGAATATGTTTTTATTCTTGTATTTGGATTGTATTCTAATTGTTTTATTATTTCTCCTTGGCTATTTGCACCTATTGCAACTACAGGGGTTCCATAAAATCCGCGGTATTTTATTTTATTTTTTATAAATCCTAATTCTTCTAGAAAAGTTGGCCAGTTTAATTCAGTTATTAAATATTCTTTATTTGTTATGAAAAGAGTATTTTTTTTTTCGCTTATTTTCGGATTCATTAATTTTAATGTTTGATTATTTGAAGTTAAATCTAATGATCCTGTTATATTTTTTTGTTTTAATTCTTCTTTTATTTTTTCTTCTAATTTTTGTTGTGAGTCTTTTTTTATTTTATATATTCCGTTTTGGATTTCTAGTTCTTGTATGTTTAGTTTTTCTTTTGTTTGTTTTTCTGTATTTTCTTTTTTCATGTAATAGTATCCGTTATGTATTTCAACATCTTCACTTTTCAAATCTTGTTTTGCTCTTTCTATTGCTACTTGTAAATATGTTGATTGTTGTATTAAATATGCTAAATTATATGCGCTTATTTGGTTGTTGTGTTTTGGTTCAAGAGTTAATTGTTTTTTTAGATTTTTTGGTGTTTTTTTTGGTATGAAGGGGATTTTTCCTCCTTTTGCATCAATTGGTATTAATTTTATTTTTTCATTTTCTTTTTCTAATAATATGTAGTCTGGTGTTGATATAAATTTATTTTTAAGTTCTTCAATTGCTTCTTTTGAAAATAATTGTTCTGATTTTATTTTTAGAATATCTAGGGGAAGAATTATTTTTTTTGATTCTTCTTTTTTTTCAGTTTCTCTCATAAATATATTTATTACGCCATTATCTCCAAATACTGGTTGGTATATGTTTGCATCTATTGCTAGTTTTTGTGCTACTTCAAGTTCAAAAGAATTCATATTTGCAAATTGTCCAAATAAAAGTTCGCTCATGTTGTTTTCTCCATTACGTATTGTTCTTTTATGTATTCTCCAAGTTGATCTAGGTTTTCTTTTTTAACATAGCAACTTGCCGCATCCGGGTGTCCGCCGCCACTTTCTGTTATTTCTAGTTTTGTCATTTGTTCATAAAAATCTCCTAATTGCACTTTTTGTCCTGGGAATTTATTTGTTCTGGCGCTTATTTTGTATAGTCCTTCTTCTGTTTCAAGTGATGTGAATAATACTCCGTATTCTCCTGGTAATAATCTTGATTTGGCGGTTATTCCTCCAAAGACTCCTGTCATCACTCTTAAAAATTCTTTACTTTGTTCTAGTTCTTTTTCTAAGTCGTCTAATTGTAATAGGTATGCGCCTTTTCCAAATTCTATTAATTTACTTTTATTTTCTGGTTGCGAGTATATGTTTGATAAGCTTGATTCGGTTAATGATTTTGGGTCGTTATTCATGATCCAGTCTTCTATTAGTTCCATACCGTCGTGTATTGTTATGTTATATTTTGCTTTTATTGTTTTTAATTTTCTAAATATTTCTTGTTGTTCTTCGTCGTTTGGATCGTAGTTTCCTTCTAATTCTATTGAGACTGCTTGCATGAATAAGTCGCCTTCTCCCATTTTTGAAAAGGCAGTCATGTCGTTTGCGAGTTCTGCTATTGATTTATATTTTAACAGTTTACTTGTATCGTTGTTTATGATGTATTGTTCTTCAAGAAACATTTCTAGATTTTCTTCTTTTTTTCTTGGATCAGAAAATGCTAGAATTTTTTTCTTTAGGTTTTTCATTAATTTTTTTCTTTCTATTCCTCTTACATCGTTCATGTGTGTTTTTTCTATTTTTAGATCATATAGTAGTCTGTCTGTTAGAATTATTCTTTGTGTGTGTCTTTTTTCATCGTCTTTATAATCTTCAATTATTGGATCTATAAAGTCTCCTTTTGAGTTTGTTACGTATCTTTCTCCTGATTTTGTTGTAGAAATTAAATTTTTTCCATATTCTTTTTTGAATTCTTCATTTATTTTTTCTATTTTTTTTTCACTTAAGGTATCTAGAATTATTTTATTTATTCCTGTTTGTTTTTTTTGTATGTTTGTTGCAAATAATAAATCTGTTTCTTGTCTTATTTTTCTTGTTACATTTATGTTATTTGTGTATCCTTGAGATGTTAGGAATGTTTCTCTTTGATCGTTGCTTGCTACATCGTATTTTAAGTTTAAAGGTATTTGTGATTCGGCTATTGCAAATGGTATTGTTTTTGTGAAGTATCCGAAGAATGGACTGTCTTCTTTTTGGAGTTTTTGATTGTGTGTGTAGTATTCATATATTGTTTTGTTTATTCCTTCGTCTTTTTGTTGGTCTGCTTTTGATCCTGCTATGGCTAGCATTGTTAAGTAGTCTATTTTTTGGTTTAGCTCTTTTTCTATTTTTTTATCTAATTTGACATCAGTTACAAGTTCGTCTTTTATGTAATGCAGTAATAGTCCTGATAGTAGAGATCCTGATAGTTCTTTTGCTCCATCTATTCCGTAGTTGCAAGGGTTTATGTATTGGTGTTTTCCTTTAAAATCTAATGGTTTGTGGTGATCAAGTATTATTGCTTCTTCTAATTGTTCAAGTTTTTTAGGGGTCATAACAGATAAATCTGAGAATATGTATGTTCCATCACTCATTCTTTCTTTGATTTTTGTTATGCTGTTTTCATGTTCTTCATCATTAGATATTGTCATATGTCTTTCTGATTGTATGTTTATGTGGTATGGTTGTGGTTTTTCTCCTTTTTGTATTTGTGTTTTTCCTGCTAGCTGTGCTATTGGTTTTAATCCTTCATCTAATAATAATGATGCTAATCCATCTGCATCTGCTAAATGACTTACTATGTTTATATGTCTATATATATAAGCTGATATTCGTTCATAGATTGTGTGTGCTGTTTTTTTTAGTTGTGTTAGAAGTTCTCTATGTTTTGGATGTTCTCTTTCCAGTATTTCTATTAATGTGCTCATCCTTCCCCTCGTTGGTTACTATTATAAAATAGCAAAAGTATTAAATATATAAGGTTGTCGTTATTATAGGATATAGGTGAAGAATGAATAGGGTGGATGAATTAAAACAAGTTTTTTTAGTTTGGGCTTTTAGGATTTTGGTAGTTATGGCGATTTTGGCTGCTTTTTTTAAAAGTAATTGGGTTAATTTGTTGATTTCTATATTTATTTTAATTATTTCGTTTCCTGTTTTTGTTGGTAAAAAAAATAAGGTTACGGGACTTGAATTTTTGGTTTTATTTTTTATTTTTGCACTTATTTATTTTAGTAATCTTGGTTTTTTGAATGCTTTATTTTGGTGGTGGAATCTTTTTATCAGATTTGTTCTTGGTATTTTAGCAGTTCTGGTTGGTTTTCTTCTTATTTTTATTATTAATAATTCTAAGAAAAAAAATCTTGAGTTTAATGTTTTTTTTATTACTTTGTTTTGTTTTAGTTTTGCGCTTATGAGTGGTTTATTGTGGGAGATTTTTAAGTTTTTAATCGGTATTTTTTTTGACATTAATTTATTTTCTGTAAGTTTAGAAAAGGAGTTTTGGGGAGTTGTTATTTTTAGTTTAGGTTCTTTTTTCGCTTCTTTGATGGGGTATTTGCATTTAATTTTTTTTAAGCATTCTTTTTTGAAAAAACATTTTTTAAATCTTTTAAGAAAGAATCCTGATATTTTTAAGGGTGTTGTAAGTCCTAAAAATTATTTAGTTTCTTTGATCAAAAGAGGGGAGTCTGAAGACTTGGAATTTAAGTCTGCTCTTCGTACTAATCTTTTTACTAAGGAACATGATAAGCGAATTGAGCATTCTATTTTGAAAACTATTTTGGCTTTTATGAATACTGGTGGGGGTAAACTTCTTATAGGGGTTTCTGATGAAGGGAAATTAATTGGTTTGGATAATGATGGTTTTAAAAGTCTTGACAAATTCAGTTTACATCTTACTAATTTAATTGATAAAAATATATCAAATGGTATGTCTAATGTGTCTATTGATTTTATTGAAATTGATGATGTGAGTGTTTGTATTGTTTATGTTAAAAGTTCTAGAAAACATTTATTTCTAAATTACTTGGGTCAAGAAGAATTTTATATTAGATTCGGTCCTTCGAGTGTTAAATTAACAGGTAGTAGGCTTGTTGATTATATAAATGGAAAATATAAAAAAGTTTATTGACAGTCTTGTGGACAAGAATCTGGTGTTTCGGCGCATGGACACCCTTCACCCATACATACTATTTCTTCGCATTTTGTATTTCCACAGGTGTTTACGCATAAACTTGCAGGTTTTTCTTTTGCACCAATATCTTTTATTTCTATGAATATTTGACCTTCTTTTGTCATGCATTGTCTCGGATTGCTTTCCATGATGTCGTTTCCAGCATCCACGCATTCTTTGTATGAATTTATTTGAATTTCTTTTTTGTTCAAAAATAATATTGCAAGTATCGTGATTATTAGAATGATTAGTATTATTGATATATTGGTTTTTTGTTTCATATAGTTTTATTTATCAAAAGATATTTAAAACATTCGAATGTCTTTTTTTCTACAGAGGTTGATAAAATGGCATTTGATAAAAGTTTAGACAAAGAATTATTTGGTGAATCGGTTGAATTTGAAACAACTAAGTTAAGAGTTTCAGTATTTTCATATAATGATGGTACTCCTAAGCTTCAGATTAGTAGGGAATTACTTAATACCGAGGATGGTTCGTGGAAATGGGCTAAGATGGGTAGACTTACAAAGGATGAAGTTGTTGCTATTTTGCCTTTCATTGAAAAAGCTAAAGAACATCTATAATTTTTAGATGGTTTTTATTTTTTTTATAATTTTTTCTTGTAAAAATATTAATTCTTCTTTTGATGGTTTGTTTGACAATAATTTTATGTCGTAGAGTATTATTTGTATTTTTTGTTGTTCTTTAAATTCTTTATATGTTTCACATATGCATTCTATGTCGTTTAAGTGTTTTTCTTTGTATTGTTTTAGGTATTGGATGTATGGTTCGACGTTTATTTTTTCGTAGTGTTTTATTATGAATTTTAATATTCTTAGTGTTATTTTTATTATGTCTTTTGAGAAATTTGGTTTGATTTGTAGTTTTTTTCTTGTTTCTTTTTGTATTGCTATTGATTTGTTATATATTTTTTTTTCTATTATTTTTACTTTTCTTCTTATCAAGAATGGGAAGTTTATCTCCTTTATCATAGTGACACTTAGTTGTTACTATTTTTAAGTGTTGTTGTAAATAATTGTTTTTTTAGTGGTATTAAGAATTAATTAAAGATCTATGATTTTTCCTTTTGATCCTACGTTTATTACTCTTGTGCCTTCTAGTTCTTCTTCAAGGCCTTCTGCTTCATGTACGTGGCTGCATAAAAGGATGTCTGGTCGCAGTTCTCTGAGTGCTTGTAATACGCCTTGGCTTCCTTTTACAAAGTTTGATAGTTTTTCCATTTTGCTTTTTGATGGGTGTACATGTGTCATCATTATTTTTTTTGGTAAGTAGGATATTTTGTCAAATCCCTTTTTTAGTGTGTTAAAAATTTCTGTTTCTGACAGACCGTGGATTCCTATGTTTGCTGAACCGCATCCGAATATGCCTATTTCTTCGTATCTTACGGAGTAGCCGTGTAGGTGTTTTGCATGGTTTATTTTTGATAAGAATTCTGCTGTTGATATGCTTTCATGATTTCCTGATATTATGAGCATTTTTTGATTTCTATCTTTGAATGGTTGTAGTATATTTTCTATTGAGTCTTCGTTTTGTATGTCTCCGCATAGTAAAACTAGATCCACTTTTTCTTTTTCTGCTTTTTCTGCTAGTTCTTTTGCAACATCCATATCTCCATGTATGTCACCAGCTCCAAGTATTTTCATTTGGACCTCTGTACAAATGAAGGCTTAAAAAATTGAAAGTTTTTGTTTGTTTTCATTTTTGTTTGTTTTCTTTTTGATGTTGGTGATTCAAAAATTCTGTAATTTTTTTTTTATCACTAGCTCCGAGTATTTTCATTTAGACCTATGTACAAATGAAGACTCAGAAATTTGTTGAATTTTTGTTTTCATTTTTTTTTAGAATCATTCACGTCTATCTTTTATTTGAATGTCTTCTTGTCTGTCTGCAAGATTTATTATTGTTGAAGGTTTTCCTTTTTTTTCTCCTTCGTATACTATGAATGCTATTTTGTTTTTTATTTTTATGTTTAAGTTGTCTTTATTTGTCATAAAATCTGATCCTGTTTTGTTTGCGGATGTTGTTATTATTGGTTTTTCAAATTCTTCTACTATTTTTGAAAACCAGTTATTTGGTATTCTAACTCCTATTGTGTCTTTTCCTGGTGAGACGTTTTTCGCTATTGCGTCTTTATTTTTTAATTTCAGTATGATTGTAAATCTATGTTCTTGTCCGTTTATTTCGATGTAGGTTCCTAATTTTTCCACAAATGGTTTTTCTTTTTCTCCTACGTAGCAGTTTTCGTAAACCCATTTTTTGTTTGGTGCGATTATTGAGTATGGTTGTATTCCTGATCCTTTTATTTCTCTTATTTTTGCTATAGCTTCTTCGTTTGTTGCATCGCATCCTAATCCATATATTGTATCTGTTGGGTAGATGAAGATTTCTGTTTCCATTTGTTTTAAGAATTTTCTTTTTGAATTTTGGAATTCTTCTTTATTAAGGATCATTGTTACAAAGAATGGACTTGTATTTATATATTTAATTAAATTATTTAAAAAAGAAATTAAATTGTATTTTTTAATGATTTTTTTCTTATATTTTGTTGCCAGTAGAAGTTTTCCATAAATTGCATTTTTTCATTATATTCTTGCCAGGCCATGTATTCTTTTTTATCAAATAAATTCATTATTGTTTTAAGCATATTCTTCACCCCCTGTTATGTTTAAGTATTCTAAATATGTTGTTTCGTCATCTTGCATTATTAGTCCTTGTGTTTTCATTATATCTGTTATTTTTTGCGCGTATGTTTTCAATTTCATATTTTCACCTCGGTATTCATATTTTTTATTTGGTCAAAAAATAGTTGGTTGATGTATGTTGTGTATTCGTTTTGATTCATGTCAAATCACCTCAAAGTAAATTTGGTTTCTTTTGTTTATATACTCCGTGTCAACACTTGTCCAGTGCTCGTGTTCGAAATTCAGAACTACTGCTAAGTTACAAAGATAACAATATTTATAAATATATTAAAAGTGACAAACAGAATGATTGATGATTATGACTTTTTAGATGATGATTATGAAATGAATAGTGGTTCGGGTAGTTTATTTGATGACGATTTTGATATTCCAGAAGTTGTTGTAATTAATCCTGGGAAAAATCTTGGAGGAGCGTATGATACTATAAATAAAGTTGTTTCTGATCTTAATAAAAAATTAGTTCCTAAGGGTGAAAAGAGTTTTAGTTATATTTTATTAAAACATGGAGATAAAATAATGGAAGTTAATACTTTTGCAGATATTTATGGAGATGGAAAAAAATTATATGAAAATAATAGAATCGAATTCAAAAATACAATTCTTTCAGCAGCAAAAAAGCTTAATCTTACTATAAGGGAAGGAGCTGCTTTACCATCTGAAACTAATGAGGGAGAATATATATTTTTATCTGAAGATAGAATGTTTATGAATTATGTTATGCACTTTTCTAAGAAGAAATGAATTCTCTTGATGAGTTTTATTATTAGTGTTTCTTTATGATGATTTTTTTTTTTTTTTTTATTTCTAGAAATCCGTTATTTTTTTTTCTACGATGGTTGTGTTTCCGCCTGCGCCTGTTTGTTTTTTGGTTTTTATGAATTTGCCATCTTCTAATTCTGAGATTTTTCTTTGGAATGTTTTGTAGGATGCGTTTCCGCCTTCTTTTTGATATATTTTGAATAGGTCTCCTATTTTTTTGCCTGAGTTCTTTTTTACTATTTCAAATATTATTTTTGAGTCAGCTTTTAGTTCTTCTGTGTTTTTTATTGTGAAGTTTTCTAGTTTGTTTATTGCTTCTTGCACGTGTTCTTTTGTTATTTTGTTTTTTATTTTTTTTTCTGCTTCTCTTGCCGCTTCTTTCATTAAGAATAGTCCTGAGCGTATGTCTTTTATTTCGTATGTTTTTTGTGCAATCATATCAAATGCGTCTTGTTCCCATGTGTTTGAGTGAAATGCGTAATCTTTTCTTAGTTTTATTATTCCTAGTACTTCGTTTAATTTATATGCTCTAAATTCAAAGACTTCTGGGATCATTCTTGATTTTAGTCTGTCTTCCATATCTACAAGAAAGCTTCTTCTGTTTCCTATCATGAATATTGTTTTGTTGTGGATGTCTTCTAGTACGTAGTATAAAAAATCTTGATCTTCTACTTGATCTATTTCGTCAAAGATGAATGCTGCTGCTTTTTTGTTTAGTATTCTTGATATTATGTCGTATAGGTCAAATGTTTTTTTGTTTTGTGTGAATTTGTATCCTAAGATGTTGCATATTTCAAGTAGTACTTTATATGTTGTGTTGTGTTTCCAGCAATTAACATAGATTGCTGCTATGTCGTCTGTTTCTTCTTCTAGTTCTCTTAGTATGAATTGGCATGCTGTTGTTTTTCCTATTCCTGGTCCTCCGTGTATAAACAAGTTTCTTCCGGATCTTTTTTGAAATAATGGTTTTATACAGTCTGCTAAATAGTGTTGTTCGTTTTGTCTATATGGCAGTTCTTTTGGTATATAGTCTTTTTCTAGTGCAGCCTCGTTTTTTATGAGGTTTTGATTTGGTTTTAGAACGTCTTCGAATAATCCCATTTAATTATCGAATTTGTTTTTGTATAAAAAGTTTGTTGTATTTATTTATTTGATTTTTCGGTATGTTGTTGGTTTATACCATGTTTTTTCTATGTTTCTTGCTTTATTTGTTAGATTTTGATCTAGAATTAATCTTGAGTTTTCTGTATTTATTTCTTTATTATTATTTGATTCTGAAAAATAGATTAATCCATTTATGGGTAGTTTATTTAGGAGTTTTTGTATGTCTTTTGTATATGTTATTGCATTTGAAAAAAATATTTTGTTATAATTTTCATCGTAAAAATCTTGTATTTTTGTTGCGGTTTGTATTATTTTTAGATTATTTATATTTTTTTTAATTTTTTCAATTCTTTTTTCATTTTCAAAGTAATTAAGTCTTCTTCTTATGTTATCAAAGTTTGTTTTTTTTCCATTTATTGCGTATTCTTTTCCTTTTATTATGAATGGGTAGGGTATTTTTTTCCCAGAGAATTCATCTATTTTTCCATTTAAAAGACGGTCTATTCTATAATTTAGGTAATCTATTTGTGGTTGCCAGTGGTCTGTTGCTATTATTTGTCCTTTTTCTATGAATTCGAGCATTGCAAATATTTGATCTCCTGAACCAATTATGGATAGTATTCTGTCGTCTGATTTTGGATCTAGTCCTTTTACTGGAGAATTAATTGTTTCATTTGTTGCTAGATAATTTATAATATTATAAGGAATCATATTTTTTAGTTATGTTTATATATTTAAAAAATTATTGATTATTACGACTAAAGAGTAGTATATGCAGTTTTTGAAGAGGTATTGAGGATGAAAATAGTTATTTCACATTAAATATATAAATAAGCAAAATGAACTCATATTATGGAATATATCAAACTTGCAGAAGCATATTCAGAACTTGAAAATACTAGTAAAAGGCTTCATAAAACGTTTATTATTTCACAGCTTTTAAAAGAGACTTCTGAAGAAGATTTAGAACATATTATTATGCTTTTACAAGGCAGAGTTTTTACTGATGCGGATGATAGGGAAATTGGTGTTGCTGCAAAGCTTGTTTTAAAGGCTATTAGTGTTTCTACTGGTTTTTCTATTTCAAATATTGAAAAGATGTGGAAAGAAATTGGTGATTTGGGGGAAGTAGCAGAAAAATTATGTGGAAAAAAAACTCAGAATACTTTATTTTCTTCTGATTTGGATATTAAAGAGGTTTTTAGTAATTTGCAAAAACTTGCATCTCTTGAGGGCATGGGTAGTGTTGACCAAAAAGTTAAATTGATTTCAAAATTATTAACGAGTGCTAAGCCTCTGGAGGCTAAGTATGTTGTTAGAACTGTTCTTCAAGATTTAAGGGTTGGTGTTGCAGAAGGAACATTAAGAGATGCTATTGCGTGGGCTTATTTACCTGGTATTTTACCTAATTATGATTTGGATACTAATCAAATTAATCCAGAAAATAGGGAGGAATATAATTTTCAAGTTGAAGCTGTTCAATCTGCTTTGAATAAGATTAATGATTTTTCTAAAGTTGCAATTACAGCAAAAAAAGGAATTGAAGAATTAAATAAAATAAAAATTGTTGTTGGTAAGCCTCTTAAAGTTATGCTTGCTCAAAAAGTTTTGAATGTGGTTGAGGCTTTTGAAACTGTTGGTAAGCCCGCGGTATTAGAATTTAAATATGATGGATTTAGGATGCAAATTCATAAATTTGAAGATAAGGTTACTATTTTTACAAGGAGGCTTGAGGAAGTCACTAATCAATTTCCGGAGGTTGAGGATTTTGTTTTAAATAATGTTTCTGCAGATTCTTGTATTTTGGATTGTGAGGCTGCAGGTTTTGATTCTAAAACTGGGAAGTATACTCCTTTTCAAAGTATTAGTCAACGAATTAAGAGAAAGTATGATATTGAAAAGATGGCTAAGGATTTTCCTGTTGAATTAAATATTTTTGATATTATTTATTTTAATGGTGAAGATTTATTGTCAACACCATTTAAAGAAAGACGAGCTATTATTGAAAGAATTGTTAAGGAAGAGGAGAAAAAAATTGTTCTTTCAAAAAAAATTATTTCTAGTTCGGAAGAGGAAGCTCAGGAGTTTTTTGATGAATCTATATCTTTAGGAAATGAGGGTTTAATGTTTAAGAATCTTGAAGGTGTTTATAAGCCAGGTAGTAGAGTTGGTTATATGATTAAACTCAAAGATGTTCAGGATCCGCTTGATGTTGTAATTTTAGGTGGTGAATGGGGACAGGGTAAGCGTAGTGGCTGGGTGACTTCTTTAACTATTGGGATTTTAAGTAATGATGGTTTTTTAGAAATTGGCCATGTTGGTACTGGTTTAAAAGAAAAACCCGAAGAGGGTTTATCTTTTGGCGAAATTACTGAATTATTAAGGCCGAATATTTTGGAAGAAAAGGGCCGCGAATTAGTTGTTAAGCCAAGCGTTGTTATTAGTATTGAATATGAGGAGATTCAAAAAAGTCCTGGTTATTCTTCTGGCTTTGCTTTAAGGTTTCCTCGTGTTAAGCTTTTAAGAAGTGATAGGCGTTCTGATGAGATTACTACTTTGGAAGAAGTTGAAGATTTATTTTATAATCAGAAGAAGAGTTAATTTTAAATATGTTTTATTCAGTTGTCATATTCATTTCTTTTTGTTTTTGGATATTGCTATTTTCTTTGGCGTACATATATTTAGTTTTTTTAGAATCTATATCTAGTTCCATTTTTGCTATTGATCTGTATGGTGTTAGGGGCGTTAGTGTTTCCCATATGTCTTTGTTATAATATGGTGAGTAATTGTATCTCATGCTTGCCATTCTGTTTCCTGATTTGTAATGTTTCCATTTTTTTCCATTTAGGTGCGGTTTCCATCTTCCAAATCTTTTATGTTCAAGGTATCTTGCAACTGCAATTATTGCAAAATCCATATCGTATGGTTTTATTTCTTCTTCTGGTGAAAATATTGTTGTGTATGAGTATGGGAGGAATTGTTCGTAGCCTATTGCGACTTTGTATGAACTTTTTATTTCGTTTGCTTCTGCAGGTTTTAGTTTTAGTCTGTTTTTTATTAGTTCTATGTAGTGGGGTCCTTGTTGTTTTGCAAATCTTGCATTTTTTTCAATTTTCTCACTGTCCATATTTTTATCGCATACGTAGTTTGTTAATAATGCATTGAATGATGGATACCATACTTTTATGTTCTTATAATATTCTGGCAAATTTCCAAAAAAAGTTTCTACAGCTAAGTGTCCTGCTATTACTCTTGGGTCGACTTTTGTTTTTTTATATATGTCTAGAAGTTGTGTTTCTTTTTCTTCTAAGAAATTTACATATTTTATTTTTAATGACTCCATATTTATGAATTTTAGGTGTGCTTGATATTTTTCTTTACTAGTTCTTTTATCTTTTTTTGTATTTTCTTTTTTATCTGGATTTAATAATTTAATTATGTTCTCGTCTATTCTTGTTGTTGGTTGGTTAAATAAGTCTTCTATGTATAATGAATCTAGTGGTCTTTTTTCTATTAGGAATTTTTTGAATTCATCTATTCTTTGTACTGTCTCTTCATTATACATATTTTTATAGGAATAATTATTTATTACTTTTTGGGTTTGATTTTCTTTTTTTATTTGGTGTTGTACGAATGTTGCAGTATAAAGTGCTATTAGCGCTGTTATTGTTAAATTTTTTACACTCATTTTATTTAGGTTTTATTTTTTTTATATAAGTTTTATTATGTTTCGAAATATTTCCGGTTTTTTCGAATATTTTTCAATATGTTTTCGAAAACTTTTTAAAGAATTTGTATTCCTTTAGTAGTAAAATGAACCCTACAAAAATATCATTGGTAAAAACAACTAGTGTTTACTAGATGTAGGTGTGCGATTTTCTAAATTTTTTTTGTGTGCCTCCTAGAAAAACCTAGGCAAGCTGGCTCAACGACAGACAAACATAATGGGGGATTCCCATGAAAAACAAAAAGAAAATTAATGGAAAGAAAAAAGTGCAAAAGCCAATAGATTTCAAATATAATTTTGGTATGTATTGGACTCTTATCAAGAAATATAAGTGGATGGCTTTCGGATTGTTATTGATGATTTTATTTTTTCAATCATCATACTCTGCTCAAAGTTTCATCTTTAAAATATTAACTGATGAGAGTGGGAGATTTATTGCAAAAGAAATTGTAAGTAATGAATTCGTTAAAATATTAACTATGTTAGCATTAGCTTTTGCAGCATTAAAAGTTATGCAAACAGCGTTCAGATGGATTTGGATGAATACGATAAACATTTTTGAAACAAAAGTTATGTTTGATATAAAAAAAATGATGTTTAATCACGTTATTCATTTAGATCATGAGTTCCACACTAATAATAAAACAGGATCTCTTATTAGTAGATTAATAAGAGGTGGAAATGCTGTTGAAAGATTAACTGATGTAATAGTATTTAACTTTGTGCCTTTGTTATTTCAAACAGTTGTAGTTGCAGGAACAATTATGTTTTTTGATCTACAATCAGCATTGGTTGTTTTGATTACTATATTGGCATTTATCGGATATAGTTTTGTTGTGAATAAAAAACAGCAACCTGCTAATATGGCTGCTAATGATGCTGAAGATTCAGAGAAAGCAGTAGTTAGTGATTTCCTTACAAACATTGAAAGTATAAAATATTTTGGAAAAGAAGATAAAATTAAATCAAGATATTTTAAATATGGAGATGAAACAAGGAAAAAAATATTAGCTCATTGGAATTATTTCAGATGGTTATCTGCAGGGCATACTTTGATACTTGGACTCGGAGCTTTTTTCCTGATATACTTTCCAGTGCAAAAAATGCTTGCAGGAACTTTAACCATAGGAACGTTAGTGTTTATTTATGCTTCATTTGAAACTATGATTGGTCATTTGTTTGGTTTTGATCATGGTCTTCGTGGTTTTTATAGGAGTATGGCTGACTTTGAGTCTTTGTTTAAATATTATAAAGCTCAAAAAACTATTGTTGACGAACCTGATGCTAGAGTTTTAAATGTAAAAAAAGGAACAATAAATTTCAATAATGTTTGGTTCAAGTATAAGAACAGATATGTTTTGAAAGATTTTAACCTTGAAATACCTGCTAATAAAAAGATTGCATTGGTTGGACCTTCAGGATCTGGTAAAAGTACTTTGGTGAAACTTTTGTATAGATTGTATGATGTTGACAAAGGTAGTATTGTTGTTGATGGATATGATATTAAAAAAGTTAAACAAGAGTCGTTAAGGTCTGAGTTAAGCATTGTTCCTCAGGAAGCTGTTTTGTTTGATGAAACCATATTAAATAATGTTGGTTTTAGTAATGGGAAAGCAAACAAAAAAGAAATAATGAAAGCGATGAAGTTTGCTCAACTTGACCAAGTAGTTGCTGGTTTTCCAAAGAAAGAATTAACTATCGTTGGAGAAAGAGGAGTTAAACTTTCTGGCGGAGAAAAACAGCGTGTTAGTATAGCTAGGGCAATACTTGCTGATAAGAAAATACTTGTGATGGATGAAGCAACATCTGCTCTTGACTCAGAAACTGAACATGAAATACAGCAAGACTTAGAGAATCTAATGAAAGGCAGAACAAGCATAGTTATTGCTCACAGACTTTCAACCATTATGAAAGCGGATGTTATAGTTGTGCTTGACAAAGGAAGAGTAGTGCAGCAAGGAACACACAATGAACTAATACAGCAAGACGGTTTGTACAAAAAACTTTGGAACCTTCAAAAAGGCGGCTATATTAAGTGAGCGGTCATCGGTTAGAACACGGAACGTGGCGGTCAAAGGTCAGCAAATTTATTTTTTTATTTTTTTCCAATAAATTTTTAAGTGAATGTTTTTTTGTTTGTTTTTTGGAGGAAATATTATGAGTAAAGATAAAAGATCAAGCAGCCTTAAAGAAAAGGAAGATGGTAAGGTTATAGCGATAATTTCTTATGTTTATTGGTTAGGTTGGTTAATTGCTTTAATAATGAATCAAAATAAGAAAAATTCTTTTGCAAGTTTTCATTTAAGACAATCTTTATTGTTGATGATTGCAATAACTATTATGATGTGGATTCCTTTTATAGGTGATGTTCTTTCAATAATTTTATTTGTTCTTTGGGTTTTTGGTTTGGTTTATGCAATTCAAGGCAAAGAAAAAGAAATACCTGTTATAGGACCTTTAGCTCAAGATTGGTTTAAAGGTTTATAATTTTTTTATTTCGTGCTATAAAATGGGGTTTAATAATGGATCTGCTCAGAAATCTTCGATTTATTTTTTGTCTTTGCATTTGTGGCGAAGATACACAAAGAGTTTTTAGTTTTTTGTGTGTCAGAAACTTTGTTTCTGAGCAGACTCAGAGAGGGGATTTTCATAATTTAAAATAAAAAAATATTTTTTTTGTTTTTATGAGTCTTCAAAATATGGTTGAACTTTGTTGTTATTTTCTAATAAGTAGCTTTTTGTATTTCCTTTTCTGTATTTTTGATTCATTTTTAGAACTATTGCTTCCTCTGGTCTTAATTCTAATTCGTCTGCCGTGTAATTTTCTTCATATATTGGTTCGTATTGATTCATATTTACCACCTCATTGTTTTATTGGTATTTATGTTTAAAAAGCTCTTTGAAAGATAAGTTAATGTTTTTTTTGCATAAATTTTATAAATGTCTCTTTTGTCAGGTAATTTATGCAAGGGGTACAATTATTTTGCGGGCCTGAATGGTTTAATGGTTTTGACGCTATTATTGATTTGTTTAGTTTAATAGTTCTTATTTTAATTGCGGTTTATGCTTTTAAGGTTTATAGGTTGCATGAAAAAAAATCTTTAAAATATATGGCTGGTGCGATGTCTTTAATTGCTGTTGCTTTTATTTTTAAAATTATTACTTATGGTGTTTTTTATCTTAGAGATAATTTCGCTTTAAGTTATTCTAATCTTGCAAATGTTGCTCATGGTTTTACATGTTCTAATATGAGTTTTATTTTATTGTTTATGATTTATGCTTTAATAACTTTAGTTGGTTTATTTATGCTATTATATGTTTATCAGAAAGAAAAATCTATGGTTATGTTGTTTTTAGTTTTTTATTTAATAGTCATATCTTTATTTTTAACATCATCTGCTTATTATGTGTTGCATTTATCTGCTTTAATAATATCTGTTTTGATAACTATTCAGTTTTTTATGAATTATAAGAAAAATAAATTGAAGTCAACAAAATATTTGTATTTGAGCTTTATAGTTTATAGTTTAAGTCATGTATTTTTCTTGTTGAGTTATTTTAGTACTTTTTTCTATTTTCTTGCAGAACTAATTCAATTAGTGGCTTTTATAGGGCTACTCTATACTTTTATATCGGTGCTTAATCATGGGAAAAAAAAGAGGTAGATTAGATATTGTTGAGGATATGCTTTTAGCTATTCAAAAAAAAGGTGGAGAAATTAAACCGACGCACTTAATGTATAAGTCTAATCTTTCTTATAAACAAATGAATATTTATCTTGAGGAATTAATGGAAAAAGATTTTGTTGAAAAAAAGAAGTTGGATGAACGCGAATTAATTGTTATTAAAGATAGGGGTTATCATTTTCTTTCTAAAATTAAAGAAATGCGTCAATTTGAAGAAACATTCGGTTTAGATGATTGATTTCATGACTTTTTTATTAATATTTTTAAATAATATTTATTTCCGTATTTAGAATATGGAATCTATTGTGAATAAAATTAATGATAATTTGTTTTTAATATTTGCTAAGCAAGGTACAGATAATTTTGGTTTATACAGGATTGAATTTGAAGATAATGAATTAAGCAGTTTTGTGTTTGCTTTCGGTTCTCTTTGGTCTAATAAATCAAATTATGGAATTCCTAGGGTTTTAATAAAGAAAGCTGTTTTTGAAATGGAAAAATATTCAAGTCATATTAAAAAAATATTGTTCATATTGCTTCTTTACAATCTGAAGAGTCTATAAAAAACTTTCTAATATTTATTTAGATAATGACTATGAGTTTATGGGTTTTTATGGAGATTTTTTTAATTATAAAAGAGTGTTTTGTAATAAATAATTGTTTTATGCTAGTCCAAAACTATGTGCTAAGAAGAATATATAGAATGCTACTAGTAGTAATCCTTCCCATTTAGTTATTTTTTTATCAAGTGTTATGAAAAAATACATTAGTGTTGCTATTACCATTGTTGGTAATCCTATTGTTAACATTGTTGTTGGGACTATTAAATTTCCAAATAATGCGGCTATACCCATTACTGCAAAAGAATTAAATATGTTTGATCCTAAAACGTTTCCTATTGCCATTTCTGTTTTTCCCTTTCTTGCTGCACTTATGCTTACAGCTAGTTCTGGAAGTGATGTTCCAAGGGCTACTACTGTTATTGCTATTATTTCTGTTGCTATGTTGAAAATTTGGGATAGTGAGATTACTGATTCTACTGTGAATTTTGCGCCTAGATAAATAAACACAGAACTTAATATTAGTGTTAGAATTGTGTTAAAATGTAT
The DNA here is from genome assembly GCA_021736975.1 of Candidatus Woesearchaeota archaeon. GTDB lineage: Archaea > Nanobdellota > Nanobdellia > Woesearchaeales > 21-14-0-10-32-9 > JAIPET01. Next base: position 17,872 of record JAIPET010000006.1, read on the forward strand.
TTTTTCTTTTTTGGATTTTTTTTCTTTTTTGGATTTTTTTGGTTCTTCTGATTGTATTCCATATATTATGTATGTCGCAGTTAATATTATGAACATTATTGCTTCAAATAAAGAAAAATGTCCGTCCCATAAAGTTATTAGGAGTAATCCTGCGCTTCCCATCAAAAATGGAAGGTCTATTCCTATTAGATCGTATTTCACTGTTATTTTTTTGGCGATTATAGCTACTGATCCTAAGACTAAAAATATGTTTGTTATGTTGCTTCCTACAACGTTTCCTATTACTATTTCAGAGTGTCCTGACATTACTGCTATTATGGAGCTTACAAGTTCTGGCAGGCTTGTTCCTATTGCAACTATTGTAACTCCTATTATGAATTTAGGCATTTTTAGTGCTAAGCCTATTGTTTCCGCTGCATCTGTGAAGAAATCTGAAGATTTTACTAGAACTATTATGCTTGTGATGAATATTGTTATCCAAAGGATTGCTTCTAACATGTATTATTTCATTTTTTTCTATTTATAACTTTTTTTATATTTAGTTCGTGGTGTGTTGATTTTTTATCTTATTTATAAAATATGTTTGAGTTATAGCTGCTGGGTGATTTATAAATTATTTTTTTGGAGAACTAATTGTAGGTAAATATTATAAATGAATAAATTTTTTTAATATAAAATTGACTGAAATAGATGTTTTCAAAGATGTTGATAAGGAAATTTTTGAGATAGGTAAGAGGCTAAGACCTTTATTTTATTCTAATCCTGTTAATGAAGAAACTCAAAAAGATTTATTTTTAGAAGGTAAGATTAAAGAACCTGAATTTGAATATTTGACTTTTGATAGGGATGAATCTCCTGAATTAATTAAGAAAATGATTTCAAAAGTTAAAATTCCAAGTGGTTTTTTAAAAGATTGTTATAAGAAAAAGTTGAAATCTTTGTCTATTTTGAATGATATGCTTAAATATAGGGGGAATAAGAAAAAGAGATTTTCTTTTAGTTCTGAACTTTATGGTGTTCCTTCTGATAATCTTGTTAAATTGGCAAAACAAATTGTATCTGAGCCTGTAAATTTGGATGGCGAGGATTTTATTGAAATTGATTATTTTGTTAAGGAATTAAGATCTGCTCTTGTTAGGTTAAGTCTTAGTGAGTGGTCTGTTGAATTGATTGATAAGAAACAGATGATGGTTCATCAGGAGCTCAAAAAAATTTTTGTTGGTAAAAAAGCTAATTATACTTTAAAAGATGTTCAAAGGCTTGTTATTCATGAAATTGGCTGGCACGTTATTCGTGCTGCTAATGGTTTTAATCAGCCTTTAAAATTATTTGTTAGTGGTTTTCCTGATTATATTTTGACTGAAGAAGGCGGCGCTCTTTTTTTAGAGAAAAAATTTGGTTTGCTTGAGGATAGTATGTTAAGAATGTATGCTGGGAGAGTTTTAGCAGTTCATTTTTATTATAAAAAATATGGTTTTAGAAAAGTTTTTGAGTTGCTTAAAGGTTATGGTTTTGGTGATGAGTCTTCTTGGGAATTAACGCTTCGGGTTTTTAGAGGTGGCGGTTTAGGTAAGGATTATTTGTATCTTAAGGGTTTGCTTGAGTTTGAAAGGGTTGCTGATTTAGTTGATGATTTTTCAATTTTTTATACGGGTAAAATTGGGATTGGTGATTTGGAGTTGGTTAAGGTTTTGCTTGATAAAAAAATCATTAGACAACCTTTTATTTTGCCTGAATTTATTAAAGATTTAAAATGATAAAAAAAGATTTCCCTTGGTATTCTTGGAATGCTGTTTCTATGTAAGAAAAAATATGTATATCTATTATTGAAGAAATTATTGATCTTGTTAAGATTTCATTTAAAGATTGTCTTGTTTCTTTTTATTTAAAGGGTAGTTTTACTAGAAGAGAGATGAATGAATATAGTGATTTAGATTTTGTTATGGTTGTTAAAGAAAATAAAGATATTAAAAAAGTAGTTGAATTTAATAAAATTTATAGTGATAAGTATAGGGTTAAAATTAATATTTCTTCTTTTTCTTTATGGGAATTAGAAAATAATTTAAGGTTTAAGCAAGGTACTTTGAAAGCAAAACCTGATATTTTTTTATATCATGTAGAAAAATGTGTTTTATTATTAGGTGAACCATTAAATTCTAATAAATATCCAAAACGAACTTTTAACAGATTGCTTTATGCTAGAATAAAGACGTTTCCTGATGTTTTCTTTCCTAATTATAAAGAGAACAAACTTGGTTTTTCAGATATTGCAAAACAAGTTTTTTGGCTTGCTGAGCTTGATTTATTAAATCAAGGAAAAGAAATGCCTAGTTCTTGGAAAGAAATTATTACTTATTTTTCAAAAGATCATGTTGTTAATTTAGCTTATAGTTCTAGAATAAGAAAATTTTCTGAAAATGATAAAAAAATATTCTTTGACAAATTAGATCAGTATTTAGATGATTTAAAAAAATATATTTTACTTCATGATTTTTGAAAGTAGTTTAGACAATCTCCGAGTGATGTTCGTGTTTTCTTATGTGGATTATGTTTTCAACAAAGCTTTGCATTTTTGGTTCGTGACTTACTATGATTGTTTGTTTGCAGTTTAGTGCTTCTAGTACGTCTCTTACTTTGTCTAGTTGTTCTGTTGAGAATCCGTCTGTTGGTTCGTCTAAAATTATTATGTCTTTTGTTTTTATTTGTCCTACATAATCATTTATTGTTTTGTTTAGTGCTAATCTGTATGCTAGTGCTACGGCTGTTTTTTCTCCTCCTGATAAGTTATCTATTGTTGTGTCGTATCCGTTTTGTATTATGCTTGGGGCAAATGTTTCGTCTAGTCCTGCTTGCAATGTTTCGTCTTCTATTAAGATGTTGAACCATTCTTTAAATCTTTGATCAAATTCATTATGGATTGTGGAAAAGACAGTTTTTTCTATTATGTCTACTGTGTTGATGAATTGTTTACTCATCCAGTTTTCTGTGATTTTTTTATTTTGTATTTCTTTTTGTTTTTCTTCTTTCTTTTTTAGTTCTTCTTCTATGTTTTGTATTTCTTTATCTGTGTCTTTTAGTTTTTGTTTTGTTTCTGCATTTTTAATTTCGTATTGTCTTGTTATTTTTGTATTTTTTTCATATTGTTTTTTTATTATGTTTAATTCCTCTTCATTTGTTGTTTTTTCTTTAAGTTGTTTGTTTAGTTCTTGTTTTATTTCTTCTTTTGATTGTTGTTTTTGTTTGTAATTTTTTGTTTTTTCTTTATATTCTGTTATTTGGTTTTCTAGTAATTTTATTCTTTGAATGTTTTTTTCATAGTTTTTTATTTTTAATTCTGTTATTTGAATATTATTTTTTTCTTCTTGTAATTTTTTTGTTTTTTTCTTCAGTATTTCTATGTTTGTTGTCGCTTTTTCTATTAAATTTTCATATTTTATTATTTTTTCTTGTTCTTCATTTATTTTATTTTTTTCATCTTGTTCTACATGTTTTTTATGTTCTTCTGTTACTGGTTGTTTACATGTAGGGCAGTTTTCTAGTGAATCTATTTTCGATATTAATTCTTGTGCACTTTGTATTTTTGATTGAGAAATCGCTTTTTTGTTTCTTGCTAAGTTTAGTTTTTCTTCTGTTTCTTTTTGTTTGTTTTCGTATAGTTGTATTTCTTTTTCTATAGTTTCTGCATTTTTATTTTTTTGTATTTCTATATTTTTATCTGAATTTGTTTCGATTAATTGTTTACTTTCGCTGGATTCGTTTTCTTTTTTTATTTCAAGAATTTCATCTTCATATCTTTTTATTGTGTTGTTTATTTGTTCGATGTTTTCTATTATATTTTTTATTTCTGTTTCTATTAATTTTATTTTATTTTTTATTTCTGCTAATTCTTTTTCTTTATCTAGGATTTTTTCGATTTGTTCTTTTTGTTTATTTTCTTTTTCTTTAGCTTCTTTGATTTGTGTTTCTAAAATTTTTATTTCTTTTTCAAATATTTCTTTTTCTTTTATGATTTGTTTTTTTGATTCTTTTAAGCCATCTATTCCTTCTATTAACCAAGCAGAATTTTTTATTTCACTTCTAAGATTTTTTGTGTAATTACTTGCATTTTCTTTTATTCTTTTGTATTTGTCTATTTCAAAGAGTTTTCTTATTTTTTCTAATCTTTCATCAGGTGATTCAAATAGGATTTGTTTCATTTCTTCTTGAGGGGTGTATACTGTGTATCTATATATTAATGATTTTGATTTTGTTAATAGTTCTTCAGGATATCCTAGTAATTCTAATATTTTGGATTTTAGTTCTATTGCAGTCATTTCTTTTTTTTCTTCTCCTATTTGAATGTGGCCTGATTCTTGAGCTATTGTGTTGCTTGTTCTTTTTAGATTTCTTTTTATTATTACTTCTTTATTGTCTATTTGCATTTGCATTGTTACAGAGCCTTCTTTTTCTCCATGTCTAAGTAATGTTGATCCTGTAATGTGACCTCTTATTAATCCGAATAGTGCAAACTCTATTGATAATAGAATTGTTGTTTTTCCTGCGCCTATATCTCCTGATAAAAGAGTTGATCCTTCTTTGAAGTTTATTTCTAATTCTTTGTAAGATCTTATGTTTTTCAGAATAACTTTTTTTAAGAGCATATTTATATGGAAGAAAGAATTTGTTTATATTATTTGCCTTGAAAATTAAGAGGTGTAATTACATATGCTGGTCCAAATGAATATATTCTTTGTTGGCTGTACATATTGGAATTATTTATGTTTTTAATTATGTTGTTAAAATTTAGGTTATTTGCTAAATTTTCAATTCCTTTGTTTGTATATTGGGTTGTTTTGTCTTTGAGTTTAGTTATTTTATTTGTGATTGGTTCAAGTTTTTGGTCTATTTGTGTTAAAATTATTTGTAAATCTGTATTTAAACTAAGTTGTCTTGCAAACTCTATTGCTCCTGTGGTTGCAACAACGGGAATTGTGCTTAAAGTTACTGCTTTAGAAGGCGATATTGTGTAGTTTCCTGATTTTCTGTATATTATGTGTCGGCTGGCAGTTTCTAATAATTTTATTGATAATGCGTCTTGAAATGATTGCCAATAAGGTCTTCCTGTTGCTATTTGAATTGAAGGGCCTAATTGCAGTCCTGCAGTTAAAAAACTCATAGGATAAGATAAATATATGTCTGCTTTTATCAATTCGTCCCTTGGTGTTCTTGTTATTTTTGATATTGTTTCTAATTGTTTTTGAAAAATTTCTCCACCTACTGATAATGCGAAAGCATATGCTGCTAGTTTGTGATGTACATTTCTTGCATCTCTTAATTCAGGCGGTAATTTTTCTTTAGGTATTCTCGCCATATTAGATAATTTTGTTCTTAACCATTCATTTTTTATTCCGTATTCTGGTTTACTTAATTCTTTAAAAGCATCTTTTTTTGCTTCTTCTTTAATAGGGTCGTATTTTTTTGTTAAATTTACTTCTAGTAAATATTTTTTTGCGATTTCTAGTTCTTCTATGGTTCTTTCTAACTTTGTTTTCCACAGGTTTACAGGATTTAATTTATTTATTACTTTTAAAGATGTTTGAACTCCAGAGTATATTTTTTCTGCAGTTTTAACTTGCAATTTATTTTGATAATCTTTATCATCATATAAATATAAAAATTCTGAAACAGTATATGCTTTTGAAAGAAGATTTGTTTTTACTTTTTCTTTAATTGATATTTTTTTTTCATCACTATTTTTATTTTCTAAAGTTATATTAGGATTTTCTAAAGTTTCAACTATTTTTGTTAAATTATCTGGCGAATTATTCATCATAATTGATTTTGCTATTGACATATCATACATATCTTTGAAAGTATTACTTTACTTTTAAATTTTTTGTAATGACCTAGAAAAAAGTTGTTTTTTTTTACATATAATTTATAAATATACACATATATTTTGGAGTAATGGTTGTTGATAAATCACTAATAGTTTCATGTATAAATAAAGAATGTTCTAAATATAAAAAACATCTAAGAGGTAATGTGATAAAATTTGGTAAGCAAAAAAATGGTGTGCCTAGATTCAAGTGTGTAATGTGTGGAAAAACGTTCACAAAAACTAATAAAATAAGAAAGAATATGAAGATAAGTAAAGAAGAATTTGTCAACATATGCAGATTAATGGCTCGAAAAATGAGTTTTAGAAAAATTTCGCAAAAAACAGGTAAACATCTTGATACAATAAGAGGTGTTGCTGATAGGATAGCTAATAATTATAGAAAAATGAAAAATTACTTCAAAGAAGATCTAAAAATGGAAGATCATGAAGTAGAAAGTATGTGGGATCATATTAAAAAGAAGAAAAAAATAAAAGAGGATGGTGTTGAAAACAGTGAAAAGCTTTAAAAAGCAAATAAGTCTCCAATATTAAATTAAATGAATTGACATTCAGCCCCGTAGTGTAGCGGCCAATCATCCTGGCCTTTGGCAACGCAAGAGAATCTTGTTGGTTCTCAACGAGACGTTGAAGAAAGCCAGGGACCTCGGTTCAAATCCGGGCGGGGCTAGTTTTTTAAAAATTTTCACAGTTATTTTATCCTTCATAATTTAATTTCTTTTTTTAAAGTATGAACAATATATTTCGTTCAACTAATCGTTTTTAATTAGTTCTTCTGTTTTATTAATGAAATCAAGTACTTTATCTTCGTAGAATTCTATTTTTTTATTGCTAAATTTTAGATTTGTTGAATAACTTGCATCATGTCTCTCTTCTTTTAAGTTAGTATATAATTCTGCGTCTTCTTTACTTATTGATAGATCATTAAGGAGATTTGCTTCTTCTTTTGTGATTTTGTATTCTTTAATAAGAATTAGTATAGTTGCATAGTGGTTTTTTGATGAATATTTTTTGTTTGTTATTAATGCAAGTGCGCAATGATATAGTGAATAATATAATGTAACAATTAACCAATCATTGAATTTTGATTTAGATTTGTTCAATTGATAAAATTCTAGATTGTGTTTTGCTTTTTTTATATGTGAATCTACTAATTCTTCATTTTTGGCAATTTTCTTTATTTGTTTTTTTGTTAAGAAAAAATTTAATTCTTTTTCTAAGTATTTTTGATCTGCAAATAATTTTTCAATATTCATTTAGTTCTACCTCATAAAAATTTTGTTCTTTATAGATTGGAAAACCTGTTTTTCTTGCTTGTATAATTATGTGATCTTTATTTTCAACAAATTGTTTGATTGTGCATTGAAATATTGAAATCGGATATTTCGATGTTAGTTTTGCTTCTTTTTTGTGATTTTCAAGATTTATTTTTTCATTTGAGACGATTAATAAATCAATATCGCTTCCCTTTTGTTCTTCTTTTATAGAAGCTGAGCCAAAAAGAGCTATAGTGAATATTTCTTGAGGAATTTCTTTTAGGAAATTTAATAAGGGATTTTTCACTCCTATGTTTAGATTATTAAATTTTTGTATTGCAATTTCGGAAAAACGCAAAGCAAATATTTTTTTGTTTTTAATGCCGTAGAATGTATTTGATTTAGTTTTTTCCTCTGATAATGTTTTATCTCTAAGCAATTTTTTTAATGCATTTTGTAAAGAACTGTGTGATAATTCAGAATGTTCTTTGATTTGATTGTAATATGGTTTTTTTTCTTTTAATTCAAAAAATACGGTAAATACTTTATCTTCAGCTCTCATTTGTTTCTTGTACTTTGTTGTTATTTATATAGTTTACCATTTTATGGTTAGATATTACCATTATTTGGTATTCTTCTGATTAGTATGTTTTAATAAAGATATCAAAATAGTACTGAAAATTTAGTAATTTTGTATTCAACATACTATTTCCTTCCTTTTGACATCATTGTCTGTGTTCCCGGGAGGGGCTATTTAATTCTTGATGTTCAAGATAATTGTTGTTATGTTTACTCTGTGAATTCTTCAATTAGTTCTTTTAGGTTAGTAATTATTTGTTGTGCTTCTTCTGTGTTTACTTCTTGGCCATAATAGTTTATTCCATTTCTTATTTTTCTTAACTTGTCAAATTCATCTCCTTGTCGTGATTTTTTCAGTATCTCTTTTAGGAATGCTGTGTAGCATTCATGTTTGTATATTTTGTATCCTCTTTCTAATGCGTTTGCTTCAAGTAGTTCTCTTAGTGCATCATAAAGAAGAGTTATTTTTGCTATGCTGTGTTCTTTTGGAAGATAGTCTGCTGAAATCATTTTTTGTTTTGCTATATTTTTTATTGATTGTATTTTGTTTTTATCAATTGACACTTCTTTTACGATATTTTGTTTTTTACATTCTTTGAAATCCATTACCAAGAGCCTCCTATGATTTTTCCGTTTAATATGTTGTTTTTTAGTTCCTTTGGAACCTCTTCTAAATTTTTGAATATGAATAATTGGATATTTCTTTTTAGTGTTTTTTCAAAAGGTAATAAGTTCAAGTCTTTTTTCGATTGTGCAAATATTGCTATGTCTATGTCTGAATTTTCTTGTAGTTCTGATTTTGCAATTGATCCAAAAAGAATTATATTTGGTTGTATTATTTGGTTTTCAATATAATCTATTAATGGTTGCAATTTCATTTTCCAATAGATATTTTGCAAATCTTTGAATGTACTTGACTCCTTGTTTGCAAAATAATAATTATATTGTTTATCTACTTCTTTTTTTAATATTCTTTCTGATAAATAAGCCTCTAGTAATTTTGATGCTGTGGGTGGTGTAATCGCTATAATTTTAGCGTATTCTCTAACGTGAATTCTTTTATAGTTGTCCTCAAAGAACGGCTTCAAGTCGTTAAATATTTTTAACATCTGTTAAAGAATATTAACACTTCTTTATATATTTTTCTGTTGTTAAAATAAATAAACACTTGTTAAATAAATTTAACAGTATTATTTTTGTCCAGATGATATTTTTGGAAGTTTTATGTGCCGAATTTTTCCTCTCTTTTGACATTATTGTCCATGAGCTCGGGCGGGGCTATCAATGTAAAAGCGATTTGGAAGGATTCGTTTTTTCCAAATCTTTTTTTACCTTTATTCTTGCTTCTAAAACTTCGATTACTTCTTTGATGGTTTGGCAGTTGTATGTCATGAGAAGTCGTTCTTTTTGTTGGGTTAGAAATTCGTCATCTAGATATTTCAATTTTTATCACCAGAGGTTTTTAGGCTCTGATGATATTTGGTAGAATCTCGGAATGTGTATTACGTTCTTTTTTCTATGATTACTGTGTATGGTTCCATTTCTTTGTATCTGCTTTCTAATTGTAGTGCTTTCATTACGTCCATCATTTGCTCCATTTTCCGGTCTTGGGCTTGTATCTGTTCTTGAAGTAATGTTATCTCGTTTCCTTTGTTGGCTATGTCTCTTTCTAGTTGGGTTTTGCTTACGTCTACATAGAGGTCTTCTTCTTCAATTGTGTCTCTCATTCCTAGAAGTTCTGTGTAGTAGTGTATCATTTCTGATTTTTTCCAGCCAAATCTGTATTTTAGAGCGGATTCTGATTTGTATCTTGGAAGCCAGTAGCACGCAGAACTGTGCCTGAAATCATACATAGTCAGACCATTTTTCGAGCAATTGTATAGCTTGCCATCTTTTCCTCTTTTTTGATAGAATTCCCCAAGTCCAAGTATTTTATTTCCTAATCTCTTTAAGTATTCATTTACTTGGTGATGATGCGTTGTGAATATGAATTGATCTGCTTTGAGTTTTTGAATTTTAATGAATTCTTTTAACATTGCTGAGCACAGGAGTAGTTTGATTCTTCTTCCAAATGTCTTGCTAGTTTCCGGTCTGATTGTTAGTGTGTAGTGTTTTTTTTCTTCGCTCCATTCTAAATCAGATACTTTGACGTTCATCATTTCTGTCGGAGCTCTTATTCCTGTGTCAAATAAGAACATCATGAGAACTCTGTATTCATATTTTGCTTTGTTGCACATCTGATTAAGTTGTTCTATTGTGAAATAGTTGAAGTGTGGTTTCTCATCTCTTCCATCAATATCTTGAGTTATGTCTCTAACTGTTATTCCTTCTTTTCTTTGTACTCTTTGGTACCAGTGCCACATTGATTTGAATGCTTTTATGAGCGTACCTACTCCTGTAAAGACTTCTCCTGTTTGTTTTCTTGTTTGTATCTGTCCATCTCTTAATTTTTTTATGAGCTGTAAGAATTCTCTTTCTTTTTGCTCTACTTCAGGAATGTAATCTATTCCAAGTTCGTCTTGAATTATTATTGCCCAAGAATGGATTTTTGATTTTAAGTTTCTTAATCGAATGTAAGATCTCGATCCTCTCTTTACGACAGGAGATACATTTGCCCCTATTTCCATATCATCAAGATACTGGAGCAATAACTCTCTATTCTTTGAAGAAACACCGTCAAACGGAGCTCCTTTCTCATATCTCCATTTCTTGTATGTTTCCTCATTTCGGTGAGGATCGAATTTAGCCATTTTTCGTTTAAAACCTCTCAAACACTCGAATTCTAACACTTCAGACGCTCCCTTCATTTATAAAGAGAGTCGTAGACGATTGGATATTTTCGAGTGGACAAGTCACCGACACCGTGTGATTAGTGACTTACAGAGAACTAAAGTTTGTGATAGAAGAATACATGATGTCGGATTTTGTATTACCTTTAGTTTTCAGGTGTTTGAATTTCTGATTGTTCTACAATTTTAAGTAGATAATCTATATAGCCGATAATTTGCATTGCGGTTTGTCTAGTTAATGTTCCTTCATTATGTGCTTTTTGATTTCTATGGAATTTCATCATGCCCATCATGATGTGTTTGAATCCTTCTTTTTCTTCTTCATGATCAGCAGCTCTTATTGTTAGTATTGGTCTGGCTGTGCTAAAGACTGTTGACATGAGATTGAACCCTGTAATGTTCAATCCAGATTTTTCTTTAACACGAATCTCTAGATGTCTTTGTGCATTTGAAACAGCATTCCAATAATCCTCATTATCAAATGCAAGTTTGCAACTATTTATTAGACGAGTATCAGTTACCGCATCATTCAATTCTCCTTTTGGTGTAGAAAAATCTAAGTCTTTTTGCTTTAATTCTTCTAAGTATTTTTTTCCTGCTGTTGTGAAGACATTAAACATGTCTGAATGTTTTTGATTTGGGTCTTGCATGATGTAGCCATCACGCTTGAGTTCCGAATAACCTTCCCATGCCAAAAGTTGTTCTTCTTCGGTGAGATTTCCTTGATTTAATCCCATAATTATTCCGTCAGCTCCGTGATTCCTATGAGATTTTGGTTGCAAACATCGGTCCAATTCTATAAAGAACATATTTTTTAATTTGGTTTTTGATAGCATATTATTTAGAATATTGTTTTATATATAAAAAATAGTTGATTTTGTGTTACCATTTTTGTACCCTTTTTTATCCACTGTTTTGTAGCCTAAGTGTATTTCTCTTTTCTCAACCTTATGCTTTGTATGGTTAAGACAAAGATGTTGATTCTCAGGATTACTGAGGAGCAGGACAAGAAATTAGATCGTCTTGCTAGTGAGATTTTTGTCAATAAATCAGAATATGTGCGGTTGAAATTGTTTAAGAAGAGTGGTGCGTAATGGATGAAGATTTTTCGATGCTTAGAGGAGAGAGAAGGAGTTTCTTTTGTCATAATAGGTTGTGGAAGGAACTTAAGAATCAGACGGGAGATTGTGTGTCTGTCTCGACGTATATTAAGCAGGCTATTTTGGAGAAGATGATTCGTGATGAGCCTGAGAAGAGGGAGTATTTTGAGGATTTGCGGTGATTCCGTAATATTTCCGGTCATTTATATGTATATATTTATAAATGATGGCGACTTTACTACTGTTAAGGTAACACAAAATGACTAACGCCCAAATTTGGATAAGAACCAGAAATTTCTTTGATCTAGTTAGTCACATGACTCCCGATAAACGAGGGAAACTCGTTAACAGATACTGCTTTGTCGACCAGTGATTATGCACCAATTGGGGCGGACTGACTGACAAGGTTGGCTTGATTTTTTTGTTTTTGACAACGATACAACGCTAAAAAAACTGTACGGGGGTGGTTACCACGTGATACAAACGAAACCTATTCGGACATCGGATAAAATAATCCGGGTCGAAGGGAAGGTCTTCTACAACGACCGTAGAAGACGAATAGATGTAAAGAAGCCTATTAGAGATCTCTTCGATGCGGGTGCCGATGTCAGATACGTTATGGAGCTATGCTTATCTGAACTTAAGTTAGCTCAGCGTATAAAAGAATTAGGCGAAAAGAACGTAGTGCCAGTGCTGATGTACTTTGTGGAGGAGAGTGAAAATGCAACCGAGTAACTGTCCTGAATGCGGAAGCATAAATTTGCACATCAATCTGCAAGCTAGTGAGATAATTTGTAATGATTGCGGACTAGTTATTGAAGAAAATGGTATTGAGCAGAATCCATACGTTAGCGAGAGCACAAAGAAAAATGCAAGACTGCCACAATTAGCAACAGCAGGAAGCAAAGAAATAGATGGAAAAATATGGAAGAAATCATGGCTTCTTTCAACCAAAGAGAAGAACATGCGTTATGGTATGAGTCGCATCACAGCATTAGCTGGAAAACTGCACTTGCCAGAATTTGTAACGCAAGAAGCCAAAGTCATATTCAAACAAGCAATGGATAAAGACTTAGCAATAGGCAGAGATATAATCAGCTTCAGCTATTCAAGTGTATATTCAGCATGTATTATTCATAATCTTCCTAAGACTTTACTAGAAGTCATAGTGCACAGTTCAGTTAGAAAGACAAGATTGATGAGAGCATACAAAGTCCTAAGAAAAGAACTATCTTTGATGATTCCAGTAGTTGATCCTATAGACTTGATTCCACGATTCGCATCAAAATTAGAATTAAGCCAATCAACCGTTACAAAAGCAAATGAGTTAGCAATGAAAATAAGCGAAGAAGGGTTACTTTCTGGAAAACGACCGGAGACAATTGTAGCTACAGCATTATACTTAGCTTCAAGAATGAATGAAGAACCAAGAACGCAAAGAGATGTAGCAAACGCAGTAGGCGTGATAGAAGTTACTATAAGAAATTCTGCGAAGAAAGTTGTATTTTGAAAAGACTTACCCTAAATTAATTAATTCAGTTTAGGGTAAGTTTTTAATTTCATATATAAATCAGAGCTTACCGTTAATATTGGCTGTGATGCAAGAATCATGCAGTATTAGCCGAAACGCTTACCCTAAATCTGCCCGTAGTTAATCACTTGAATTGTTGTTGTATAAAGTCTTGTATTTGTGTTCTTACTATGATTGGGATCTGCTGTGCTATTCTTTCATATTTTCTTCTATCTTGACTGTCTATTAAAAATATTATTGTGTTGTCTCCGTATTCTTTTTTGACTCTTTCAAATTTTTCTATAAGTCTTGTTCTATGCTTTGAGAAGTCGATGCCTGTCTCGACTTCGATTGCTGTCTCATTTCCTTTCTTGTTTTTGAAAATGATGTCTGCTTTTGTTGTAATTTTTACTTCTACTTTTTTTGTGTATTTCTTTATTTCTTCAGCGATGTTGTGTACGAAGAATGTGTGTTCTATTCCTTCAACATCATTCTTTTTTACCCAGATTGTTTCTTGTCTTGTTTTTCCGATTGGCATGAGGTTTTGTACTTCGTATCCGTTGTTTAGTAATTCGTTATGTTGATATTCATCTAGGGTGCTTGCATAATAGTATGGCTTTTCGAAATTTAGTTTTGATTCTTTTTCTTCCTTTTCTTTTTTGTTGTTGGTTTGTTTTAGAATTTCATCAGCGTTGGTTGTGATGATGCTGTGCTCCTTTGGGCTTGCTACTACTTCTAGTTCTTGGTGTTCGTTGTCTAGTATTAGTATTCCTTTTCCTTGTGTGGCTGTCAGTAAGTATTCTTTTTCCATCTGGCTAAGGTTGAATGTTTTTACTACGCTGTCAATTACTGCAGGCTTTTGTCTAAGTAATAGAGAGTATGAGCTGTTAGCAAGTACTGCGTGTCCTGCTCTGCTGTTTACTAAGTCTGCCACGTCTTGTGTGATTAATAATAGTCCTAGGTTGAATTTTCTGCATGTTTTTACAATTTCAAAGATGTAGCTTGCTTCTTCTGCATGTCCCAGTAGGCTCCAAGCTTCATCTATGATGAGGAGTTTTCTTTGTTTGGTCTGCTTCATCTTCATGTAGATATAGTCAAGTATGAGGAACATGACGAGTGGTTTGACTTGTTTTGGCATGTCGCCTATGTTGAAGCATACGAAGTTGTTATCGAAGTTTATGTTGGTTGGTTTGTTGAGGAAACCAAAGACTCCTTTGGTGTACATGTAAAGCCTGTTGAGTATTGCTCTGTATGTTATTTTCTCCATGCTACTCGCTTTTTTGTCCATAGCTTCGAGTTCTTTGTAGAGGTCTCCGAGGATTGGTGCCTGTTTATCCTTGTAATTATTGGCTGTTATTTTCTTTTTCTTGTATGTTTTTGTTATGGCTTTGTCAAGGATGCTTTTTTGTATTTCTGATAAGTCTCCAAACATTATCTTGAACATGTCCATTAATGCGAGCCTTTTTTCTATATAGTCGTGTCCCATGAGATCCAGTGGATTGATAATTGTTTCAGATTCCCTGCTTATTGTTACAAGTTCTCCTTTTACTTGATCAGTTAGCCCTAAATATTCTGCTTGTGGGTCTATAACCATTACTTGTGTGTTGTTTAATAGTTGCCTTGAGATGAGAAGTTTTGTGAAGTAGCTTTTTCCTGATCCGCTTGTTGCAAGGACTACGCCGTTAGCGTTGCTTAGGGCGTATATGTCTTTGATGTACGGGACTTTATTCTTATTCAAGCCCAACATTACCCCTTCAGGCTCGACCGTCAGGAAAGGGCTTGTAAACGGGAAAAATGCAGATAATGCTTGTGTCGTAATGTTTCTCTTTATTTGTAATTCATCCTTTGCTACTGGGACTAGTGATTTGTAGCCTTGTACTTGTCTAAACATTGGCACACTTGGTATTATCATCAGGCTGTTTAGTTCTGCCTCTACTTTCTTTGTAAGGAGATTGAGTTCTTCTTTTGATTTGGCTTTGCAATTTATATATAATGAAACGTTGAATAATTTTTCATTTCCTTTTTGTAGATTTTCAAGAACTTTTAATGTATCTTTGTATTTTATTTCTAGGCTTGGATTTATTGATTGTTTCTTTTGTTCTGCGTATAAGTCTCCTCTTTGTTTCTGGAGTTCCTTGTTTAACGAGATCATCATAAGCTCAATTGGGAAAGGTTCCATATGTATGCTGATATCAAAGTCGTCATTACTGCTGATTATTTTATCAAGAAATCCAGACTCTACCATTCTTGGATATCCAACAGCACTTACTATTCTGCAATGTTTGTCGTTGATAATTACTGAGTCAACAGCATCTTTTATTGTATTTGGTGCAATGATGTATTGCATCCCGCTACATTTTATTTTTCCTTTAGTTTCCTTCTTTTTTCCATCGTTGAAAAAAAGATTGAGTGTTTTAATTATGTTCTTGTCGTTTAATCTTGTTACTTTTAGACCTATCCCTTCTAATCTTTCTTTACATACATCGCATTGTATTTGCAAATCTGTCTTTTTTGGGATGACGAGATAGAAGTTTCTATTTCTCATTTCATTTTGTTCTATGTTGTTTTTCATGAATTTAGAAAAGTCTTTGAATTGCTCGTTGTTGTCTGTTCTTTTCTTTAAGCTTTTCAAATATTCATCAATGTTCAAACTATTTGTTGTAACAACAAATTGTACAGGGAAATCTAATCCATTCAGAAATTTTTGGAAGCCATATATTATTGCTTCTTTCTCGTCCTTTGTCTTTATGCTAAAATTAAGGGGAGTTACTTGTAGTATTGCAACGTCTGTGTGGCTATGAATTATGTTGTCTTTTACTTGTTTTATGTTTACAAGAGAGTTCATTGCTCTATCATTAAGCCGTGTACTTCTGAATCGAAAGAAATATGCTATGTGTTTTAGCCAACTTCCAAAATCAAAAAATATGAATAATATTCCAATCATTCCAGGAATGCTTGCAAGGATGAATTTTGCTACTATTGATATGTTTAGCTTGAAAATAAAAATAAGGATAAATATGAAAAGACAAGCCCAACCTATCTGTGAGAATGTTAATCCGAAGATAATCTTTTCTTTGTGTTGGAGCTGTTGGGGAATTTCATAAGCCATGTGGTGATATTCAGGCTCTCATCGTTTAAATACGGATGTCGGACAAACAAATCTAAAAAAGAATATTATTTAAAGACTTAAAAGTAATGTGTTAATATGGATTTATTTGATAAGACATTCAAGGATCACGATATTTTTACCCTGTATTATAATCCTCTGGATCAAGATGGTGTTGCACAGTCTCAAATTCTAGAAATTATTAAACCTTATCCTAACTTAATAAAAACGTTTGGAGAAGAGTTTACAAATAAATTGACGAGTATAGGTAATAATGTTTTACATTTACAACGATTGGGCTCAATTGAGTCTTCTTTAGATTTATTCAAAGATGCAGAAGGATTTAATAAAATAATTGATAATGTTCGTAAATTAGTACCTTATATTGTGAAAACCAATCTTGATAGTACTCAGTTCGATATTTATTTTAAACAACTTTTAAGATACTTTTCTGAGCTTTCTTTTCCCCAGTATGTTCATTCTGTATCTGGTTGCGGAATCTCATTCCAACCTCGAGATATTGGGAACGGACTTCGTTCATGTGATAATTTATTTAATTATCTTGGTTCACAAATTGGAGTGGAAATAACAACTATATCTACAGATAATAAGAATAGTCTACCTTTAAAAATTCAGAATATATTTGAAAACAAAGCACAAGAACAAATATCCAATCATGATGGAATATTGTTAATAGATATTTCTTTATCTTGTAAACAAATTTTTGAAATAGAAACTAGAAAGTTTAAAGTCGAGTTTACTAATATTGATTATATTGCAGAACTTTGTAGAAAAGAATTAGACAAAGAAGAGAATAGCCATTTGCTTGGTGTTGTAGTTCTTGCTAATGTCTTAGTTACAAAAGATTCAAAAGCAGGAATTTCTTGGTCTATGCGAGTTTTAGAAAATGTTAATAACTCTAAAAGTGATATGTTGCCTAAATTATTATCTAAGCAAGCATCCCGATGTACTTAATTACTTGTGCTAGTTCTGCTCCTCCGTTTCCTCCTCCGAATACTGATTTGAATATTTGTTTTATTATGATTATTATGAATATGATGTTTATTATTGAGAAGCAAGCTATCATGACCATAATTTTTACGTTTTCAAATATTGGTAGTTCTACTAGCATTGAGCATCCGAGTATTATTATGCTGTAGATGAATGTTATGAATATGAATGAGCCTAGCATGTGCAGTATTAGTTTTCCATAGCTTTTTAGTGGTGGTACGAAGTAGCAGAATATTCCTACTGGCATGAAGATTACTCCGAAGGATACTATGAGATATCTGATTAGTAGAAAGAGTAATGTGATAAGGAGTGTTATTGCGTAGAGTGTTACAAATAGGAATTCTAGTCCTAGGTTTGCGAGGTTGTCTGCTGTTAGTAGGAAGAATTGTTCGTTTACCATTGAGAGGACTGCTGAGGTCATTACTGCTCCTATTTCTAATATGAGTTTGTAGAGATAGAATGATGCTTGTATGAGTACTATCATAATGACTGTGTTTCTTAGCCATTCTTTTGCTATTTCTCTTTTGATGATGTTGTGTCCTGATATGAGGAATTGTAGTCCTGAGTAGAGGAATAGTAGTCCGTAGAAGAGGCTTATGCAGTAGACCATTATTGCCCATATTCCTTGGAATATTTCTATTGATGGTGCATTTTCCATTAGTGATCTGATGCTCGAGAGTAGTGGTTGTAAGGGAGCGTTGAGCATATCTATGAAGAAGCCGTATATTTTTTCGGGGATGCATGTTGCTAGGTTTGTTAGTCCGCATTCTTCTGCACTTACACTGGGAATAAAGAGTAATAAGAGCAGTACGGGGATTATTGCTTTTCCCCATGTCTTTTTAATTCCAATGTAAAATAACCACAGCACGAATACAAATATAGCAATCACAAAGAGAAAGTTCCAGCTACTTGAGAATGATTGTGTCTGGAATTCTGTGGCATTTATTTCTTGTAGATTGTATGTGCATTCTTTTTCTTCTGTTTCAAAGAAGTTATTGTATTTTACTGTGCATGTGTTTTCATTCTTTACTGTGATTGTGTTTTGGTTGAGGAATAAATTTCTTGATTCTTTTGCTGTGCTATTTATCGCTCTAAGTGTTAGAAAGTAATATGGTTTCTTTGTGAATACTGCGTCGTATGTGTAGAATAGTTCTTTGTAGAATGAATTGTCAAAAAGTATTTCTATGTTGTTTTGTGTGTTGTTTTTTTCTCCGATGATGTTTTGGTTGTAGATGTGTTTGACTTCAAAGTCTGGTTCTATTGGTTCCTGGTAGTTTATGACGTTGAATGTGTCTTCTACTGTGAGTGTGTTTGTGTTGTATTCTGTGTGGTCGTAGTCGCAGTCCCATCCGTGATCGTAGCCCCATTCATAATATCTTTCTCGTACAGTTATGCTTGCTGTGTAGACTCCTCTAAAAGTAACTGGTTTGCTTATGACGAATGTTGCTGTTTTTTGATTTGATAGATATTGCTCGTTTGCATAAATCTTCAGATTGTCTGAACTTGAATGGTAATAGTATTTTATCTGGCAAGTTCTTCCTCTCTTCTTTTTGCTATTGTAATATGTGTCTGGAATTGTGTATTCAAAATGATATTCTGACCTTAGCGTAAACGTTGAGGGGACGAGCAACTGTTCTTCGTAAAGTATTGACGGTGATGCTGTGAGAAATGTGAACCACATATTTTTGAGATTTCCAGAAGATTTGGGAATTGTTCCTTCAGGAGCATTGTTAACTTGAATGTTATTATTATATTGATTTATGAATTGATGATTGGGACTTGATGTGTTTGTATAGATAAGATTTGCAATGAGGCTTTCATTATACTCATTTAATGCAAGACATTCTGTTTGGTCTTGAAAGTAAGAACAATCAAAAGCTAAAGCTACGCTAGGTAACAATAATAAAAATAAAAAAAATATTTTTAGTTGTTTCATCCTGTCAGGAACCCCACAACTAATGGTGCAACCCAAATTATGACAAGTCCAATAACGATGTACATCGCCATTGATTTGGCTTGCTCCCTCTTTGCCTGATCATTAGCACTCGTAATGAAAAGCACACCGGCAAATATCAAGAACAGCACAGCAAGAACTGTAGCCGCATATTTGACGAAGTTATAAATCTTCATTACTGGCTCCAAGATCTGATCAAAGGTCTCTTGGTCTTCTTCGCTAATCTCTCCTCCAAAATCTGCCGCCGCAACAATCATAGGGGTCAGCAACAGGAGCAATGCTAGCACTGCAAACAATTTCATTTTGGTACCACCTCCGGTCTTTTTGAGTGGGTTTTAGCGTACGCCTCGAGGCTTCCGTACTTCCACTCGATAAAAGCAATACAAGAAGAGCACAGCGTTCCTTCGCCCATTTCAAGGGGTTTTCCGCATAAATCACAAGTAGCTTCGATTTGTATCACCTTAACAGACCAAAGGCTGGCATAGAAAATAGCACTATCTCGGATAGTGTAATACAGATTTCAGATATTTTTATATATCTGGTTGTATCTAAGGATTTTATGAGTTCAAAATCACAAGAATATGATGATACTTCTGTAGATTCTATTTTTAAGTATGCAAAGAAAGTTATTAATCATCGTTTACGGGATTTTGTGCCCGAGAAATTTCTTGGAACTAAAAAAGGAAACAAGGGCAATTTTGGTGATTATCTTGAAACTTATTATTTTGGCTTAAAGAAAAATAATGAAAGTAGACCGGATTTTCCTAATGCGGGAGAAAAAGGTCTCGAGTTAAAAAGTACTCCCATAAAAATGTTGAAAAGAGGAGGGTTCTCTGCTAAAGAAAGACTAGTTCTCAATATGATTGATTATGATTCCATTCAAGACGAAACTTGGGACGAATCTCACTTCTTGTCAAAAAATGAACTAATCTTGTTAATAACTTACTTGTATGAACAAGGAATTCCATTTCTTGATTTCTTAATTAAGTATGTATCTTTAATGAAACTTGAAGGTACAGATAGAGAAATTGTTCGTCAAGATTGGGAACATATTGTTGATAAAATTAGACAAGGTAAAGCCCATGAGCTTTCGGAGGGAGAAACGAATTATCTTGGTGCTTGTAGAAAAGGTTGGAAAGAAAAACCAGTAACCTACAAAAATGCAATTGAACCTGCAAAAAAGAGAGCTTTTAGTTTTAAGCAAAAATATATGAATTCGATTCTTCGAAGGTTAGAGGATTCAGAACCTATTGTGAAAACTATCTCTCAGTTAAGAGATAATACTTTTGATAATATTGTACTTAAGAGATTTAATCCTTTCAAAAATTTAGAAGTATCTCAAATAGAAAAGAGATTAGGAATTGGCTTGAATAAGAAAGCAAAAAACTATTATGAGATGCTAGCAAGAAGGATGATGGGTGTTTCTGCTAAGAAGATTGATGAGTTCGAAAAAGCAGATATCACTATGAAGATAATAAGGTTGAAACCGTCTGGAATGCCTAAGGAGAGCATGTCTTTCAAGGCTTTTGATTTTAAAGAAGTTGCTGAGCAGAGTTGGGATGAGAGTGAATTTTCAGATCAGATAGAGAAGAAGTTTTTCTTTGTTGTGTTTCAGATAAATGAGGATGAATCTGTGACATTCAAAAAATCGTTCTTCTGGACTATGCCTTTGCCAGACAGAAAAGAGGCAGAGAAAGTGTGGAAGAAGACGCAAAAGATAATACATGAAGGCGTCAAGATAACAAGAAAAGACGGAAAAAATTTCAATAATCTTCCGGGTTCAAAAGATAGTCCTGTAGCACATGTCAGACCTCATGGTCAAGATAGTAGAGATGTACTTAAGCTTCCTGATGGAAGAAAGATGACAAAGCAATGTTTCTGGTTCAATCAAGGTTATATAAAAGAAGTTGTGGCTAACCATAAAGATTGATTCATTCTGTTGAATCAAGTTTCTTGATTAATGCCTTTCCTATTTTTTCTATTACTCCTATGACTAAGGCATTGCCCATGAAGAATGCTCTCTTAATGTTGCTGGCACCTTCAGTATGGTTATCCGGGAACATGTTCAGTCTTTCTAGCTCAAGAGGAGTCAGTCTTCTCAGTCGTCCACTTTTGCATTTTACAACATGCTTGAATCTCGATGCACTGCTTCCGCCTTCTCCTGTTACTATCGTTCTAGAGGGCTTGTCCAATGTATCAGGAAACACCATAGAACCTTCCGCATATTTATACGTAAAGTTTTCTTTCTTATTGGTTCTCTCTTCGCTTTTTGCTCCTTTCAAATATTCCCATTTTTTATAATCTCCATTTATGAAGAATTCTTCTGGGACATCTTTTTCAGGGATTAATATATCTCCAAGAGTAGTTCTCTTTCCATGATAATTGGCTGTAATCTTTGCTGAATATACTTTCCTGTCAATCATGACTCCTAAATTGCTGAATGGACTGTTTTTCTTTCCTTTGTTGAACTTGTCTGTAATCTCTACTAGATTTCCTTGTATCTCAAACTTATTCTCTTCAAGAATTTTGTGTTTGTCAATATTGAACTCTTGGGCGAAAACTCCTTTGTCAATTACCCATTCTTTAGAATCTGTCTTTTTTAGTTCTTTGTAGATTGTTGTCCTTTTGTTATACGCTAAGATGAAGACTCTTCTTCTTCTTTGGGGGAATCCATAATCTGCTGCATTTATCGCTCTCCATTCTACAGCATATCCTAAATCACTAAGAGATGCAAGGATTATTGCGAAGTCTCTACCTCTTTGGCTTGCTGGACTTTTCAATAGTCTATCGACGTTTTCTAAGAAAACAAAATCAGGATATTTTTTTTTACTACTTATGAGCCTATGAATCTCCCACCAAAGAACACCTTTTTTTCCAACAATTCCTTGTGATTGACTAAGTGTCTTTGCTACAGAGTAATCTTGACATGGGAAACCACCTACTATCATATCAAAATCAGGAATTTCGCTTATATCGACCTTTGCTATATCAACATTAGAGTGGTTTTTTTCGCCGAATCTTTTCACATAGATATTGGATGCATCTTGAGTCTTGGTTCCGGGTTCCCATTGATTGCTCCATACAGTCTCAAATCGTTTGGATGCCCTATCTAAGCCAATCCTAAAGCCTCCTACTCCTGCAAAAAGGTCAATTACCCTTATCTTTTTTAAGCCCATACTCTGTCTAAGAACGCTACTTATTTATAAATGTTGTGATCGAATGACCAGTAGTAATTCCGGATAAAGGTTCATATTATTTGGTTCTGCTAGGATTATAGCCTAATATTTATAAACTAAATCTCATATGAAAAAAATATGCTTACAAAATCAAAATATATGGCTGGCTTGAAATGTAACCGTTATCTTTGGTTTATGGATAGAAAACAGCTTCCTGAGATTTCTCTTTCTGATAAGCATAAGTTTGCTCAAGGTCATGAGTTTGAGAAATATGTTTATAAATTGTATTCTGATGCTGTGAATCTTGCGGATATGGATTTTCAGAAGAATTTAGATAGGACTAAATCTGCTATTGAACAAAGAAAAGTTATCTTTGAAGCTGGCTTTAAGGTTGATGATTATTTTGTTCGTGTTGATGTTCTTGAACCTAATGGTGATGGTTGGGATATTTATGAAATTAAATCTAGCACTGAAGTGAAGAAGGAGCATATTCCTGATTTGGCTTTTCAGAAGTGGATTTGTGAAAAAGCTGGATTGAAGATAAAGCGATGTTTTGTCTATTTCTTGAACAAAGAATTCGTTAAAGATGGAGAAATTAATCCTGATGAATTAATCAACAAAGAAGAAGTTACTGAAAAAGTTGAATTAGAGACAGATGTTGAGAAAAATGCATTAGCATCCTTAAGAATAATTGGAGCTGATGCTACCCCGCCAATAACTATTTCGCAGAGTTGTAATAATCCTCATGAATGTCCCTTGAAAAAAGCTTGCTGGGGAACATTGCCTGAAAATAACGTATTACACTTGACCAATTGGAGAACATACTGGAAGTTATTTGCTGAAGGCATAGAAGACATAAAAGACATCCCTCGTGGAACTAAACTTTCAGATAAAGATGAAGTTATCAAAGAATCAGTTGAAAAGAACAAAGTTTTCGTTTCTAAAGAACATATTAAACACTTCTTGAATTCACTGCATTATCCCTTATATCATTTTGATTTTGAAACGATAGATACCGCAGTGCCTATATTTGATAAATCAAGACCTTATCAGAAAATAGCGTTTCAGTATTCATTACATATTGAGCAAGAAGATGGAAAAACTGAGCATAGAGAATTTTTGCACAATAGATCTGATGATCCAAGACCTAAACTTCTTGAACAAATGAAAGAAAATCTAAAGGGGACAGGAGATATTATTGTATTTAACAAGTCCTTTGAAATAAGTGTTATGAGAAAACTAGCAGAAGATTTTCCAGAACACGCTGATTGGCTACAATTAGCAATTGATAGAATTGTCGACCTAGCAGACCCATTCAGAGCATTCTACTACTACAATCCTTCACAAAAAGGCTCATATTCAATCAAGAAAGTGCTTCCAGCAATTACAGGAAAAAGCTATGCAGAACTAGAGATAAATAAAGGTGGAGATGCAAGCATGCTTTATTTTTACAGCCACATTTATCCCGAAATCAAAGAAAAGGATAAAATCAGAGCAAACCTATTTAAATATTGTAACTTAGATACAGAAGGAATGGTTTGGATTTTGCAGAAGTTAAAAGATGTTATTGAGGTTAGTAAATAATGAATTTAGAAGCAACCGAGCCGAGAGAACAGTCAGGTTCTAAAACACAAGTAAGATATGATTATCAAAGAGATTTCTGTTGTAACAAATGTATAGAACTTCTAGACAATGAAGAATTGAAAAAAGTATATTGTGAATTTCATAGTGATTGCGTTACAGAAGATAATAGAGGGAATCAGACATTTTATCAAGTTAAAGGTCTTAAGAATAAACTTGTTGCAATAACTGATTTTATCGATGCTCTTAAAGATTTATACGATTGTTTTGTTAAATCAGAAGGCAAGTCACAGTGTGTAATGGTTACAAATGCTCAAAGAAATAGAGATATTAAGAGATTTTTTGATGCTAGAACACACATTAGAGAAGGTGTGGCAACTGAAAAAGAAAAATTAACTTACTCCGAGTTTGCTCAAACTATCAAAAAAAAACTAGGAAGCCCGGAAAACTACTTTGATGGGTTTATGGAAAGAATTGAACTGATGGACGAATCACCTACTTTTTCAGAAGAAGGAAAAAAGAAAAATAATACTTTGAAAGAACTCAATTTATTACAGTTAAAAACAGTTCTAGATAAAAGATTAAACCAGAATTTTGATGTAAAGGATGTTGAACTAATTTATGAAATCATTTATCAACTGGTAAAAGATAAATCTACTGTAAGTGAACGTATCAACAGATTTGTTATTGCGAAGCACATATTAGAAAAAATTCAACTTCCTGCTTTTCAAAGAGTGTATTTTGAAACAAATCACAATCAAGAAGAGGTCGATAAACTAAAAGACCAAAGTATATTAGAAGGAAAATTAGAGAAAGGAGGCTTTAGCTCTATTTTCATAAAAAATGCTAAAATTGTAAGATATGTAACAAAATTTTTCCGAGAAAAAGCATCAAAATTTAAAAGTCAGAAAACCATAATTGATGATTTTGAATTTAGATTAGTAAATGCTTGCTCTGATGTCTTTGAAGAAAATATGCGAAAAAAGGATTTTAATTCTTATGAAATGTTAAAAGAACTAGAACAAAAATTGACCGATATAGCCAGAGACGGGAAATATGCTTCTTTGAATATTGAACCTGAGTTTGTTAGGGGCTTAATCTGGGAAGCAACAAGCCAGTGTAAATTTAGGTGGGACTGTGAATAATAAAATTGAACAAGGAATTCAAGAATTTATTAAAGATCTGATAAAAGAAAATAAAGTTCCGACCATAGATAGTACTGAAGATAGAAGTTTCTCTCCAGATACAGAAGTTGAATTTAATTCGTTAAGAATATTGGCTCTACTTGAATATAGTGGGGTAAATGGCAAGATTGATTCAAAATTAAAATTTGCCTTCTTTGATTTTTTAATTAGATTCCCTATTTGTTTAAAATATATATTAGATAAAAATCAAGAATCAACCAATTTTGAACAATCTGAATTGACTTCAATTGATAAAAAAATGGTTAGGCATATTAGCAGTGCGTGGGATCCTGATTATTATAATTACATTGCATTTTTGGATTCTAGAAATTTAGTAAACACTGATTTTGAAAACAAGTTTTCTGTAGAGATAACTTCAGAAGGTAAAGAAATAATTAAAAACTTTGAATCAGAAATATTGATTAAATGGAAAGAACGATGCAAACTTTTAAAGAAAATCTACGGGAGCAAAAGCGACCAAATACTTCAAAAAGCGATAAATGAACATTTTGCGTTTACGGTGATATGATTGGAAAACTACATACTTATCAACAGAATTAGAGTAGTGGGAAAGAAAACATGCGACTACAAGCTGGTTTCTGGATTAAATATATTTATGGGCTCTAATTCTACAGGTAAGACAACATTAATGTGGTTAGTGGACTTCATATTTGGATGTAAAAATAAAGAGTTTATTCCCGCTGTTGAAAAGAACTGTTCAGAAGTTGTTGTCGATTTAACAATAAATGAAACAAAATATACTATTATTAGAAATATCGCCAATAAAAATCTTATTGATGTCTACGAGAATCATTATGCTTCAATTGAAGAATTAAAGTCTCAGGAATCTGTTAAATATGGCTTTAAAGCAAGTAACGAAAGACCTGCAATTAGTGATTTTTATCTTGAAAAATTAGATGTCATTCAAAGAGAAGTTCCAGTAACTAACACAAAAACTGCTAATTTTTCTTGGAGAAATCTCGTGAGTTTAATTTATGTTCCTCAAGATAAATGGAATGGAATTCAAGCAGAGAATGAATTTCAACCTCTTATGAAAAAATCAGTTTTTGAAATTCTATTAGATATTAATAATGATAAAATAGAAGAGCTTGAGTTTGATATTCGAAAACTGAATGAGTTTAAAGAGGAACAAAGAACCTTATTGAAAACAATTGAAATAATTCTTAAGAAAAAGGACACTCTTCTCGGTTCTGATATAAGTTTAGCATCCTTAAAAGGCAAAATAAAAGAATTGCAGCAGGAGAAAAAAGAATTACATAATAATTTAGAAGTAAAAAAAGAGTCGGAAGAATTGGTAAAAGAAAAGAATATTCTTCAGAAAGAAATATTTGAATTGAATCGAAACCTTCACGAATTAAATGAGCGATTAGACGAATTAAATATGCTTAAAAGCGAGAATGATCTAAACCTCGCAAAAAACAGATTATTGTTAAAAGCGAGGAAAGTTTTCTCAGAAATTCCCATTACAAAATGTCCAAAATGTTTTAATGAAGTAACAGATAATAATTCTTCAGATAATTGTTCAATATGTGGAAATGAATATCAATCAGTTGCTGTAGATCAAGAATATGCAAGAAATTTATTTTTGTTGATGGATGAACAAAAAGAAATTTCTAAGTTATTGAGTTCGCTCCAGAATGAAATTGAAGAACTGGATGTTAAAATTAAGAATATGTCAAAAACAAAAATAGATTTAGAAAATGAGATTACACGGATAAATAAAGAAATAATATTCCCTGTTTTACAAAAAATCGAGAATATTAACTCTGCTTTAAACACACACAACAAATCATTAGGTGAAGCTGAACAAATAAATTCACTTATTAAAGATTTACAATATGCTAAAGATGCTGAAAAACAAGCACAAGAAGATATAAGAACAAAACAAAAAGAACTGAATGAAGTGAAGAAAGAAGAAAATTTTGCAGTTAAAGTGAAAGATGAGTTTACTACAATTTTCAAATCAGTACTTGAGACTGTTCTATTTTTACCTGATAAAGTAAAAGGATTAAATGAATTATATCTGCCTGAGTTTGAAGATAATAACCCTTTGAATAGAATTGGAAAAGAAGATATTGACAAAAGCAAAGCAGCTAAAGTGGTGTTGGCTTATTACACAACTATTTTGGAGTTTGCATTAAAATATGGTGGAAAACACCCAAAATTGTTGATGCTCGATACACCAAGACAGGACGAGTTAGATATGAGCGTCTTTGCTAATATTTTAAACTATTGGGATGGTCTAAAAAAATATAAAAAAGAATATCAAATAATTATAACTGGTTCCGAATTTCCTGAAGCATCTCCTATTAAAGAATTAATAATTGAAAAATTTCACAGTCAAGAATCTTCAGGAGACATGTCTAAACCAGATAGATTCAGCATAATGTGATTTTATATTCTTTTTAATGAAATAGCATGGTATATTTTATCTAAGTCACACCCTAAGAAATTCCTTCCTGTTTCTTTGCATGCTACTGCTGTGCTACCAACACCCATGAACGGATCAAGCACAATATCTCCCCTATTACTTGCTATTTCTATGAGCTTCCTTAGTATGCTTAATGGCTTTTGGGTAGGGTGGACTGCTTTGTGGTTTTCATCCCTGAGTCTTTCTTTTCCTTGCAATGCAGAAGTAATCAGGGTGTTGTGCATTTCTTTATGTCCTTGGAAATTGAATGTGACTTGACCGGGCTTGGTTTCAGGGTCATTTATTGCGTAGAGGATGTATTCATTGGCAAAGACAAAGTTAGTTTTGCTGAGCCTTGGAGCAGGGTTGGTCTTGCACCATACTAAGAGGTTCCTAAAAAACCAGTTTTGCTTGAATATCGCCATATACTGCGGTATCTGCTCGGTACTGCAGAAGACGAATATTTGTCCCTTTGGCTTGAGAACTCGCTTGAGCTCCGCCATAACGGGCTCAGGATCAAAGCCAAAGTCCCATTCCCCGAAGTTTTTCACAATATTGAGATTACCGTACTTAATGTTGGCTTTCTGAGAGACATTATAAGGAGGATCTGTCACCACAAGGTCGACACTGTTATCAGGCAGGGTTTTCAGGTATTCAAGACAATCCATACATTTTATCGTATTTAGTTCCATGTAAGGGCAAAGTTTGCCTTCATGAATCTACGAAACTCGGCTTATGTAATACGAACTCGGCGTAAATTTTTTATAGTTGCTCAGCTTGTAAGTACAAATATGCTTAATGATAGAGTTGAACGAGTTCAAGTAGGAAGATACAAAGATGTACCACTAGAAACAAATGGGAATCTTTGGTTAATTTGGTATTACCACAATGGTTCTTGGGATTCTGATACTATTTCTGGTTGGAGAGAAATTGTTAAAGAGATTGAGACTGGAAATGTAAAAGAACTATTTTGTGTGTGGCATGGAAGTTACCGAACAAACTTGTTTTTAATGGACAAAAAAGACTTTATTAAGAGGGTTAAAAAAGCTTTCAGTAAATAGATGCTGCAATGTTGGAGTCCACTAGAATCGCACGAATGGGTGCCCGTCGGGCGGGGCTATTATTTTCTCTAAATTCTTCTATCTAGAGCTTTTCTTTCGGCCAAATTCGGCACTTTTCCTAATGCATAGCTCTGCCAGGGCTATAACATTTTAACCGCAGAAACTACATTTTAACGAACCTCCAAAACATTGATTTTCTTTGATTTATGTCCATACAAGTACTATAGTTTCCATACTAGAAATACAGATGTCAGAGAATGTAATGCATTTTAGACAAATTTTATAAATTTCTAAGATATTATTATTTTAATGAAGTGCATTAATTGCGGAAAAAATCATAGAACTATATCTAGATTCTTTTGGTTGAAAAAAGTATTAACAACTATTGATTTTTGTTCTGAAAAATGTCTCCTGAATTGGCATAAAACTAAAGAATTTGTTTTAGAAGAACCAAATCCTTCTGAAAAAGGTTATGAAATTTATTCTACAGAAAATAGTGAAAAAGTCGGAACCATTAAACGATTTAATTTTCATATAACGCAGCATCTGAGATAGAGGCTCTTAATTATGATCAAAACTTTTTAACTAAGCTTCTTCTTAAACCAAAAAATAATAAGAATTATTCTGTAGTTGATGGGGTTGCACTTCGAATATTAGATTATAATTTATTAACTCATCAGGACAGAAAGAAAAAACAATAGTTTGTTTTTATTCTACTGTTATTTCTGAATTGATAATTTCATTTGTCGCTTTGATTATTCTTTTTTGTTTCTCGATAACTTCGCTTAGTGTTTTGCTCTTGTATTTTTTCAATAAATCTTGTTTTATGTTCTCTAAATATTCTTCATCTTCCCATTTCATGATTTATCACCACGCACGTCACAGAGCTCTTTGATTTAAAAATAGAGTGGTGAAGCATTGGATATTTTCGAGTAGACAATTTGTTTAAACTAATTTAGTCTATTATCAATATTTAGTTTAGTTTCCAACTCTTCAATATATTTTTGTAATTTTTTCAATAAATTTTCTCTTTCAACAGAATCTTTTGTAGGATTTAATCTCAATCTAAGTGCATCATGAACAATATGCTCTTTATCTTTTATGGAATTGGACAGGTCGTTCCAAGAACTAGGAGGTTCTTTTCCTTCTAATCTTATTTCTCTTTGAACGAGAAAAAATATTTGTTTTATTAGCTCTCTGAATCCAAATTCTTTATTTTCATACATAGGAATAAATGTATTTCTAAATGCAAATAAATGTCCTTGAAGAAACTCTTTGTCAGATCTTATTTTGTATTTTTTAGGATCCAATTCTTGTCCATAAATTAATTTGTAATTATGTAAATTTCTTAAAAATGTGTCTATTCCTCCTTGTAGTTTAGTTGTTTTAGAATATCTTTTATTATTTTCAAATTCCTCTAAGGATCTCGGTAGAAGTTCAGAAGGTGCATAATTTGTTGCACGAGATTTGTTTAATTCTTTGACTTTTTTAAGAGATTCATTATCAAGCATTATTGGCACAATATCAACATCGCTGTTTTCATCCATTTCTCGTCTAACAAAACTACCCTTTATGTAAATAGAAATGATTTTTTCTTTCGGCATAAACTCAAATAGTGTTTTAATCGCTTTCTCAATAGAATCAATAGCAATATCCTCTTTCGAAGATTTTAATTCCCAATCATTCCAAAATCTATTAAGCATTTTATATACTTAATATCTAGGCTATTTAAATATTGCCACATTATCAACTTACAAGCTTTTTTATAGTTAAATTAATTCCCAAATATATGACTTTGATTAAAATATATGCTGATGATCTAAATGGAAACAGAACTCATAAATATACTAAAGACGGCAAAAACTACTACTATAAATCAAGAACTGATGATTGGAAAATTAAAGGAGAAATAATAGCATCAAAGTTACTAAAAAATAAAATTAAAGTGCCAGAACCTTTTGATTATGGCTTTGGGGAAACTTCTTATCTTAGTTATGAGGAACTTCCAGGACAATCTCTTGATATTTCTGGTGGTTTAATTAAACAAGCAGGAGACTACTTAGCAAAAATACATTCTGTAAAATTTCCTTCGGCAGGAAGGATAGATTTAGAAACTTTAACCACTAATGGGAAAAAATGGAACTCTTTTTTTAGATCAATTTGGAATTATGATGTTGCTCTACTTAAAAATACTGAGTTTGAACCCGAAGCCATTAGAATGGCAAATTGGCTTGATGAACACATGGTTAGAGAAGACTATTCATTAATTCATGTGGACTATTCTAAGAAGAATATTTTAGCTGAAGAGGATATTTCAGGAATAATTGATTTTGAATTATGTTGCTCAGGAGATTCTATATATGATGTTTCATGGTCGTTACTAAACTTTAGCGAAGGATTGCCAGGTTCGAATTTAGATAAAAGTTCTAGAAATCGTTTGAAATTTTTAGAGGGATATTTTAATGAAAAAATTCCTGAAACTTTTGAAGATCTAGTTAGAGTTTATTCTGTGGCGCACCTGGCAAGAATTATGAGAGTTGATGTTTATTTGTTTAAGGAAAGATTAAACTCAAAAGAATTTTATGATTATAAAGAAACTCTTAAAAGTAATGTATTTAAGTTAATCTCTTGATAATTTGTAAAATTTTCATTAAATTAACACCAACCTTTATAAATAAAAATGAATTACTCCTTAGTAATGAAAACAACCATTATTAGGGAAGATTTTAGAAGGGATGGACTCGCCGCAAATTTTTTAGGGGATAAATATCTGATAGAATTTGCAATAAATTCATTTCCAAATTCAATTTTTAATATAGGTTATCCTGGAATATGTGAAGAAGAAAAAAAGATGTGTTCAGATATTTTAGAACATAATAAAGATTCAAATGCTGAACTTGCAGTTGTTGGACATGCAAGACCTGAACATTTAGAATTAATGAGCAAAATAATTTCTCCATATCAAAACGTTAGCGCAAATATCTGGGTTCCAATTAGTGATGATTTCATAAATCAAACTA
The DNA here is from genome assembly GCA_021736975.1 of Candidatus Woesearchaeota archaeon. Classification (GTDB taxonomy): domain Archaea; phylum Nanobdellota; class Nanobdellia; order Woesearchaeales; family 21-14-0-10-32-9; genus JAIPET01. Next base: position 49,508 of record JAIPET010000006.1, read on the forward strand.
TGAAAACAACTCCAGATAATATTAAAGAATATATAAAAAAACTTATTGGTACTTGGAAAACAATTTCATCGGCTCCTTTAGATATAGCTTTTGCAGATATGTTTACTGGAAATAATAAAGATAGAGCAAAAAATTGGGCAGAAGAATTTTTAAGTGAAGGTATTAGAAGAATCATAATTTGTGACACTAAAGGATTAGCCACACCATATGAAACTAAAGAAGTTTTTGATTTTCTTTCGAAATATAAAAATAATCTAGAGTTCCATGCACATAATGACAATGGTTTAGGAATCGATAAAATAATGGCGGCAATTAATAAAGATATAAAGTATGTTGGCACATCAATTTATGGTGCTGGCGAAAGAGGCTCTATGATAGATCCTAGGAGCTTAAAAGATTTCGTGATGGTAAATGAAGTGGAATTTGAAAAATTTGAGCAATTATACAGACAACAAATTGGAAATCCTGAAGAGATTATTCCCAAAGTTTTTGGAGAAAATATAATTGTTACAGGATCTCAATGGAAATTAAGAAACAAAAATTCTTCTCTTAAACCATATTTTGGTGTCACAAGCAATATTGAATTAGTCGAATATATGATGAATGAACAAATCAATCAGCAAACGCTTTCTGAATTAAAAAATAATTTACTATATTCTAAAAGAAACATAATTTTATCTAAAGAACAACTAAATGATTTAAGGGTATTGAAATGAAAAAATTGGTTACAGTTGGACCAAACAATATAACAGGATTTAGAAAACACATAGAAGAAACAGTTTATTGCTATGATGGTCCTTCAAAATTCATTGCAGTTGATTCGAAGGGTCCTGAAGCATTAAAAGAGATAATTTCAGAAGATCCCGACCTATCAATAATAGGTGGGCGAAATTGGATAAGACGAAACACCCGCATACTTGATTCAATACCTGGAAAAAAAGGTCTTTTAGTTGCCGGACCATTAGGACAAAATGAAATATCTGTAATTGAAATGGATAACTTCGTATATTTTATGAACTTATTAAATAAGAAAAAAATAGATTATTTATTTTTAGGATCTGAAGATTTTGCTAAACGAATAAATAGGGATGATGTAATATATCTTCCAGCACCTTTCAAAATGGATCTTGGAACATATAAAAAAAAAGAATTTCTTTCTTCAAATATTGTTTCAATTCTAAACGATAAGGCGGTTCATAAAAATATTTTAAATGGTCTAGGTGGACTCGCACTTTCAAAGAAATTAGATAAACTTATAATAAATGGAACTTCAGAAATTCACGATTCAATTTTAGATTTATTTGGCTTAATTGATAAAGTGGAAAACGTAGGGATACTTTCAAAAAAGGAACTTGAAAACAAAATAAAAAGTAGTAAGTTACTCATACATCTTTCATATTCTGAAGGTTTATGTTATTCGGCTTTGGAAGCTATGTACTTAGGAACGCCTGTTCTTACAACAAATGCAATGCCTTGGTTTTATCATCATTTAACTCAAGTAGATAATCCTGCAGATCACGAAGAAATATCTTCCAAAATAGACAACATTCTTTCACTAAACGAATATGAATATTCTGCGCTCGCCTATGACTGCAGAGTAATAGCAGAAAAAAAAATTGAGGAAAATAACGAAGTTGTCTCTAAAACACTTTATAAATTGTTAAAATGAATGAAAAAGAATTGATTTTGAATGGGACAGATTTTATCAAGTTGAGAAGTAGATATTCTAATAATCTTGATGAAAATGCTTCTGCTGTGATTAAGTATAAATTCCATAATGCGGGAGAAACTTTTTTACTTAAACAATATAATGATGCAAATTTTCATCAGTTCGGAGTAGATATTTTAAAATCAGCAAACAAAACAAAAGGGAATCAACATTTAATTTCAGAAGATTATTTTGATCATCAAAAAAAACCTTCTTTAATTTTTTCATATATTGAAGGAACGGATTTAAATTCTTTAAATAGAGATATTTGTTATAGAATAGGACAAAAATTAGCTGATTTTCATGAAAAAACAAATTTAACACATGGAGATTTTCACAAAGGCAATATAATAAAAAATATTTCCAAGGATCTTTCAATAATTGATATAGATTTAATGGGGCCTAGAAATTTCGAACATGATATTGCAATGCTTTTATTCTATGAGTTGATATATCAAGAATCAAATAGAAATAGTATATTAAGGTCTGAAGTAGAATCTTTATTTAATGGCTATGGGAATTCACTTTCAAATGATTTGATAAAGGAAGAGATAGAAAATACAATCAAAGTTTCAGAATATATAACAAATAAAAATTTAGAAGCAGATATTTTCTCAGAATCAAGAGTAAATTACAGAAAAAATATTTATGAATCTGTTAGAAAAAAACTCGAAGTTGATTTATTTGATGCATTCAACCCATAAAGTTCCTGCATCATCTCTAGTGTCGACATTAAGTTCTTCTACTTTACTTTGTTTATAAGATGATTTATTTATATTTCTAAAATTATTTTGCAATAATATTTTATGAACTGTTTCATAGTCATATGCAAATTTATGTTGTCCTAATTGTCTAAAATGAAAATTTACACTTTCCATAGGTGTTGTGCACCAATCAGGATGCCATAATTCTCTACACATTTTAAAATATTGTTCATTGCCCTCTAAATAAGCTCTAATTGTGTATTCTGTATCTGGAACTCCAATCCTCATATATCCACCTGGTTTTAGAACTCTGTATGACTCCTGAATAAATTTATTTGCATCGACAGGATACTCTAAATGTTCTAAAAAATGCTCATGAAAAATTAAGTCTATGCTAGAGTCTTTAAGAGGTATTCCTTCGGTAATATTAGCACGAAGATCTCCTCTTTTCAAATCCATGTTAATCCATCCAGGAATAATTTTTCTGCCTGATCCAACTTGAAGTTTCATTTTAACCAATTTAATATTTCTTCATCTATAGGGTTGTTTTTGTAAATGTGTTGTATAAACTCTGTTTTTTCAAATACTTTTTCTATTAAAGATATTAGTTTATCAGAACCTTCTTCTGGAAACATGGATTCTCCAAACCCTCTTCTAGAAAAATTTACAGCTCTCAATTCCTGATTATCTATTCTTCTACTACCTGGAATAAGTATTGCTTTAGTTCCTAAAGCCGCAAGTTCTGCAGTAGTATGGTATCCAGCTTCAGATATGACGAGTTTATGAGCTGCAATTAATTCAGGCAAGTTATCGCTCCAACTAATCAGATTCAGACTTTCATCAATATTTTCATATTTGTTAAGCCTATCTATGATTGTAATTTTTTGATCAGGAAATATTTTTTTTATCTTGGGTATTGTTTGTGAAATTAATTTGTAAAATTTATTTGCAGACTCTAAACCACCACCTCCGCAAGTTATTAATATATTATTTTTTTTAGTTTCAGAATTAAATTTAATTAGAGGACTAACTGTTTTTCCAGGAATTGTTGTTTTATAAAAATCTTCGTAAATAAATATTTCATCAAAATTTGATAAACTGTTTCTATTAATTAAAGCTTGAGCGTGTGAGTCTCTTAATGGATATGTTATTAATCCTGTTTTGATGTTTGATTTTTTTAATTCTTCAATTAATCTTGTATCAAAAAATGTTGAGAATATTGCTACTTCAATTTTATTTTTTAATAAAGTAGCTAATAGACTTTTCCATTCTTCATAAATAAAACAACCACCTATAGAATGTGTTGTTTTTTGAAATGGTGCTTTAATATCTGAAAACTCATCTTGTGTTACTAAAAATAATTCATGTTCTTTAGACATTGAAGTCTTGAGTTTTTTTAATGGAACATAATGCCCCATAGTTCCTCCGGAATTTAAAGTAATTAGTGCAATTTTCATTTTTACCAGGTTTTTTTGTCATGCGCTAAACAGTATTCTACGCCTTTTTCTCGTCTCTCTTTAAATCTGACTTCGTTTTTTTTCCAAGCTTCACTATTAAAATACCCTTTTGGATGATCGAGGTGTAAAACATCTAAATCTTCACCTCTTGGTATTCTTTGCAGATCAAAGAAATGCATTATTTTCCATTGTAGATCTGAATCTTCGCAACCCCAATTAATATAATCTTCGCAATATCCATTTACGTGATCTATTTGGCTTCTTCTAAAAAAGTTTCCACCTACATGTAAATTCTCTAAAAAAATAAGAGGTTCTTTTCCTAATAAGTGGTCTCCAGATCTATATTCTTGAAATTTTTCGATGAAGGCAGTATATACTTTTTCATAAGTTCTGCCAGGCCTGGTAACTATTTTAATAGGATAATCTCTTCCGCTAATTGTTGTTATATATTCTTCTGTCTTAATCAAAGAATGTATTGTATGTTTTATACCTTCTTTTTCGAACATAGTATGTAGCATTTCGAATTCTTGAATAGGAAATCTTCTCATCTCTGGTTTAAACAATGCTAGATCTGGTTTTTCATTCATTAGATTTACAAGTGATGATAAATACTTTGGATTTGTAAACAATATGTCGCTGTCATTTGTATAAATAAATTCCCCCTCTGAGTTCTTTATGCCAATATTTCTTATTAAGCCAGGATTGTAATTGCTAAGGTCTTCGCTAGGGATGTGCTGATTAAAAATATGTTTTATTTTTTTTGAAGATGGTTTAAATCTAGATTTTGGTCCTTGTTCTGAAACTACAACTTCAACATTTACATCTTCTTGCGCTAGAACTGCGTCAATGACGACATAAGCTCTTGATATGTCAAATGTGCCATATAAAGGGAATATTACGCTAACTTTTGAGTTTTTCATACTAATCATCACACAGAAGTGGTAATTAATTTATATATTTTTATATTAGCACACATTATAAAAACAATCTCCACGAATATTTTTCGGAATATATGAATAATTGTTTATAAAAATAATCTTGCCACAATTTTTTCTCCATACTAGCAAAGAGGTAGAACAAGGATAAATATCTACATACATCATTTGTTTCAATGAAACATCAAATTCTTTAGATAAAAACCATCTAATAACATTGCCATGACAAATCAAAGCAATATTTTTTGCTTTACAATTTTTTAATTTTTTTCTAATCTTTTCAAGTTTATTGATTTCTTCATCTGTTAAATTACCTTTTGAATCAGGAATAACTTCACATAAATCTTCAGAATGAACAACTTTCAAATCCCTATCTGAAGAGAACTCTAAAGCAGTAATTTTAGATCTTGATAAAGTACTAGAATATATTTGATCAAAATCAAAGCATCTATAGAAACCTCTTAAAGCCTTAATCTGGTCAAGTGCGTTAGAAGTTAAAGATTTATTCTTAACTTCTGCATGTCTTATTAAAAATAACTTCATTTTATTTTTCTCAAATGTTTGACGATTCTAAATAAATTTAAATTATATAATTTTTAAGTAACTTATATTTATAAATTTATTCTAACTAATTAGAAGAAATATTATCTAATAAGAAGAATTAAACTGTTTTTTTCGATATTTTGTCCTAAGAGTTTTTAAACGTATATAACCAGCAAAATGAAATTAAGTATCTGCAAATTAATAAAGTTAAAATTAAAGGACTCTTGTTGAAGTTTGTATTGTGTTCTCGGAGGCTGTATTTACCGAATTCATGGTTTTTAGGAGTCCTCTTAGTCATCAGATGGCGTCACCGACGGGCGGGGCTATTATTTAAGATTAAATGGTTGTAAAAACGATTAGTTTTATAATGGTATTAAAGTTTCTAAATAAATGGATTTTAAAACTATTTTAAGTGTTGAAGATGATTATGATCAGATTAGTATATTTAGAAATACTTTTGATAGGTATAATAAAAAAGATGAAAGTAAATATCATTTAAATTTTATGTCTGCAATTACTATTGGTGATGCACAAAATATTTTAAAAACTAGTTCTATCGATCTTGTTTTAGCTGATCTTATGCTTCTTGGAGAACCAAAGAAGAGTCATAATGATAATCCTTTGGGTTATATTAAGGAGATAAAAGATTTATATCCTACGTTGCCTATTTTTGTTATTACTGGTCAAAGCGCGAATGGTCTTAAACAAAAATCAAAAGATGCGGGAGTAGAGAAATATTTTGTTAAGCCTTTTAAGAATTCTGAACTCATTAAGTCTATTGAAGATGTATTTTCTTCTTATGATAATTAATTTTATTTTTTTTAAGTATTTTATTTTTTATTGTCTTTTTTTCAGTTCTTAAGTACTTTTATAAATGATTTATTTTATTTTTTTATTTATGAAAAATTTATTTTATTTTGGGGAGAAAGTTAAGGGCTTTGATGTTAGGGTTTTAAATGAAAGGGAAGTTCGTGCGGGTGCAGGAATTATGTTTTTGTTTGCTTTTTTTGCTTTTATGAATGCGTTTTTAGTTGGTAATTATAGTTTTTTAAATGTTTTAGTTGTTGTTTTTTTCGTTGATTTTTTTATTCGCGTTTTTATTAATCCTAAGTTCAGTCCTAGTCTTATTATTGGCAGGTTTTTTGTTCAGAATCAGACTGTTGAGTATTCTGGCGCGCCTCAGAAGCGTTTTGCGTGGAGTTTAGGTCTTGGTTTAGCTACAGTAATGGTATTTTTGGTTGTTGTTTTTGGTATTACTGGTATTGTTAATATGAGTATTTGTTTGCTTTGTTTAGTTTTTTTGTTTTTTGAAAGTGTTTTTGGAATTTGTGTTGGATGCAAACTTTATGGCTTATTTAAGAAGGATGAATTAAAGCATTGCCCAGGTGGAGTTTGCGAAATTAAGAGAAAAGAAGATATTCAAAAGTTTAGCGTTGTTCAAATCATAATAGTTTTTATATTTATAGCTGTTTTAGCTTATTTAATTCTATTTTTATGATTTTTATTTTTTAAATGTTCTATTTAATAAGTTTTTAATATGAGGTTTATTTCTTATTGTTTATGGTTAGGAAAATTATTTTGAATGTGGCTATGAGTCTTGATGGTTTCATAGCGGATGAACGCGGTGGCTTTGATTGGATTAAAGGTGATGGTGATAAATCTAATGATACAAAAAATGTATTTGATTTTTCTAAATTTTTAAGTTCTGTGGACACTATTGTTATGGGGAAGGTTGCTTTTTTGGATTGTCCTAAAGAAACATTAGATTCTTTTAAAGATCATAAAATTTTTGTTGCTTCAAATAATAAATTTGAAACAGATTATTCTAATGTTCAGTTTTTTAGTGGTGATTTAGTTAATAAAATTGTTGATTTACAAAAAATGGAGGGTAAGAATATTTGGCTTTTTGGTGGAGCAAATTTAGTTGATCAGTTTATTAAAGCAAATGTTATTGATGAATATGTTATAGGTATAGTTCCTATCATTTTAGGTAAAGGTAAATCTTTGTTTTTAGAGAATAATTTTATGATTAATTTGCATTTAAAAGAAACTATTGTTCAAGAAGGTATTGTTATTATTAATTATTCAAAGACTTATTAGTTTTGTATTATTTTTTTTCAGTAAATTTTATATTGGTTATTTTTTTATTTTGTTTTTATGAATAAATTTTGGTTTGATGAAGATTTAAGGGATTTAAAAAAAGCCACAAGTTTTAAGGAAATAGGTGTTGTTGCTTTAAGAGTGCAAAGTAGAATGCCTTATGATTTGATGCAAGTTTGCGGACCTATAAGTTCAGGTGGTCATGGATCTATTGAAAAGAATTTGGATTATTTTCATCGTGTTATTAAAATGCTTTCTGAAAATAACGATTGTGTTTATGATCAATTGCCTTTAGAAGATGCAATAAGATGTGTTGTTGATTTATTAGATGATAAGTTCACTCCAAAAGATTTACTTATGGATATTTATCTTCCTTTGTTTGAATCTGGTAAAATTAAAAAATTGTATTTTATTCATGGTTGGGAAAGTTCTAAAGGTGCTAAATGGGAACATAATAAAGGAAAAGAATTAGGTATTGAAATTATTTATTTGCCCAAGGATTTTATTTAAACGTTATATTTTGTTTTTTCTAGGTATTGTTTTATTGGGTTTATTTCTTGTACTATTATTATTGCAAATATGCTTGTTGTTTCTCCTTCGTTTAGTATGTAGTATGTTCCTGGATGGTCGAATTTTGCTTCGATTATTTTGGTTTGTCCTGGTTCTATTAATACTTCTGGTAGTTGTTGTGTTTTGTCTATTGTTGTTAATATTCCTCCAGTCATTGTTAGGTGTAGTGTTTCTGATTTTGGACTGTTTGAAAATACGAATCTAGATTTTTCATATTGTTTTGTTGTTATTTTGTGTGTTGTTTGTTCATCTATTTTTATTGCATTTGCACTTGCTATTGGAATCATTAAAAGAATAACTAATATTACTAATAAATATTTCATGTTTCAACCCCTGTATTATGTTTATTTTTCTTTGTTTATAAGTTTTATTGATTTTATTCTATGTGTTTTTTCTTTGTTTTTTTTGAATTAAGCTTGTGGATAATATATTCTTAAAGATTAATTATTTACATATCAATGATTTTTATTTATTGATGCTATATGTTTCATAAAATAAGAATAAATTTCTCATAGTTTTTTATTTGATAAAATTTATATAATGATATGGTGTTGATGGTTTTATGTCAAAAAATAAATTGTGGTTTAGAAGAAAAACTTATGGTTGGGGTTGGACTCCTTGTACTTGGCAAGGTTGGATCGTTGTTATTATTTTCATAATTTTACTTTTTGGTGTTATTGAAATTTTTAAATATAAATTAATAGATGGTGATTCTATTGGTTTTTTTCTTTCTATTGCGTTTTTATGTGTTGCTTTAGTTTTTATTAGTCATTGGAAGGGCGAAAAGCCTAGGTGGAAATGGGGAGATAATAAATAATTCAATACTTTTTTAAGTATCAATTTTTTCCAAATTTTTAGGTGATATTATGATGGATGAAAATAATGATAAAATTAATGACCAAGAAAAATATGAAGAATTAGCTTTAGAAGATGTTGCGTATGGAACGCAGCACGCATTAAATATATTGCTTGATTTACTTATTGAAAAAGGAGTTATTAATGAGCAAGAATTTAAGGATAAATTGGATGAGATGATTGCTGAAAGTGAATCTTTGGATCAAGTTGATCTTTCTGATCAAATTAATGTTCAAGGTCCTGTGGAAAAAGATTCGGAATAATTCACAAGTCAATTCGTAATTAATCCTTGACGAGTAAATTATTCACTAGACAACTATTAAGGAAAACTATTTCTATTTTTTTAATATTTTTATTTTATGTTTATAGAAATTAATGAAAGAATATTTGATCAGGAAGTAATTCAAAGACAAGCAATTCTTTTAAAGAATATTATTATGTATGAGTGTTCTGAAGTTTTAAAAAAATACGGTTTTAATGAAAAAAATGAATTGTTTGAAAATGAAGAGTTAGCTTTATCGGCAAATATTGTTTTTAAAGAATTATTTTTAAATAAGTAAAAATCTATAAAAACCAGCTTTTAGGGTTTTAATATGCTCTAATTTCGCATAACCTTTATAAATGGTTATTTATTCCAAATCATTATGGATAAGTCGGTGAAAGCTAACTTATACCGGGAAAGATTATATTTCTTTTCCGACAATAACAAGGAGGAATTAATATGGCAAGAATGCATAGTAGAGCAAAAGGTAAATCAGGAAGTAATAAACCTGTAAAAAAAGCAACACCTTCATGGGTTCAATATAAACCTAAAGAAATTGAAATGGTTGTTTTAAAATTAGCAAAAGAAGGACAAACTGCTTCAGAAATCGGAATTCATTTAAGAGATTCTTATGGTGTTCCTGATGTAAAAATAATCACAGGTAAAAGTATAACAAAAATACTTCAAGAAAAAAATATAACTAAAGAATTTCCTGAAGATTTGTTGGCATTAATTAAAAAAGCAGTGTTTTTAAGAAAACATTTGGAAGATAATCATAAAGATTTTTCAGCTAAAAGAGGATTGCAATTAACTGAGTCTAAAGTTAGAAGACTTGCAAAGCATTATATTGCAACTAAGAAGCTTCCAGCTAAATGGAAATATGATCCTCAGAAAATGAAGATGTATGCACAATAAATGCATAATTTTTATTCTTTTTTTTCTTTTTTTGAATTTGTATTAATTAAAAATAAAAAATAAATTTGTTTCTAAGAAAATATTTTTTTTACTTCTTTTCGTCCAAAATACCAAATAATTGTTCCTTGATATGCAGTTCCTATTAAATAGACAATTATTGTGGTTCCAATTAAAATTCCGCTCATAGGCATATTGGAAAGATTTATGCTTGCATATATTGTGTTTATAAAGCCATAAACTATTATGAACATAGCTACGATTCTTATCATTTTTCTTCCCCATTCTTTTAAAGATAAAATGGATATTGCGGAAGTTAATGCAGTTGCGCCAATTACAAGAGATATTATTGATGAGATAATTAAATATGTTAATGGGTATCCTGTGATTTGAGCAGTTCTTTCAAATTCGCCTATGAATAAACTTATTAGTAGGGATATGATGCTAAGGCTGTATAATATTATGTGGATTACTCCAAATGCGATTATGCCTCCTGGTTTTTTTTCTTTTGTTGTTTTTGATTCTTGTTTTTGATTTGATTTTTTGGGTTTCATGTGATTTTTTTGTTTCTTTTATTTTTAATTATTTTGTTTTATGAGTTATTTTAAGAAATGTCAGACAATTATTCAAAAGTGTTGTGTTTTTATGCTCCAGCGTGGTAGACACAATTTAAAACAAATTTCCGAGTCGTACCTTGCATAAAAAATGCCCCGTCCGGGATTCGAACCCGAGTCACTGCCTTTCTCTAATTTTTTTTTCTTTTTGAGAGGGCAGTATGATTGGCCAGACTACACTAACGGGGCTTTTGTGCTGTTGAGCTTTGTGATACGCATTCTTTGATTAAACTTTTGTAAAGTTTAGACTGCACTAACGGGGCTTTTGTTTAAGGACACTTAATATTTTTATAAATGTTTCAGTACAATAATATTTATATAAAATTAAATCTCAAGTAAACTATGCAATTTCCAGTAGTAAGGTGCGGGGCATGTGGAAAGTCAATTCCAGTTAATGAAGCTACTTTTTTAGGTGGTTTGGCTTTTTGTAGTGATAAGTGTAAGGAAGATAGTTTAAAAAAAGAAGTATGATTTTTATTATTTTAATCCGTGTTTGTTAAAACACTCTGAATATAGTTTGTCTGATCCTTGTATGTGGTTTAATAGCCAATTTTTTAGAAACTCAAGTGTCTCGTTTATTACTAGTTTGTTTCCAAGAGCATATTCTTTTTTGTAGGTTTTTAATGTGTTTTCAAAAAATTTATGTTGAGCTCTGTGGATTTTATTTTGTTCATATTCGTATTCTTTAAATTTTTGTTCTTCGAATCTAAAATGGTATATTGTGTAATCTTCCATTTCAAATAATATTTGTGCTAATATGTCTTCTGCGGTTCCGTTGTTTATTGATTCATTAAGTTTGTTTATTATTTTTATGAGTTTTTTATGTTGTTCGTCTATTTCTTTTACATTTACGCTATATTCTTTTTTCCATTCAATTAAATCCATTTTTTATCTTCTCTTTTTTTTATTTAAATAGAAGTGCGGAAATCTCAACCTTTTAAGGTTTGAGATGGATAGCGTTAAATAATGGTTGTTCTAATTGTGTTTTTGATAGTATAATGATGTGCCTCACTGGAGGTGAGGCAACATGCATTACGAC
>JAIPET010000007.1 GCA_021736975.1 Candidatus Woesearchaeota archaeon
GAAGAAATAGCAATAATAACAAAACCAGAAGAAAAAATAATATATAAATACAAATTAAAATAAAAAAATGAAAGCAATAATATTTGACATGGACGGCGTACTAATAGACAGCATATCTCAACACACAAAAGCATGGCATAAAGCACTTGCTAATAATGGACTTAATGAATCTAAAGAAAAACTAGCACTCTTAGAAGGAATGAATTACAAAGACTCAATAGAAATATTATCAAAAAAACACAACATAAAATTTACAGATAAACAAAAGAAAAAAATTGTAGCTGAAAAAAATATAGAATTTGAAAAAATATACAAATTAAAAATATATTCTGTAAAACAAATTCTAAAAAAAACAAAAAAACAAAACATAAAATTAGCTATAGTAACCGGTGCACACAAAGAATTTGCACAAAAAACAATAAACGAAAATTTCCCAAACATATTTGATTTTATAATAACTGGAGACGACACAAAAAAAGGAAAACCATCACCACAACCATATAATGCAGCACTAAAAAAATTAAAAATCAAACCAAACGAAGCAATCGTAATAGAAAATGCGCCACTAGGAATACAAAGCGCAAAAAATGCAGGAATAAAAGTTATAGCACTAGAAACAACACTCTCCAAAAAATATTTAGAAGACGCAGACATAATTCTAAAAAATCACAAAGAACTAAAAGAATACCTAAAAAAAATCAATTAATAAATTTTTCAAGAGCCATATAAGCTTTTTTTGCAGCGAAATGAATTTCTTTATACTCATTATAAATATTTTTAAAAATTTCTGAATCACTTAAACTATTATGTTCCTTAAATAAATAAAACTCAGGATCTGTTGACTTGTAAATTTTCTCTGAAGAATCAGAAATCATCTTCCAAGCAACACCCCGAATTATAATATCATCAAACACATAAGATTCCAAACCAGAAAAATCTTCTTTAAACTCTCTAGCATATAAATTTTTTTCAATTTTATTAACTCGATAAACTTCGTTTATAATTTTATTTTTGACAGCAGATAAAATTCCTGAGAAAAAAAAATCTTTAATAGAACTAGTATATTCTAACCACTTATCCTTAACATAATTTTCTAAATAAGAAGTGTCAGAATTTTTAAATCTAAAAACAACATCCTCCTCACCAATATCTTTATCAAAAAACAACATCATATTTTTTGAAAATTTAGCATGTTTCAAATCATCAAAATCTTGTTTTTCTATATTTGGAAACGAAGTTAAATTTAACCACATATATTCATAATCAGAATTATTTAAAAACATGTTTTTGTTATCTATCTCAACATAACTTTCAATTAAATTAATTTCCTTAATAAAATTAAAATTCAAAAGTAATCCAGGACCCAAATTAAAGTTACCAGAATTATTATTTTCTAAAAGATTATCAATAGCTAAATCAAACAAACCCATAATAAAAAAAAAACACGATAAATATATAAACATTTCTTTTATGAAACTACTTAAAAATAATAAAAATAATTAATACTCAAGAGCTACTCATGGAGTCCAACGAAGCATGGTTCTTGGGAAAGGAATCGCATCCTTAATCGTGTCAAGACCGCAAATCCAAGAAATAACTCGCTCAACACCAAAACCAAAACCTCCATGAGGAACAGAACCATATTTTCTCGTATCAAGATAAAAATCATACTGAGAAACATCTTCACCTTCCTCTTCAAGCTTTCTTTTAATCTCGCCTAAATCAGACTCACGCTCACTACCACCAATTATTTCACCATAACCTTCAGGAGCAATAAAATCAACTCCATGAACAACATCTTCTCTTTCAGGAGATTGCTTCATGTAAAATGCCTTAACAATTTTTGGATAATGCGTAACAAGTATTGGTGTATCATAAAGCTTGCTTAACTTGTCCTCTTCAATTGTTCTAAGATCTTTTCCCCATTCAACAGCCATATCACATTTGTCTTTCAAAATTACTAATGCCTCATCATAAGTCATCCTAGGAAATGGTTTTTCAACAGTAGGTCTAAGTTTTTCAGGATCTCTTTCAAGAATCTTTAACTCTTCAAGTCTTTCATCAAGAACTTTTTTAACAACAAATTTAATCAAAGCCTCACCATAATCTTGAATATCTTTAAAAGTAGCCCAAGCAACCTCCATTTCAGCATGCCAATACTCAGTTAAATGCCTTGAAGTTTTGCTTTTCTCAGCTCTGAAACTTGGAGCAATAGTATAAATCTTCTCCAAAGCAAAAATTGCAGGTTCAGCATATAATTGCCAAGTTTGCGCTAAGAAAACTCCTTTCTTCCCAAAATAATCAACATCAAAAAGACTAGAACCCCCTTCACATTGAACAGCTTGAAAAATAGGGGAATGATACTCATAAAAACCCTCACCCTTAAAATACTCATCAATAGCACCAAAAACAGTACTTCTTATCTTCATAATAGAAATCATTTTTCTACTTCTAAGCCATAAATGACGCTTATCAGCCAAAAACTCAGGGCTCTGATCTTTAGTAATTGGAAAAGTATCACTTTCACCAACAACTTCAAAATCACTTACTGAAATTTCAAAACCAGTAGGTGCACGCTCATCTTTTTTAATTTCACCAACAATTTTCAATGAAGCCTCAACTTGAAGTTTAGTAGCTATCTCAAACTTTTCTTCACCAAGCTTTTCAAGCTCAATAACACACTGAATAATATCAGTAGAGTCACGAAGCACGATAAATTTAAGTTTCTTTGAACCACGTTCTCTATGAACCCAGCCCCTAATTGAAACAATGCCTTGACCTAACTTCATCGCATCCTTAATTGATATAAATTTTGAATCTTTTTCTTCCATTATTAATCACCTTATCTATTTTTTATTTTTTACTTTAATAATTAAAAAAGTTTTGATATTAAAATGCTATCAGAGCAATTTATTTAAAATTACCCAAAAAAAGAATCAATTATTATTAACAAGATCAATAGAAATACAACTAATCAAATCAAATCCAAACTTTAATTTTACCGATTTTGTTCTTGCCATAAAGAACAATAAAACCGCATTATTTATAAATATTTTTACAAAAAACTAATAATATGCACGAAACAAACAATTTTATTCACCATCTATTTCAAAAAAACATAAACGACATGTACATAATGCACTCAATAAGAGGTTTTGCAATATCTCTAATCGCAATATTCATACCAATATACATGTTGCAACAAGGTTTTTCTTTAATAAACGTATGCTGGTACATAGCAACAATATACTTTTTCCTAATACCCACATCGTATTTAGCAATGAAAATAGCATCAAAAATAGGAATAAAAAAAGCATTTTGGATAAGTTTACCACTAACACTAATATTCATACTAACTTTAAATTATATGACAGCAATACAAACAATAATAGGAACAACCCTAACCATAATAATAATTTCAATAGTACAAGCAATGCAAGGATCAATGTACTGGATGCCATACCACACCGAATTCGTAAAATTTTCAAACCAAAAAAAAGGAGCAAAACAACTAGGAATAGCAAACATATTATCCTCCTTAACAAAAATAGCAGCGCCACTAATAGGAGCAATAACAATAGCGCAATTCTCATACCCCATAATATTCATAACCGTAGCAATATTACTAATAATAGCATTCACACCAATGATATTTTCAAAAGACGACCACGAACCATTTAACTTTAAATTACAAAAATTCACAACAAAAAGACTAAAAAATTACGTAATACCATACTTTGCAGAAGGACTATACCATCCAGCAGTCGCATTTTTTTGGCCAATACTACTATACTTTTTGTTCACAAGTTTGCCAAAAATGGGAGGCTTATACGTCGCATCAGATTTTGCATAGATAGCAGCAACATACTTTGTAAGCTTTCACTTAACAGACAAAAATAAATTCAAAATACTACTAACAGTAACAGTATTTCACTCAATATCCCTAATAGGAAGAATATTAATAAAAACAATAGGCGGTGTATTTGCAATACAAAGTTTTGGAGGAATAACAGCACCACTATTCACAATACCCCTTCACAACTCATTTTACAACAAAGCAAAAAAAGAAAACAAAGCAGAACACATATTTTTCAGAGAAACCTACTTAAACCTAGGAAGAATAGCAACAGCACTATTATTAATAATACTACTATTCATATATGAAAACGTAACCGCGCTAAGCATAGCAATAGTATTTAGCGCAATAGCACTACAATTATTAAATACACTTAGAAAAACCAAATGAAAAACATAAACAAAACACATTCATAAGAACAAAAACACATCAATTAAAAACATTTTAGAATAATAAAAATTAAAGAACATATATTTTAATTATTTTTTTAATAATTTTCTATAGTAATTTTTATTTGACACAAATTTATTTGCATTTTTAAATGAAGCATTTTGAAGTTGGCTATATGTTTGATTTGTAGATTTATAGTTGTGTGTTTGTTTTTTATTATTTTTAGTATAATTTTCAGGTTTATCTTCTTGTGCTTGTTCAACAACTAATTCAATGTTAAATGTATCTTCACTCATACTTTTAGAATTAAATTTTTGTTTTTCATAGTATGGATCTAATACAGATTGTTTTTCAATTTCTTTTTTATCAAAAAACCCTGGCGTATTAATAGGTTGAGGCTTAGAATATGCAAGCATATTTGCACTAGAAAATGCATATACTGTCAAAGGAATCAATATTTTTTTCATCATAATCAATTTATGCGCATTTAACTATATAAATCTTTCGTTTTTTAACTACTTAATAGTGATTAAAATATTTATGTTGAAGATACTAGGAGTATTTTATTTAAATAAATATAATATGAACTAAAACCTCAGAAAAAAATTAAATAATGAAAATCCTTGCTCCGAGTCTGCTCAGAAACAAAGTTTCCTGCATACAGAAAACGAAAAGTTTTCTTCGTGTATCTCCGCTCTAAATGCACAAACAAAAGTTTTTTAGCACACAGAAATTCAAAGAATTTCTTTTGTGCCAGAAACCACAGTTTCCGTGCGGGTTGGAGTACGACAAAATCAAAGATTTTGTGTACAATAAATGCAAAGCATTTATTCGTATTAAACCCCTTCCGCTAGCGCGCAATAACTAAAAAAAAGAATTAAATTGTTTCTCCACCACTAACACAACCCTTAGTAAACAAATCACCATCCGCGGTAATCATAAGAACAGGACCAGTAGGACCCTTCAAAATAAAATCGCGATTATCAGTAGGCGCAACAGAACCTTGATAATAATTTAAAGCACCATTCAAAATAAGATTACCAGAACCATCAAAAGCAGCAACATCACCAGAAGAACCCCTAACTTTGAAAGACCTACCACTAGAAGTTGAAGCATCACCATTCTCAGTAATACCGCCAATAAGCTTCATATTACCTCTATCATCAGCAATACCAACTACGGCGCCGCCAGTACCTTTAATGATGAAATGTCTATCAGCTGGATTCCAATTTTTAATTGTGCAAGCATCATCGATATTTAACTCTTCAACATATTTATATAATAAAGTACCATCTAATTTATATACATAAATTTCTAGAGAATCTCCTAAAACATTTACTGTTCTTTTTCTTTGAACAGCTGTAGGAGAATAAGCATATGCACTATATTGACCATCACCCATTTCTATTTTTGCAACTCTCCCTAACTCATTATATTCGAATGAAACAATTGAAGAATCTACAGTATCTTCTATAGTAGAAACTTTTCCTCCAGGAAAATAATTAAAATTTTTGTTTTTAGCTGAAGAAAGTTTGTTTGAATCATCTTCATAACTATAAGATTTAGCCACATCATCAAATTTAGTTTCCTTTATATTTCCAACATAACTATAATCAAATATTAAAGAAGACCATCCAGAACCAATATAATACTCACCCACTTGATTAACTGTTTTTAATCTATCCAAATCATCATATATTAAATCCAAATAAACCCCTCTTTCATTGTTATTAATTTTTTCAGTATTACCAGATTCATCATATTCATAAGATTCATCAAAATAAGTTGCACCATCTGAATTAACAGTATTTATTCTAGTAACTAAATCCCTTATATCATATTCATATTCTGTTGAAACAAAACCATAATCTATGGAAGATATTTGACCATTTGGCTTGTATTCTACAGAAATTTCGTTTGAAGGCTTATTTTCTAAAGATAATTTAACATTATCAATAAAAGAAGCTGACGATAAAGACATATGTTTAAAACTTAATTTTAAAAACTTTGAATTTGGAGGCGGATTTAAAATATCTAAATAAGAATCAAAAATAACATCAGATAAATCAACGGAATCCTCAAAAATAACGTTTTCAAATTCATCCAACCATAATAATTTTAATTTAATATCTCCTTTATATTGAAATTCTAAAAGATAACTTTTAGTATTTCTAATAGGAATAACTTGAAAAATTTCAGAAGATAATCCTTTTAATTTTAATACCCTATTATCTGTCAACCCATTATATTTAATAAAATTAGCTACCGAGCCAATTTTTGAATCCCAATAAAAAGGTTTGCTTCCATCAACAACATAATTAAAATCTCCATTCAAAACAAGATTATTAATATAAACTTTTTTTGCTAATCTATTTTCATTAATTAAATAATTATAACTTAAACCATCCGGATCAATAATTCTTATCATATCTCCACGATCATTATAAGAATAATCAACAACAAACGTATTCCTAACATTTAAATTAGAAACTTCATCCGTTTTTTCTAATTTAAAATCATCTAAATAAACATTATCTGCAAAGCCTCCTAAAGAAAAAAATGCAAAAACATCACAATATTCCGCATCACTATCTGTTTCAAAAATTAAATATTTTTGTGTCCAATCAGAAAAAGATCCTGAAACTCTTCTATTAGAACTATCAATATAAGAAAATAAATCATTATCTGAAGATCCTTGTTTTGAACAGTGAACATCAAATGAAAACTTATCAATATTGCTTCCTTTCACATATCCGCTAAAAACATATTTAGTATTAGGCATAACAAATATTTTAGAAGAACTAACACCACCATAACCATTAAAAGAAGGACGAGATATTTTTAAAGAATAACTTCCTGTTCTTGATTCTTCTTCAGAATATTCATGACTTATAGAAGATGCTACAGAACCATAAAAATTCCAATATGAAGCTGCATTACCAACATCAATTTCAAAACTCGGATTTAATAAATAATTGTTAAAATAATCTGTTAAAATAGTTCTTGAAGTTCTATAAGAAGTATCCCTTTCTAATAAAATAGATCCTTCGTCATAATATGTGCCACATAACATATTTTCAGTAAATATTGTTTGATGATCGCATTCAGAACCATATAAATATTTTTCATACATTAAAGCGTGAACATTTAAAGATAAAAAAACTACTAAAAATAAAACAGCTCCTGTTTTCACTATTTTTTTAATCATTTAATATACCTTCATAAATTGCTTCTTTTAAATTTCCTAATGTATCAAAATCAAAATTTGCTGAATGATCAGGATATATTTTTTTTGTTACTTTACCCGTATCAAGATCATAAACAAAATCCGTCGTACCTTTATCTAAAACATCTATTTCATCAATACCCCAAAAATCATAAGTTGCTTCACTAGAAGTTCTTCCATAAGGATCTATTATTTTTACTAACCTATTTTGAGTATCATATATGAAATAAGAATGTAATTTAACCCGTTCACCAATTTTTTCAACTAAATGGATTGGTTTAGATTGTAAATTATAATAAACTTTTTTTGTAACTCCATTTGGTGCAATAGATGTGACAACAGGAAGCCCGTCTTCAATAGAATATTTGAATTCAGTAAATGAACCATCAGGATAAACTTTTTTTATTAATCGTCCTTCAATAACATCTTCATAAACATATTTGATGCTTTTAGGAACTGAATTTAAAATATTTTTATCTGAAACGTAACTTCCAAAACTATCATAAATAAATGGTTTTGATACATTTATTAAACCATGTAAAATAGAATAATCATAATTCACAATAGTGTAAAATCCATCCGCATTTTTTGATTGTTTTTGTAATACATCTCCTGATGCTGAAAAAAACTCTATTTCTTGTTGATAATTGTTTTCACTAATTAAAGTTTCTGTAATTTTTTTAATTGGAACAGTATCATAATAAAAATATTTAACCACAGGATTTTCTGAAGTATCTTTATTATAAATTTCCAATATTCTTCCAGAAGGATCTCTAACGTAACTCACGCTTTGACTTTGATCGCCCCTATAAGAAACAACTTCCTTTAAAAATCCAGTAATTGGATCATAAATATTTTGAAAACTTGGTTTTGTAGGTGTTCCTTCAACAAAATTACCAGATAAATCAGTATACCATATTTTTATAACCTTATCCCATTCATCATATTCCATATTTTTAATTAAACCATCAGAATTAATTGTTTTAATTAGTCTTCCTTGTGAATCATACTCATAATTCGTATTTATTTTAGAACCATCAGGCTTAACGCTAGCTGTTGATTTAAGAACATATTTATTATTTATTTTTTCATATTCAAAATTATTTTCTGAAATAATATTTCCTGAATCATCACTTTTTTTATTCTTACTATGTAATCCAAATACGTGTTCCTTATCATATTTTAAATCAGATTTTATATTTGTTTGTGTATTAATCGCATTTTTAGTTTCAGTTATAATTTTTGATTCTTGTAAATTTAAATCATTATCATAATTTAAAACCCTATTTTTTGTAGTTAAAAAACCACCTCTATAAAAATTATAATCTTCAAATAAAACATAATTTTTAATTTCCTCACCTGAAGAATCAGACATTGTTGTTATCATAGTATTTTTTTCAGGAACTAAAAATCCTGCAGATAAACCTGTAAAAGATTTAGGATAAGCAAAAATATAAGAACTATTAACTCTTGCATTCCCCATTCTTATTAACGCAGCATCAATTGCATCAAAATCTCTTCTTATATCTTTATCATAAAAAGGCGTATCAATAATAGTTCTATAGTTTACTCCTCTTGTCCAAGATCTACTTATTCCTGCAGCAGCGCCCATTTTTTCGGGATTTGTTTCTTTTAATTCTCTAACCGAACCTGTTAAAATATTATGCTCCACACACTGAACAGTGTCTAATTCTGAACTATCAAATATTCTATAAACTCCGCATTTACAATCAGCATTATTTTTTAAATTAGTATTTAAAGGACAATTTGGAACTCCTATTAAAATATTAGCACAAGACTCTGATTCTGGATTATAACCTTGATCACTAGATGATGATACAGACATACTGTTAAAATCTAAAAAAGGATGTCCTGGATTTTGAGAATCTTCATTTACAGCACAAGAATACTGTTCCTTACCATAGTTATACTCACTATACTTTAATTTTAAAATTTCATCATACATAAAATTTTTAGTACAAGAAGTTCCTTTTGGAACTACAGATCCAAATGGAATATTATCTGGACCTGAAATAGAATCAGGACCCATAGAATCACATTCAACAAAAAATTTTCCAATTGTTGCAGAACAACACTTTAAGTTATTGTCTTGAACTCCAATAGCCTTAGAATACCTATCCATTAAAAAACCAACATTATAATCATTAACATCAAAATCTATTAGGCCTTGAGTATTTTCTGGTGTTGATGCAATAGTTGAAAAATAATTTTTAATATTCCCAAAACTAACATAATCTGCATCATCCAAAGAAAACGCAGTTTCAGTTTCTCCATATAAAACGCTTCCACTAACATAAGTAGTACCTCTATGACTTCTTTTTCTTAAATCCTCTTCATCCATATACCCTGCAGATTTTACAGGAACAACATTTAATGTTCCTTCATCATACACATTTCGTTCATATAACTTACCAATTAAAGGATCGGTTCTTATCGTAACTGCAACTCTTGCACCCCCACCATAATTGTTTGAGTTATAATCTAAAAAATTATAATAATTATCTATATCACCTCTACTATATTTCCAAGTATCAGTTGCTAATCTAAAATCATAACTTAAACCTGTAGGTGTCGTGATAGAATTTAACATCCAATTAGTTTCATAATCTGGAAAATAAACAGGATCTAAAAATGTCGAATATGCATCTGCATCACCTCCAACAAAGTATCCTTGGGCATTAGTAGGTGAATTTGCATATAATAAAGGATTAAATTTTATATTTTCTCCATGATCTGCTTTTGCTTTCTTCATAAGGCTTGTTTCTGGTTTGTAAAAAAACATTCCAAACGAATCAACCATATACTTAAAAGGAATGCATCTTTTTCTAACAGATCCATCACCATTCTTATCACCCACATCAGAACAAATTCCTGATAAAACCATAGACTCATAAACTCTCCCCTCTGTAGTTGGAGGTTTATATTGAACTTCACAAGTAGGTACGCCAGAATTACATGCATCTAATTCTTTATCATCCATAGATTTATCGCTTTGCCAATAATACGCATTAACAGAATTTAATAACAATAATAAAAACAAAAATAACAAAATTGTTTTTGTAATTCCTTTCACATATTTTTTCTCTTTCATTTTTTTACCTAATTAAACTTATTATAATTAAACGAATATGGCTTTGAACATAATTCATTTCTCGAATCAAAAAAACATGAAGTAACAGATTTTAAAGTATATTGATGAGGCGTCAAACCATAATCATATTCATTATAATTAAATGTATTTTTTAAAATATAATCCCCATCAAAAGTTACTGTTTTGGTTTTTAACCCAATATCACCATTAGGCGATTGGCGCCTATATAAATCTACACTTTTTAATATTTTTTTCATAGTATTATCTTCTGACTCACAATCCCTATCATCCTTAAATATATTAGTTTGTGCATTCCAAAAAAATGTATCTGTAGCATACATCCTATCCCATCCTAAATAATAATTATGTGTTTGTTTCCATTTAGGAGCTTCTTTATCATTTAAGGAATGTGAATCTTCAACATTAAATTTAGCAACATAATAAGGAGTTTGAATTTCAGATAAATAACTTACATCCACTGAATTAATCGACCAATCATAACTATCTTTTCTATCAAAACCGTTATCACCATCTCTTTGAAATGCTAAAGGATCCATAATTGGTAATCCTGTAGGGTCACCACCAACAAAAGCACATTGATTTGCAGGATTTAAATAATTTGCAACAACATCATACTTAAAAGCAACCCAAGAACCATCTAAATCTTCAATATTAGGTGAACTTAAAGGATATAATGGTTGATGATCCGTATCGTAATCAGATCCTAAAATCGCAACAAGTTTCCACTCAATAGGGTGGTGTGTTAAAGAAGCAGATTCTTGTCTAAGATATTTTTCTGAACCGTCTGCATATCCATGAAACATAAACACATTATATTGTTTATGCATTCTAATAATACTCCCTGGCACATTTGGACTCCCATAAATGAGTTTTGTTCCATCAGGACCTGTAACAATAAACATATCTATATAAGTCTCATATTTATTACAAATAGTACTCCTATCGAGATTTCCAATCCCCTCTGATGGAGTAAAATCATTACAAGCTCCTGAAATTCCTGTTCTAAAATCAATAGTATAAGTTTCAATACCCTCTAAAACCTTAGGATAAAATTGAAATACGTCCTCGGGAGAATCCTCAAAAGTGCCGACAGGAATATAAAATGACTCCCAATATCCACCAGAATTTTCTTTTGAAACATATTTAGACGCAGGAAAAATTTCAGAACTCCATGGACCAGAAACGGAATATTTATCTGGTTGACCAATATCATTTTGTACTATGGTTTTATCAAAAACATTTTGATATTCATTAAAACTATAAAAAAATCCTTTGGTAGTGTACGCTTTGTTAATATTTTCATATTCACCTTCGTCTATATTTAAAGAATCTATGTACCCCGATAATTTATTTATGCCTTCTATTCCTCCTTTGAGTGCCAATGCTATTTCAACACCTTCTGCAATATTAACCAACTCACCAAGTGCAGTTAAAGTTCCATCAGGATTAAAAGTTCCTGTAAAAGAACCAAATATATCTTCATTATATTCTCCTAATGGCCCACCGAATACGTCTGTGAAAGAACTTAGTGAAGCTAACACTAAATCTGTAAAACCTATGCTAATCTTTAAAGAAGTACCAAACACTAATGCTGATAAAATTTGAGTCCCAATTTGCATCGCTAAATTCTGTGCCAAAGTAAATAAAAATCCCATAAAAGTTGCTTCAGAAGTACCTCCTGTAACCGCAGCCAAAACAACTCTTACAACCATTAAAACAATCATAAATATAGTAGGACCATATTTTTCCCACCAAGTCCTAGTATCAATATCCTCTTTATAATACTTAAAATAATGCGTGTTTGCTAAATCCCCGCTAGCTTTAACATTTAAATCATCAGGAAAACCGACAACTTGCCTTGAAATAGAACCTGCGGATAAATCCCAACCTAAACCAACCCAAGAAGATGGAGTTCCAGGTTTAATACCATCACCACCAACATAAGACAATAACACATCATAATCTAAATTACCTTTACCAGGAACATGCACAATAGGAATATTCACTGCAAGATCGCCTGTAGCTTTAGAACTACCAACTGATTCTTGACCTATAACATAAGGCATTATAAAAATCAAACTTACAGCTAAATAAATCATAAAAAGTGCAATTTTTTTATTTTTTCTTAACCAGTTCATTTATTCCCCCATGAAAAAGAAATTCTGGGCACAAATATATCTATTTTATTAGCCAAATCCATACGAATCATATTGCTAATTAATGCAGATGTCCCTTGAATTTTGCCATCAAGACCATTAATCTCTAATACTTTCCCAATATTTTTTGGATTAGATGAAACAGCAAATTTGCCAACATCATTCATTTCATATGTTTTTATCGTATCATCATTTAATAAATATTCCGCATTAATCTGAGTTGTTGCATCTTTGTCTGATGTAAAATAACTCCAACCGTTTTCTCCTTGTACTTCTTCAAAACCCGCAGCCAAATATTCGGCTCTAACTTGATCCGCGCCTGCCTGCGTATAACCGACAGTATAAGCAACATCTAAATCCTTACTAACAACATCAAAAGTTACATGTGTTTTCGTTTCCATTTCAGGCATTTCAAGAAGTTCAATAGATCTAGGCGTACCTTCTTCTAAAAAATTAGCATTCATAACAGATATTGCTGCACTACCTATACTTAAAATTGCATCAACCGGAAATATAGGCGTTGCAATTTTTGGAGGAACTAATCGCATAACTTGAGGAACAGTTTGACCTCCAGTAACAGATTTACCCTCAACACCATTTTGCCCTTCTGGAATCGATAAATCCATAAGTTGAGATTCATATCCAACATCCCTATAAGGATTATTAAGATTATATGAATACGCATTAAATTCTTGAGAATTTAAGAAAGATAAATCTGAAGAAGTATATGAAAAATACCGTCCTATTTCAGGCATATAAGTACCATAAAAACCTAAAAATTTATCATACATCGAACTTTTATAACCAATAGAACCTGCTAAATCCGTTATAGAAGATCCATAAGGTAAAAAATCTGCAAAATTAATAGGGCCAAATTCATTAAATTCTGAACGAACATTACCTATTAAATCTAATTGATAAAAATATAAATCTTCTTTATTAGTATTTCCTGAAACTTTTCCCAATAGTTGACCATTTAATACACTATAACTTTCAAAAGATTCAGAAATTAAATCATCATTATTATACACATTAATATATACTATGCCTTTAGTTTCCAAATTATTAGAATCCCTAATAGTATATTCAAAAGAATCACTTCCAAAAAAACCAGGATTAGGAACATAACTAATTTCATTCATATTAGGAGAAATAGATCCAAAATTAGGCTGTTCTGCAGAAATAATGCTTAAACCGTTTCCTTCTGGATCCACATCATTATTCAATACATCTAAAACGGTGGAAGAACTATCTTTAGCAATATTAAAAAAATCTTTATTTGCTACAGGTAAAGGATTTGATGAAAAAGGAACACACATCCCAGACGTACATTGAAATGATAATGCATCATTATTAGGATTAAGATCTGAATTCAGATTAGTTTCACAATCTTCAAAATCAACACAATAAACATCATAAGGAACATTATATACATCCGCAGAACCATCTTTGATATTAGACTCAGCACCTGTCTCTATTCTAAATTTAAAATAATATTCGCCTGGATAATATAAAAACATATTAGAATTTTCTGGAAAAGGATACAACGAATCGCCAGATTCTTCTAAATAAATATTAAACTCTTTAGTTTCATATCTACCATCAAATTTTGGAAGATTTTCTCTGTAAAGTTCGTGACAAAAAGCAAGTTCATCATTACAAAAAGAAATAATTAAGATCCACCCATCAACAACAATGTTATCCTTATGCTCAATTTTAACTAAAAAATCCGCAACTGAAAAATCTTCAAAACTAAGCATTTCATTAGAATCAGAAATATCACCATCAGAACCAAATTCTACAGAATATATTCCAAGAGTTCCTGTTTGATCATTTTCAGCAGCATAAACTACCTGAGATAAAATAAAAATGAATATTAAAATTACTATTTTAAGCATACTCCCTTTTTTTATATTAATATACAAGTAATCACCACTCCTCAAAAAGACTCTCCAAATAAGAGCCTGATTTTATATCTAGTACATTAAATTTTTTTGTAATTTCATTTATAATTGTTTCGTTTTTATCTACTTGTAAACTAAAAATCAAATCGCTTAATGCTACAAATTTAATTCCTTTAGATTTCAAAAAATCACAAAATAAAAGAACTTCTTTATGTTCCTTTAATTTCAATATGTAAGATTTACTTTTTAATTTATTTTCAGATACAGAAACAATAGATTTATTTTTAACAAACAAAAATTCATCACAAACCAACTCTAAATCTTCAAGTAAATGAGAACTAATAATTATAACCCTGTTCTTTTCCCTTAATCTCAAAATTAAATTTCTAATATCAACTTTTATTTTAGGATCTAACCCAGATAAAATCTCATCAAACACCAAAATTTTGGGAGAAAACAAAATTGCTTGAGCAATTAAAATCCGCATCTTCATACCATTAGATAATTTATTAAAATTTATATCAGAAAAACTAGTTGCCCCAACAAGATTTAAAGCTAAATTTATTTCATCAAATATTTTTTTTTTAAAAAGTTTAGGTTTTATTAATTTAGCTAAAAAATATAAAACATCTTTAGCAGAAAAATTATCTGGCAAAGAAACTTCTTGATTGACAACACCTATAGATTTAGAATTTAAAATTAAATTACCTGAATAAGAAGTTAATGCGCCGCTAAGAACATTAATAAATGTTGATTTACCCGCACCATTTTCACCAATCAACCCATAAATTTTCCCTGCAACAAATTCCAAATTTAAATTAGATAAAATAACATCAGAACCATAAGATATAGACACATTTTTTATTTTTATTAAAGAATTCATAGTACTCTCCTCTTAAAAATATTGTTTCCAATAAAAACAAAAATAAAAGATAAACCAAGAAACCCTAATATCCTCCAATCAATCTTAAACACTGCATCTTCAGTTACTTTAGGCAAATAATAAAAAATTGAAAAAAATTGAAAAAAACCAATATTTGAAATTATTAAAAATAAAATTATAAATAAAAGAGACAAAGCCATAGATAATGTAGCAGATCTAAAAAAAATAGAAGTTAAAGAAAATAAACAAACTATTGAAATAGAATATAAAATACTGACAATAAGAGGAGTCCAAACAAAAAATAAATTATGAAAATCAACACCATAAAATAAAAATAAAAATAAAAATAAAAATAAAAAAGAAATAATAATAGCAAATAAAAACAAAAAAGAAATACTGCAAACTAATGCCAAAAAAATAGATTTTCTGGAAACTCTAAAAGTTAAAAGTTTAAAAACACCTTTATTAATTAAATTTGAAAAAACATTTGGAATAAAAACCAAAGCAAAAAAAGGAACGAATATTAATGTAAATGCATAAGGCAGAACAATTCTTATATCTCCAAAACTTTCTTCAATGACAAACACAGCATCAGATGCATCACCCCCACTAGCAGAAACTTTAGCTGCAAAATCATCAACAGAAGAAAATATAGAAACACTAACAAATAAAAAAAATAAAAAAATAAAAAACATAATATAAAAAACATAATTCTTAAAATGTATTTTACTAAAAAAACTCGTTAAATAAAAAAAAATTGAAGTAAATTTTTTAATATAATTCATTTGTAAGCACTCTTTTTATACCTAAAATAAATAAATAAAATTAAAATAACAACCAAAAACAACATAATCAAAGCCAAATAAAAATAATTAAATCTTGATATTTCTGAATAATTATCAAATTTGTTTTTTTCTTCAACGTCTCCTAAAAATTCAGATAAAGCACCCTTACAAGATTTTGACAAAGAACCATTAAGATCCTCACAAACTGAAAAATCCTTTTCAACTTGAGCTTTAATAAAAGTACATCTTAAACTCCCATTACAATCAGCAGAATTTAAATTTTGAGAAACAACAGAATTTGAAAACAAAATAATAAAAACCAAAAATATACTTTGACAAAATACCTTCTTTGAATTTATTTTCATCTCCCCACTCCGCTATAAGAAATATAAAAAATCATCTTTTTAAATGTTTTTATTTTTCTAAAATCATGAACCAAAATATATCTAAAAAAACAACAGAAAATCAATTTCAAATAACCCACAAATCAGGAAAAGCACGAGTCGGAATACTAAAAACAAAATCAGGAACAATAGAAACACCTTTTTTCATGCCAGTAGTTACAAAAGCCACAGGAAAACACATAACAACCGACGACTACAAAAAACTAGGAACTAAATGCGAAGCAAAAGCCGTAATTTGCAATAGTTTACTATTAAGTCTTAGACCTGGAACTGAACTAATGAAAAAAGTAGGCGGCATCCATAAATTCATGAATTTTTCTGGAGTAGTATTTACTGATTGCGGAGGATTTCAAGCAAGCTCAAGTTTTTTTGAACTAAAAACAAAAAACGGAATACACTTTAGAAGCCCATACGATAACAAAAAAATAATACTAACACCAAAACTAGCAATGAAAAACCAATGGGAAATAAACTCAGATGTCGCCATGATGCTAGATGACATGACACCATACAATATAACAGAAGAAGAAGCTAGAATTGCAATGGAAAACACACATAGATGGGGATTACAAAGCCTTGAAGAACACAAAAAACTAAGAGAAGCAAATAACAAACAAAAAATAGAAGAAAGACAATTAATATTTGGAATATCGCAAGGAAATTTTTATCCTAAACTAAGAGAAGAATCAGCAAAATTTTTATCAGAACATGAATTTGACGGCTTTGCAATAGGAGGCGTTGCAATAGGAGAACCAAGCAAATACATGTACGAAGCAGTAGATAATTCAATACCATTTTTACCAGAAAATAAACCAAGATACGTCATGGGCCTTGGAAGTCCCGTTGATATTTTAGAAATGATAGGAAAAGGAGTAGATTGCTTTGACTCAATATACCCAACACAAAATGCGCGGCACTCAAGCATCTTTACAAGCAAAGGAAAAATATACCTAGACAAAGGAAGGTATGCAGAAGATTTTACACCAATAGAAAAAACCTGTGGATGCCACACTTGTCAAAATTATACAAAAGCATATCTGTATCATTTAACAAAAATAGGAGAACCAGCAGGACACAGACTAAAAAGCATACACAACCAATACTTCTTACAAGAACTAATAAGAAAAGCAAAAGAAGCAATAAAAAAAGATAAATACGAAGAATTTCTAAATGATTTCAAAAAAGAATTTGTGATAAAAAAAAAACTTAACTTAAATCAATAACTACGTCACCGGTACTATCTAAAGATAAAGAAACTTTACTCGTTTTAGTATCAAAAACTTCCAATACAGCCCCATTATTACGAATAGCCCAAATATCATTTCTCGGAGAAACTGAATTAGTATAAAATCTTAGGTACCTACCATTAGTTATTGAAGCACCATCTTCAAATCTTATTCCTAAGGCATTTAAAGCTGCAGGGAACTGACCAGCTCCAGAATCATAAACAGATTCAACAGCATATGTGTATAAAGGTTTATGATAACCGAACACACACGAATCAACTTTAAAACCTGGAGGGCAAGCAGCATAAACTGAAGACATCAAAACAAAAAACAAACCTACAAAAATGTATACTTTTTTATTCATATCTATATAAATTAGAAATCAGTATATAAATATTTCTAAAAAAATAATCTATCAAACAGTAAAAAAAGAAAAAACAAACTTTTTTAAATAGAAAAAAAAATAATAATTCATGCAATATCAAAGCCAAAAATTAAAAATAATAATAAGCATAGTTTCAATAATAATAATCGCGATAATCATTATTTTATTAACACCAACAAAAAAATTAAACGAAAACGAAACAAATCAAACATCTAATAAAAAATTACAAATCGAAGATGCAATTGAAAGAAAAATAGCAAATGACGATTTATTTTTATATGCTTCTGCAAAAGGAGAAAATAACAACATATTTTGCCAAGGCATATCTTCAGAAGAATTGAAAATAAAATGCTTTGATGAAATAAGAGAATCAAAAGAAATACATATAGATAACACAACAAAAGAAGAAAGAAATGATCATTTCCTTTATCAAAATGCATTAAATACTAACATAATAGAATTCTGTCAAGAAATAACAAACTTAAGTCTAAAGAATAAATGCATCACAGAATTAAAATTAAATAAACAAGAAATAGAACTACCTATTGAACTGATTAAAAACAACACCAATATTTCAATAGAAGAAATTACACAAAAAAAATCAGATAGTGAAGATGCCTTTTTATATCAAAACGCCAAAGCATCAAACGAACCACAATTTTGTAATGGAATAATAAATCAAGAATTAAAACAACAATGCATAAGTGAATTAAGTAAATAAGTAAATAAATACCCATAATAAATCATTTTTCTAAAGAAAAATTAACCATTTCAAAATCAAACAAATCCATAAAGTCCTTACTCTTTATTTTAACAGAATCAAAATGAGTCCCAGCACTAAAAAAAATAAACTCATTACACAAAACAGATTCATCAAAAAAACTCCTAATACCAAATAAAGGACCTACAGGAGGAACACTACCAATAACGCAACCTGTAATTTCTAAAACTTCATCAGGATGAGCAAGACTAGTACTTTTATAATCAAAATGTTTTCTAAAAGATTTAAAATCAATCACCTTATCTCCTGGAAGAACATACTGAATAAACTCATAATCTCCATTTCTTTTTTTACACTTTAAAATAATTGCCTTAGCAGCTTGCCCAACAGAATTACCCCTAATTTTAGCAGCATCCTCACTAGAATGAACATGAGTATGAATTAAATGTTCAAAAAAAATATTCTTAGAAGAAAGCAAATTCAAAATTTTTTCTAAAATTTCTTTTCCCATTTTTAAATTAAATAAACCACAATAAAATGAATTGCAAAAATAACAAAAGCAATTTTATCAACTTTAAAAATCCACAAATTAGAATAAGCCTTATTCCAATCTAAACCAGGTTTCTTAGCAGTTTTCTTTGAAAAAAAATTAAACCACTTTTTTGAAAAAGGATATAACAACATAATTCCTTCGTTACAAAAAAACAAATCCATAAATAAATGAAAATAAATAGCTACCGCAACAATAATAAAAAAAGGATCAAGAGTAATCAAAGCTATAATTATTAAAGGAACATAAACAATAGGCCAATGACTAGCATAAGAATGATGATTATCCGGAACCTTGTATTTTTTTCTTTTTAATTTTTGATAAAAAAAATCAACTATATAATCAAAATCAGGAAACACACTAAACAATAAAAGAGTCAAATTATATTCTAAAGGAATTGTCTTACCAATAATTAAAGCAAAAAAATTTACTAAAACATACAAATATGAAATATGTGATAAAAAATGCATGAAACACGTATATTAAATCTGTTTATAACTTTTTTGAAAAAAAATATTACCTAACAAACATTATTAGAAATGCGTTCAGTAGTTACTCAATATAATCATCTCCATTGGATCATCGGGTGTTCACTTCATCACTACGCAAACAATAGTAACTAGCACCTATTTAAATAAATATTCAATAAAACAAGAAAAAAAACAATCACTATTTTAAAACAAACACCCAAACCCCATAAACGGCTAATATGAAACCCTTCTTTTTTGTATTGCGAAGCACTATTTTTGACTCCGTCAAAAACAAAAAACCAATATTTGCACCTATTTTGCTGTACAAAATGCAAATATTTCAAATTAACTTCAAGGCAATACTGAGGGTTTCATATTAGCCCCATAAACAAAACCTTTATAAAGATAAAAAAGGATTTTATACAGAATGGCAGCTTCAGCGTTCGGCGGCGCAATAGAATTTATGCAAAGAGTAGGTGTATTTGACACAGTCCTACCATTTCTACTAGTATTTACATTAGTATTCGCATTCCTAGAAAAAACAAAAGTGCTTGGAACCGAACCATGGAGATCAGATATAGATCACAAATTCCACCAAGTAACAAGAAAAAATATGAATGCAATGATCGCTTTTGTAATAGCATTCTTTGTTGTTGCAAGCAGTCAACTAGTAGCACTAATAAGCGAACTAACATCAAAAATAGTATTAATAATGGTTTTAATATTAATGTTTTCAATGACAGTTGGCGTCATGTCAAGAGAAAACAAAGAAGGATTTGAATTACCAAAAGGATGGATAACACTATTCACAATAATAATATTCATAGCAATAACCGCAATATTCTTAGATGCAATGGGCTGGTTAAATATAATATATGGATTCCTTGATAGTTTTTGGGGAAGCGAAGCAACAGCATCAGTAATATTAATAGCAATAATAATTGGAATAATATTTTACATAACAAAAGACAATAAACCAAAAGAAGCAAAAAAAGAAAAAAAAGACGATTAAAAAAAAAATTAAAGATAAACAAAATATATAAATAAAACAAATAAAAAAATAAATAGGTGAAAAACAAATGGCCTGGAACTTCAGCTCAATAATATATGGAACAAATTACGATTTACTAACAGATGCATTACTACCATTCGCATTAATATTTACGATAGTATACTCAGTATTACAAAAAACAAAAATATTAGGAACTGAAGATGATGGAAAAACACCAAAGAAAAATTTCAACGTAGTTCTATCATTAATAATGTCCATGGCAGTAGTAATACCACACATAACACGAGCATACCCAAATCAATGGGACGTAGTAACAATCATAAATAATTTCATACCAAACGTAGCACTAGTAGCAGTCGTAGTAATAATGCTTTTACTAATACTAGGATTATCAGGAAAACCAGCAGATTTTACAAAAGAAGGACTAGGCGGCGGATTCACACTATTTGGAATAATAATAATAGGAATAATATTTTTAGCAGCAGCAGACGTATTTAATAGAGCATTCTTTCCGCGATGGCTATACTTCATATACGATCAAAATTTTCAAGCATTAATAGTAACACTAATCGTATTCGGACTAATAATAGGATACATAACAAAAGACGAGAAAAAAGATAAAGACAAAGGGGAAAACATCCTAAAAACATTAAACGCCTTTGGAAAATAAAAACTAAAAAATGGCTACCTTCCTAAACATAGGGATTCTTGGATACTTTAGCGTAATATTCGCTTTCTTACTAGTATTTGTACTTATGTACGGATTATTCTCATGGGTAAAACCATTTGGAGAAAAACAAGTAGGAATATACGCAATAATGGCACTTGCATTCGCAATACTAAGCGTGACAAATACAAACATCTTAAGAATGATATACTTCCTAACACCATGGTTCTTCATCCTATTATTTATAGGATTCATAATCTTATTCACACTAATGCTATTTGGATGGGATATGAAAACAATAGCAGACAGAACAACAAAAACAAATTTCAAAACATACGCAATAGTAATAGTAGTAGTAGTAATAGTTTTTGGAATAGGAAATGCATTCGGACAAGACACACTAAATGAAGGACAAGGAATAACAACAACAGATAACAATCAAATACAAACAACAACCAACACAGAAACAATACCAACAGTAACAGACGTAGATCCGACAGCAATACCAGATCCGACAAACAGAAACCCGAAATCAGGAACCCCCGAAGGTACAGCAACAGATGACTTTGGAACAAACACACTAAACACACTAGTAAACCCACAAGTACTAGGATTAATTCTAATAATGTTCATAGGCGCATTCGCAATGTTCTTTTTAACAAAAACCAATATAGACTAAATGTTTAGCCCATTAATAACGAAATATGTTTCAAGCTTTACACTCAAGCATATAAAATTTGATGAAGTTTTATGAATTAATATTAGAATCTCCTTAACAGTCGAAAAAAAATAAAAATAAAAAAATAAAAGAATTATTTTTTCTTAGAAGAACTTGGAGCGCCTTTCTTGAATTCTCTTGCAAGCTTTGAAAGTTCAGAAACATTCTCAGTAAAAACAGGAAGAACCTTACTAAAAACCTTTTCCATAGCCTTAACTTCTGCTCCAACATTAGTTATGTTTTTATCATAATTATCAATCTTACCAAGAATAGCATTATGAAGCTTATCAAATTCAGATTTTAAATCATTAAACCTTTGATCCAATAAAGTAATCTTACCAGTCATATCATTCTTCCACTCAATAACCTTACTAATATCCTTCATCAAATCATTCCACTTCTCATCAATAATTGCTTCAACAAGTTCCTCAGTAGAAACATCACCATCATAACTAGAATTTCCAGGAGGCTGCATCATACCAGAATTAGACGGAGGCGGAACTCCTTGAGAAGAAAAACCATCATCTTTACCCATATTATTCTCCATTTGAGGATAAGGCGCACCAGAATCAAAATTCCCTTCATTAGCCATATCTGCTTGATTTAAAGCATCAAAAATATCACTA
Organism: Candidatus Woesearchaeota archaeon; assembly: GCA_021736975.1. GTDB lineage: Archaea > Nanobdellota > Nanobdellia > Woesearchaeales > 21-14-0-10-32-9 > JAIPET01. Next base: position 23,113 of record JAIPET010000007.1, read on the forward strand.
GAAGAAAAACCATCTCTTTGTAACGTTTGAATAATTTGATTATTATCCAAGCCTTGAGCACGCATTGTTTTAACTTTATCAACAGGTAATCCCTGGTTCATTCCCGGATTTGCACCAAAAATAGGCATATCTTTTCACCTCTCACTATCATACTAAATTAATACCTTTAAAAACTTTACTCTAAACAGTAACTTATTCATCTTGTTCATCTCGTTCATTTTCTTCAATCAAATCGTCAACTTCTTTCCTCGTAACAAATTGCATAGGATCCCAAAGATCCAAATATTTCTCTAAAACCTTAAAATCTTTTTGTTTAACAGCATCAACAATTTCCAACCTCATCAAATCAATTTGCTCACTTAACTCTTGAACAACCATCTTAGTTTGAATCAAATCATCACCAAGAATTCTCTTCTCCTTAAAAAAAGACCTTTGAGTATCAAGCAAAGCCTGATCAGTTAACTGAATTTTTTTCCTTAAATTATAATAACGATCCTCTAAAATTCTCAAATTAGAAGAAATCTCTGAAAGCGTTTTATTAAGAGATTGAATTTCAACATTTTTAGAAGTAAACGGATTCTGTCCACTAAACCCAGGATTATTACCCTGATAAAAAGAACCACCAATATCCTTATTCTCCATCAAACACCTCTTTTAAACAAATAATGAACTTCTAATACTTAAATCTTTTCTAAAAACACAAAAAATACGATACAAAACCAAAAACATTTATATAGTTACAACAAAGAAATACTAATGAAAAGACACAAAAAACGGGGCGAGATATGGAACCTAAAAAAAGAGGAAGAGGTTTCTTCAAAGACTACGATATAGAAAAAGAAGGTGCAGACAATGTACTATTAATAAATTACGAAAACATACCTAGGGTACCCTCTCTAGAAGACGATTCTTTATGTATGGCAAAAACAAATGAACTCATATTATCAAACCCAAACATAACAAAAATAGTCTTTGCACAAAAACACGATTATGAATACGAATATGATCAAGTAAAATTACTCATAGAAATAGTAAGCGTGTACAAATCCCTAATAAAAAATAAAGAACTATTCACATATCAAGCATTAAATGAATTATTAGGAGAAGATGCAAAATTTAATCTAACAAGAAGATATAATGAAACTCACAATTTAATCTTTAACCAATTATTAAGAGACCCAATAGGAACATACATAGAAATAACAAGAACACTAAGAAAAGAAAAAATAGAATTAGATAAAGAATTTGATGACAAATTTTATGCAGCAAGAAAAAATTACATAACACTTTTAGAATACGTAATGAAAGTTCTAGAAAACACAAATCTAATACAAATAGCGATGCCCTACACGGCAGGATACAAAATAGGAGAAAGAGACATATACAGAAAAATATTCACACCAAACATAAAACCAGATTTTATGTTTACCAAAATAATGGCATCATATCCAAAAGATGCAGAAGAAGTAATGAATTACAACATAGGAGAAACAGAAGTAATAATATTCAAAACCACAGATAACATCCAATATCTTTACCACGTAACACCACCAGAATTTAAACTCTCAGAAGAAAAATATGAAGTTTTAGATATGGCAAGAAAAATTCTATCAGAACACCAACCTGAAGAACAAGACTTTGTAAATCCACAAAGAATGAGAGAAATATTCTACAATGTAGGAACAGACCTATTACAAGAATTATCAGAACATAAAAAATTAAGACTAACAGAAAAAGAACTAGAAGAACTCACACAAATACTTATAAGATACACAGTAGGATTTGGATTAATAGAAATATTACTAGAAGACGAACATGTTCAAGACATAACAATAAATAGCCCGACAGGAGAAACACCAATATTTCTAGTTCATGGAAAATTTAACGAATGCAGAACCAACATAATTCCAAGCATAAGCGATGCAGAAAGCTGGGCATCAAAACTAAGACTATTATCAGGAAGACCACTAGACGAAGCAAACCCAATACTAGACACAGACATAGAAATACCAAACGTAGCAAAAGCAAGAGTAGGAGTTATATCACGCCCATTAAATCCTACAGGAATAGCATATGCATTCAGAAGACACAGAGATAAACCATGGACATTACCACTATTCATAAAAAACAAAATGATAACACCACTTGGCGCAGGACTAATAAGTTTCATAGTTGATGGAAATCGAACAATGCTTGTTGCAGGAACAAGAAGCGCAGGAAAATCATCACTTCTTGGCGCTGTAATGGTAGAAATAATGAGAAAATATAGAATCATAACAATAGAAGATACACTAGAACTGCCAGGAGAACAACTAAGAAAACTAGAATATAACATTCAAAGCATGAAAGTAGCATCTGCACTAAGCAAAGGAACAAGCGAAGTAAGCGCAGATGAAGGAATAAGAACAACACTAAGACTGGGAGACTCAGCACTAATCGTGGGAGAAGTAAGAAGCACAGAAGCACAAGCACTCTACGAAGCAATGAGAGTCGGAGCTTTAGCAAACGTGGTAGCAGGAACAATTCACGGAGATAGCCCTTACGGAGTATATGATAGAGTAGTAAATGATCTAAAAGTTCCAAAAACAAGCTTTAAAGCAACAGACATAATAATTGTTGCTAACCCAATAAGAAGCGCTGACGGACTACACAAATGGAGAAGAGTAACACAAATAAGTGAAGTAAGAAAAGACTGGGAAGATGATCCAATGCTAGAAAAAGGATTCGTAGACCTAATGAGATACAACTCAAAAACAGACAAATTAGAACCAACAGACGAACTATTAAATGGAGATTCTGAAATACTAAAAGCAATAGCAGGAAACGTAAAAGATTGGACAGGAAACTGGGATGCAGTATGGGATAACATACTACTAAGAGCAAAAACCAAAGAAGCATTATTAGAATTAAGTGAAAAAGAAAATGACCCTGAAATTCTAGAAGCACCATTCATAATATCTTCAAATGATCAATTCCACAGAATAAGTGATAAAATAATAGAAGAAACAGGAACCCTAAATAGCAAAAAAATATTCATGGAATGGCACGAATGGGCAAAAACACAAATTAAACGAAAAAAAGCTAAATAAAATGAATAGAAAAGATCTGGATTATATTGAATTCAAAAGAAAATACAAGAAAAAACTAGCAGGTGCTCTAGGCGATAAAATAGAAAATTCAAAACCAGTAACCACATCAGACTATAATACTTTTAAAGATACATTCATGCCAAAAAACTTATCATTTTATGAAAAAGGATGTGGGTTTGCAGAAAAAATAATACCTATGACACCTGATAAAAAAAAAATACCAGATATACAAGAAGCAATAAAAATAAGCCACTTAAATATTAGTCCAACAGGAACTGCAAGTTTTGCAGCACTCACATCACTTGCAATAATATTAATATCCATAATACTAGGATATTTAGTTGTATTCTCAGACAGTACAGGAACAACAGAAATAACATTTTTTGTATTCTCAGGATTAATTTTAGCACTAATAATGTTTTTACCACTATCAAAACTACCATTTATAATTGCAAATATCTGGCGAATGAAAGCAAGCAACCAAATGGTCCTTAGCATATTTTACATCGTAACCTATATGAGACACACACCAAACCTAGAACTAGCAATAGATTTTGCAGCAGAACATCTAAACCCCCCTTTAAGTTTAGATTTTAAAAAAGTAATATGGGACATAGAAACAGGAAAATTTGATTCAGTAAACGAATCACTAGATAATTATTTAGAAACATGGAGAAGATACAATCCAGAATTTATAGAAAGCACACACCTTATACAATCATCACTTTACGAAACATCAGAAACAAGAAGACAAGAAGCCCTAGACAAAAGTTTATCAGTAATTTTAGATGAAACATTTGAAAAAATGTTACACTACACACACGACCTAAAAAGTCCAATTACAACACTACACATGCTCGGAGTAATACTACCAATATTAGGCCTAGTAATTTTACCACTAGCAACAAGTTTTATACCAGAAGCAAGATGGTATCATTTATTTGTTATGTATAACATAGCACTACCCGTACTAGTATATTATATGGGACGAGAAATATTATCAACAAGACCATCAGGATACGGAGGAATAGATCTAAGTAATTTAAGAGCAGAAGAAAAAAATGATAAAATAGTAATAAAATTAGATAAAAAGAAAGATTCAAAAAATAAAATAGAATTAACACCGATGCTCGCAAGCGTATTAATATTCATAATATTATTCACAATAGGAATCCTACCATTATTAATCCACACAATAAATCCAGGATACGATTTAGTACTAACGAACGAATTTCAAATATTAAACTATTATGATTTAGATGATGCATCCGAAGTATATCTAAGATTTCTAGACTACAGAACAGTAGATTTAGGTTCTGGAAAAAGCGCATTAATAGGCCCCTTCGGATTAGGAGCAAGCATATTAAGCCTCTTCATACCATTATCAATAGGCCTGAGCATCGGACTATATAACAAATTAAAAACCACAAATTTAATGTCATTACAAGAAAGAACAAAAAAACTAGAACTAGAATTTGCATCTGCACTATTCCAACTAGGAAATAGATTAGCAGACGGAGTACCTGCAGAAATAGCATTCTCAAACGTAGCCCAAGTAATGAAAGGAACACAATCAGGAAGATTCTTTGAAGAAGTAACAATAAATATAGTAAAACTAGGAATGGGAGTAGAAGAAGCAATATTTAATATAAAAAATGGAGCGCTAAAAAACTATCCCTCATCAATAGTAGAAAGCAGCATGAAAGTATTTTTAGAAAGCAGTAAAAAAGGACCGATGATTGCAAGTCAAGCACTAATAACAGTAGCAGAATACATAAAATCAATGCACAGGGTTGATGAACGACTAAAAGATTTAATGTCAGACATCGTAGGAAGCATGAAATCACAAATAGCATTCTTAACGCCAGCAATATCAGGAATAGTAGTAGGAATAACTGGAATGATAACACAAATCATGGGAAGCCTCACACAAAAAATGGCGGATTTTAATACAGGAACATCAGGAGCACTAGCAGATTCATCATCACTATTTGCAATGCTAGGAGGCGGAGGCGTACCAACCTACTTTTTCCAAGCAATAGTAGGATTATACGTAGTACAAATAACACTAATTCTTTCAATAATGATAAATGGAATACAAAACGGAGCAGACAAATTAAGTGAAAAAGACGAAATCGCAAAAAACATGCTAAAAGGAACGATACTATATGTTGCAATAGCAGGAATATGCGTTATAACATTTAGCATAATAGCAGCAAGCCTAATTGGAAAATTAAGTATTTAAAAAAGAATAAAAACAACAACACAATTCTAAACACAATGCAAGAAGAAACAACAAAATACTATGATGGAATTGCATCTGGTTACAATAATCTTTATGGAGAAGAACAAAGAGAAAAATTCAAAATAATAAAAACAAAAATAAATCTAGAAAAAAACCAAACACTTCTTGACATAGGATGTGGAAGCGGAATAAGCTCAGAATTCTTTGATTGCAACATCCAAGGAATAGACCCTTCTTCAGAACTAATAAAAATCGCCAAACAAAACCACCCGGAACACCAATGGATTGAAGGCAGCGGAGAAGAAATATCTGAAAAATACTCTGAAAAGAAATTTGATTTTATAATATGCATATCATCAGCACACCACATAAAAAATATAAAAAAATTAATCAAAGACATAAAAAAACTCTCAAAACCAAACCAAAAAACAAAATACTGCTTCTCCCTTTTAAAAAATAGCCAAAGAAATGAAGAAATAATATCTGAAATAGAAAAAGAATTTAAAATAACAGAAAAAATACTAGGAAAAAAAGACATAATAATTTTCTTTTTATAATACCATTTAATAATAAATACAGTAAAATTTATAAATACACGTATACTATTAAGTATATTAGAATATCAAAACATCTATTAAATAATTAAGGAAAGAAAAAAATGAACTCAATAAACGATATACAGGACGAAAGAGTAAGACACTTAGCAACAACACTGAAACAATCAGGACTAGCAGCATCTGAAACTGAAGCAATAAGAATGGCGACAGCAATGTCACATACAAGCAATAAAGTGAATCAAACATTTGAAGAAAGAAAAGGAACAGCACCCACACTAATAAATATGCATAAAAGAGAATCACCATCACAAACCCAGGAAAAAGAGGCCCCTAAAAGGGAATTCCAAGAAAAACAAGATGCAAGAGTAGAAATACCAAGAACTGCAGAACAAATCGTGGCAAGTATGAGAGAAACAGAAACAATAAGGGCAGTACCAACTGCAGAAAATAATAACAGAAATCAATACATGCAACAAAACACAGAACTTGAACCTGATTTATCAAATATGAGTTTAGCAGAAGCTTCAGGACAAACACCAAATCAAAATATTGAACAAAATCAAGAAACTCCAGAATTAAGTTTTCAAAACACAGAACAAAAACCAATACAAAACGAAGCTCCGATAAGAGTTGAAGAAAAAGAAGATTACAAAATAGAATTCAAAGACGACGAAGAATTCATAGTTCAAGACGTAACAAGAAGTCAAGAAACAACAAATAACGAGCAAAACATACAACAAACCCCTCAAAACGAACAACCACAACAAAATGATCAAAAACAAGGCTTTCAAACACCTGAGCGAAAACCAAAAAAAAACATATCAGAAATGGAAGAATCTCGTGTTGATTTAGGATCCGTCTTTAATTTTAACAAAAAATAAAATACACTCTTATTTTTTATTTATCTAAATTACCTCATTAAATAGTTAAATCTACCAAAAAGTTTATAAATATTTATCCACTCTAGTGTGATAACAAAAGTTTTAGCGCTAAAAAAACTCCGAGGAGGTACAAAATGAAATTAAAAAATACAATATTAGGAATTCTAATCGTTTTAGCACTGCTAGTAACGGTAAGCTCATCAATGGCACTTACAATAGATGCAATACCAGCACAAACAGCTAATGCAAACGAAGAATTCACATACCAAGTAACAACAGATTACCCAACATCAAATGTAACATTTGACGTATTAACAAGTTTAGGAAGTATAAGTTCAACAGGACTATACAATTGGACACCAACAACAGCAGATGAAGGAGCAAAATCCGTAACAATATACGCAGAAAATAAAACAAATTCATCAGATAACGACACAGTAACATTCACAATAACTGTAAGTGTTGATGATGCATCCTTTTCAGCTCAAGACCCAGTATTAGGAAGCACAACACAAGATAGAGGAGAAACAACATCATTAAGCTGGACAGTCACAAATCCAGGAGACGAACCAATCACAAACGTAGCAGTATCAACAGCAAATGTTGAAAGCAAATACGTACTAAATGTAAGTCAAGACAAAACAACAATCGCAGCAGGAGAATCAATGATCGTAACCATCGACGCATACGTACCATGGGATAAAAACTCAGCAAGTGAAGATATTGGAGACATAACAATAAGTGGCACAGGAGCAACTACAATAACAAAAAAAATCTACATGGAAGCAGAATCAATGATTGATGTAACAGCAAAATTCGAAGGAAGAACAGGAAATGACGAAAAAGCAGATAGCGACGAAACAATAACGCTTGATCCTTTTGACGACATCACACTGATAATCGAAGTAGAAAATACATACTCAGACAGAGATGATTTTACAGAAGACATCGATATGGATGTGGATATATTTGTAGATAGTAACGACATAGACGATTTAAATAACGAAGATGACTATTTTAACAGTTTAAACGCAGGAGATAAAGATGACGTAACATTTTCATTCACATTAGATCCAAACGACATAGATTTTAAAGACGAACCATTTGACGTAGATATCAAAGTAGAAGCAATAGATTCAGAAGGCGCACTACACACAAAAGAATTCACAGTAGAAATAGAACTAGACAGATCAACAAGAGATGTAAGATTCTCAAATGTAGCAGTTTCAAAAACAGTCCTATCATGTGATGAAAAAAGTATAAGTGTTGATGCAACAATATTTAATGTCGGAACAAGAGACTTAGACGATGCAATGTTCAGAGTGACAGTTGATGGTCAAGACGGAAGAGCACTTCTAAAAGACTTAAAAATTGACGAAAATGAAGAAGAAGATTACAGATTAACCTTTGACTTCAACAATAAATTAAAAGAAGGAACAACAATACTTAACGTATTTGCACACCCAGAAAATGACTTAGAAGAATGGACAGAATCAAAAGTATTTGAACTAACAGTACTACCATGTTCAGGAACAGGAACAACAACAAATACAAACACAGGAACAACAACACCAAATACAGGAAGCACAACAGTCATCACAACAACACCAAAAGACGACGTAACTGTAAGCGGACAACCTGTAAGCACAGCAACAGGAACAAGCATGTTTAGTGGAACAGGAACAGGATACCTAATAGGAATAGGAATTGTTGTAATAATACTAATCGTACTAGTTGTTGTATTGTTAGTAGTAGTACTAAAAAAATAAACCATTTTTTTATTTTATTTTTTTATTAATAAAATTCTAAAACGAAGATTAAAATGAAAGAAATAACTTTATTTATGAAAAGAATAATAAAAACAAAATAACACCATCATAACAAAAGTTAAACTAATTTTTTAATAATATCTTTTTCAAATTTCTTAAGTAACTTTTGATTCTTCTTAAAACGATCATTAGCTTGTTTAACTAAAAATTTAATAAATTTTTCATCAACAAATAATTCCCCATTACTAGCAACAGGAACATCAATTTTATTATTAAAAATAATTTCGACCATGACCCTTTTATTAGATTCAGCAATAATACCACTATGCTTTAAACCAAGATCCCTACAAACAACTAATAACTTCTTGGCACAAAAATTATCCCTACAAGCAATATGAAAAATAGGTGCCTCCTGACGAAACCACAAACTCTCAGAAGAAACAGACTTTAAAGCATACAAAATCTCAACATCCGTAACAACCCTGTGCTCAACAAAAAGCCAACCAGACTCATCCTTCCTACCAGACTCTGCTTCAAAAAACAAACTAATCCTACCACTACAAGAACTTGTAGTATAAAAATCATCTTTTGCATTAACAGCCTCAATAATAGGAATAGCCTCTAAATCCACATCCCCCTTAAAACTCTTATCAGGCTTATACAATTTTTCAAGCATCATCTTTTTAGTATGATCAAAAGCATCCATAAAAATAAAAAAAACAAGTTTATTTTTAATTATTATGATTATAAAAAAACATTTTATCAATTTTGTCGTTTAAAATAACCACGCCTTCTTTTTTAAGCAAAACCTTTTTTTTATCTAAACCAGAAGCAAAACCACCAAGAGAACCATCGCTAGAAATAACTCTATGACAAGGAACACTAGGTGCAAAAGGATTCTTATTCATAAATTGACCGATAGCGCGATATGCTTTACTTCCAACGCGATTTGCAAGTTCCTTATACGTTGTAACTTTACCCTTAGGAACCGCTAAAAGAGCAACATAAATTTTCTGTTTAAAAGTAGGAGATAATTTCTTTATATCATCAATAGATAAATCCAACTTATTCAAATTAAGAATCTTGCAAAAAAACAATTTACTTTCATCATCATAAAATTTAGTTTTAAACTTCTTTTCTGCAAATAACCAAACTGAATCAACCATAATAAAATAAAACAAAGATCATTTTAATAATTTATTAAATTACTTTTTAATGAACTTTTGCATAGCATTCACAAAATCGTTCGCTTCTTTGAAATACTTTTCAAACTCCTCACCAGAAACTTCCTGCTTTTTACCATGAATAATATCTTTAGAAAGCGTAAAGAATTTTCTAGCAGTTTTAACATACTTTGCATCAATTAATTTTTTACTTACAAGTTTTTCATCAATTAAATCAGCAACATGCTCAGGACTAGGAGGAATCTCATTAATACTCATAAGTGCAGCATGAGCACTATCAATAACCGCCCAATATAAATCTATACAACCTTGAGCTTGCCTACTTCTTGCAGCTTTAATACTTCTAGGAGCCCTATTAAAATAAGACCAAAGAGCTTCAGAACTAGGTTTAATTCTACCTTGATGTAAAAGTAATTGCATAGGATCAAAAAAACCAGTGTCAATAAGAGCATAACCATCCCTTAAAATATTCATAGCAATAGGATCCCCATTACGAATATATTCCCAAAAAGAAGTAAATTTCATACTAGTAACATGAATTTTAGGGCTTGTTTTTCTAATAATATTATCAATAATAATCCTATAAGCTTGAACCATTTCTTTAGTAAGTCTTAAAGTAACATCATCAATTATCAATAAAATATCAATATCATGAGAATCTTCTTTTTTTCTTGCAGCACTACCAAACAAAACAACTGCTTTTAACAAATCTTTTAACTCAACATGAGCATTTTTAGCAAATCTATAAGCAATATCTAAAGCATACTTAGAATAATTATTTTTCTCCTCATGACTCCTTTTATGAACACTAAAATCCAATTACTCACCCCTTTTACCTAATATGAATATTAATGATTTATATACTTTACCAAAAATTGACAATTTTGAATTTAGTCAATGAAATGAAAACCCTATAATAAAAAAATATATAATATCTAAAAGAAACTAAAAGAAATGACAAAATCAGAGAATAATATAGATCAATTGAAACAAGAAGCAAGAAATATGAGCAAATATTATTATAAAGGATTTGGAAATAGACTTCAAGGAATACTAGGTTCAACTGTAAATTATATAGAAAACATAAATTCCGAAGAGAACCTCCACAAAATAAAAAAACAATTAACTCAAATCAAAAAAAGTTATGAAAAAATCCCCTTTGAAAATCTCCTAAAGAACAAAAACTACAAACCATTATTTGAAACGCAAAAATTATTAACCAACGCAACAATAGAACTAGACTTAATAATTCACAAAAATAAAACAAATATCACAAATCTAACAAATACACTAGAACGTATAACGAACGAAGGAGAAATTTACAGAACAACACTTAAAGAAATAATATCAATAATCAACAATACAAATATACATGAACCATTTGAAATAAAATTATATGATTACGAAGGAAACAAATGGTCGACAAAAGACATATAAAAAGAAACAAAAAAATCACTCAAGCGGAACATCAGACCAAGGCCTCCAATCATTACTTGGAACGTAAGGCCCTGCAATAAAATACCCTGGTTGATTATAACCTAATTGAGCATTCCTAACTTTATTGAATCTTTGCCTCCTATTAACGCCATAAATAGGACTACCTATTAATTCCAAAGTATCAGGAACCTCTCTTGAAATATTATAAGAACCAGGCTCCACAGTAATATCTTTAACACCATTCTTCTCCATAATTTTCAAAAATTCTTTCATAGGAATATTTCCTTGACCAGGACTTAAATGTTCATCATCATAACCAAAATTATCTGCGATATGAATATGCCCAACATATTTTTCTTTAGTTAATTTATCAGCCCAATGAAGCATCCATTTATCAAAACGCTTATCCCTCTCCTCAGGAGTCTCTCCATCCTCAGCTTGAAAATGAGATCTAAATAAATTAAGATGGCCGATATCTAAAGTTCCTTTAATATGTGTTTTTGCAAGATCCTCAGCTTCTTTTTTACTATGACCCTCCTTAGTTAAACGTTCAACCATTTTAGTTCTAGATGCTTTAATCAAATTCATATATTCTTCAGGATGACTACCATAAAAACGCGCATCCCAATTCTCAGGAGCAACAAAAATAGGATCCTCTAAACCATATTTATCCTTATTAGCATTATATTTTCTCATAGCCTCCATAGCAGCAGCAGAAACAGTTTCAGCAGTTTTTTGAACGCCATATTCTTCAACCGTCTTTAATCGTCTAGCCCTTTTTTTAAATTCCTCAGCCTGAGCATCAGCAGTAGCGGAAGATTCATGAATATGCCTTAAACTATTCTCTGCTAATCTCATTCTTTGCTTAAATAATTTTTCAGCATCATCACCAGGTTCAGTAAATTCTTGAGGAGAAACACCAAGAATAGATCTTAATTTCCATTGATCTTCCTTCGGCGTATTTTTTTTAGCAGCCTCATAAGCATCCCATTTTCTTTTATACTCATTATATGCTCTTTGACTCTCACCATACCTCATACCATGATAAAGAGAATTACCTAAAGCTTGAGCAGCTTGATTTTCCATCTGCGTTCTAGCAAATAATTCTTCAGGAGTAATCTTTGTATCATGCTCTTTATTATAATTATCTGCTTCTTCCACAAGGTTATTCCAAGTTAATTGTTGAATTTCAAAATGATTCGTCTTATCATTATATTTAGGAACCCTATCCATCAACCTATCAACATCAGCATTTTTTGCAATATAATTCCCATCAATATCAACCCAATCATCATCTCTTAAAATATGACCATTAGAATCTTTTTTACCAACAATATTTTTTTCTTTAGCAGTAATATAAACAGGCCTATAAACATCCTGATCCTTACTAACACCAGCTACAAACTGACCAGTTTTAGTATCAACAACATATTTAGTTGCCTTATCTTCTTCCTCTTCATAAGATCTAAACATAGCATTTCCTACTTGAGAATCCTTAACTTCAGTCATAGGCCTTTGCCATTCTTGAAAATGAAAAACAATCGCTCCGCCCTTAGTAGCAGTTGCTGCAAAATCAATAGCTTTCTTAATCTCATTCATAACCTGCTCTCTTGCCTCACCTTTAAATCCATCATTAGTAAATCCTGCAAGACTTTGACTATGAACGCCTGCATGAGTACTAGTTTTAATTTTATTTTGCTCTAATAACTCCCTAATATCTCTTCTCTCCGCATTTCCAAAACTCTCAGGAGTTGGCTGCTGACTATTACCCTTACCTTGACCAATAAAAGAAAATTCTATTCGCCTATTACCCTCTCTAATTCTCGCTTTTAAAGATTCCAAAGTATTGCCCATAGGATTAGTAGTAGTACCAATTTCTTCATGCGTAAAATTAAGAGCATCATCCGGAACAACATAATTACCCTCTTCATCAGTTTCAGTTTCTTTACTAGAATCAAAAAAAGGACCTTTATCTGAAAAGCCATCCACATCACTAAAATAATCATCATTTTGTCCAAATTGCATATATTACACCATCACACTCATTTTTGAAAATCATTCATTAACTTTTGCATTCTCGCCAAATAATTATCAGGATCTTTCTTTTTAGCATAAGAATCCTCAATATTAAACTCAGTTAATTTATTACTTAAAGTTGAAATAAAATTAATTTCTGTCTGAGACGCATAACCTCTTTGTGCCTTCTCAATCAAATCTTTAAACTTATGATACGAATCCCTATTTGCTAACTCATAAACATTTTTTTTATTAATACCTGAATAATCATCAGAAAAAACAGTGTTAGTATTTGATTTTTGATCAGAAACTTCTTCATCAATCGTCAAATTTTTTTTCTTTTTATCCTCTTCTCTAAAAATATTTTCTTCCTCTTCTCTTAAAGCCCTTAAAGTTTCATTAATTTCTTTTTTTATTTCTTCAGATTCTTCATCTATTTTTTTCTTAAGATCATCTAATTCTTTTTTCTTTTCATCTTCCTTAACTTTCAAAATCTTAAGTCTTTCTGAAAGTGACAAATTTTCTTCAACCATTTTTTATATATCAAATTTTATCTTTTTAATAATTTACCACGAAAGTAAACCATGAGCTTTTTTATAATTATTATAAACCATCCACATAGCAATTGTAGCACCCTTTAGTGCTTTCTTAGGATCTCCTTTAGATTTAGAGCCCCCAGAACTTTTTTTACTAAATAATCCTGAAGGAATCATTAATGAAAAAATATCTCCAAAACCCTTAGCGACATCCACAAATGGATCAAAAACAGTACCGCCAGATCCAATTGGTTTAAAAGTTTCTTTTTGACCTTTCTTAGGTTTAACTTCTTCCTCAATAGTGCCTTCTGCTTCTTTAATATATTGATCAAGATCACTGCCAAGCATTTCCATAGCTGCTTTAAGTTGATCATCAACTAAAGACAATAATTCCAAATCCTCATAATCCCTCATTTTCTTATACATCTTAATCTGATCATCAGTCCAAGCATAAGCCCTTAAAGTCATAATACCTCTCCCAACGTGAATCGGACCTTGATAATTTTCTTGCCTATATTGCATCGTAGGACGAGTATTAAACTCATAACTCATCAAAACAACAGAATTCATATTAGTTTTAGGCAAAGGCTTATACGCAATATTTTCAATTTCAATATTACTAGATTCAAAACTTGAAACAAGCTCAGGACTATCTAATTTTTCTTCATTCATAGTTAATCTCTTAATATGTCTAAGATAAGGCTTAACCCAACCAATATAAGTTTTAATTACAAGATAATGTTGCCTTAAATACTTTATTTGAAATTTTCTTCTAGCTTTTAATTCAATTTCTGTCTTTTCTTTCCAAACAATAAATTGATACATTTTTCTTTTTAAAACAGCTTTAACATTTTTATTAACGGATAAAGAATCCACCATACCATCAATCTTATCAGTACTATAAATCGTAGTATTAAAAAATAAATCAGGCAAAACAGAATAACCAACTTGATTTGCTAAATGATAAATACTACCAGGCTGAACTTGACCACCTTTATTTTCAGCAAAATCTGCAAAAAAACCTTTAAGAGTTGCATCAGCACTCTTAGTTTTTTTCCATTCATCATAAGGCTGAAGTCTTTCATCAATATTTCTTAATTCTCTAACTATTTGAAACAAAGTTTTAACAAGCTCAGAAATTCCTCTTAAAAAACCAGATGCTCTATCTTCTTGAATACTTAACCTGTATTGTGACTGACCAAAAAAAGCACTGTTTTCAGAAGCAGAAAAAATATCAGTAACCTTAAGCATAAAAGGAAAACCAGCATCTTGTCTGATATGCCCAATAGACCAATAATACATTTCCTCCATAGACAAATTAAATGCTTCATGAACTAATTTAAGTCTCCAACCAGGTTTTGGAAATCTAGTCGAATAATATTGATTATTCCAAGAAAGATTTGCTTCTTCATCAATTTCTTGTTCAGCATGAGCTTCATAATAATTATCAGGATCCTTTTCACTCTTAGGATTAGGCACATAATAACCTTTTTTCTCATCAAATTTATAATATTGCCCACCTTTATCATTAATAAATCCATACTTTACAAGCAATTGTGCATCCGTAAGCGTTTTTTTCATAAAAATCCCCTTTTTATATAAACAGTAAGAAAATCGATTTCATACTATATAAACTTTTTGAAGAATAGGTCTTGTCCAGAAAGGTATGGAAATGTATACTGGAGCACGGCACATCCTATGCATTCTCTTCAAGAATGCATGTGCCTCAATGGGCGCCAGTATACAAAATGCTGTTATTTTGGACAAGACCGAAGAATAAGGCTAATATGAAACCCTTCTTTTTTTGTATTAGGAATTACTATTTTTAACTCTGTAAAAAACAAAAAACCAATATTTGCACCTATTTGCTGTACAAAATGTAACTATTTCAAATTAACTTCAAAGCAATACCAAGGGTTTCATATTACCCAAAAAATAATGTTAAAAAAAACTCTATAATAATCTCTAAATAAAAACGAAAAACAAAGAATAAAACAAAAGAAAAGTTCTATTTAACTTTATGCGATATTAAAAGAACATTACCAGTTAATTTAGTTGAATAAATATGAGCATTCTTAATATTTTCTAAAATCAAATCTTTAGCAGACTTTCTATCATTAGAATCGATGAAACTCTTTAAAAATTTCACTTTAACATCTTTTTTTACAGAAAGATTTTTTTGAATCTCAACAAAAGTATTTTGAGAAATACCATTTTTCCCAACATTAATTTGAACAACCACATTCGAATTTATTTTTTTCATTTTTTAACCTCTTTTAAATTTAAAGCAAAACTACCTGAAGGAAGAGCAGAAAGCAAATCATCATTAGAATGTAATTTGAACTTTTTCATCAAAATTTTTGAAACTTCACCTTTTTTCAAATTTCCTTGTTTTACAACAACAAAATCCACGCACCTTTTTTTAACAGCAGATGGAGGCCCACCCATAATAACTTTATTATTCTCCGCATCCAAAAAATAACCCACACATAAATCCATGACAGGATTATAAAATTTCTTTTTACCCCTAATCATAAAAGCACCTTTAGCAATAAATTCACCAGAATTAGCTTCTTTTGAAACTTGATCAAGAGAAACTTCAAAAACTTCTGAAGTCCTAGTATTAATAGACCAAGCCTTACTAAAAACAGCAGTATAAACAGCGGCTTCAATTTTAGTTGTTTCAGGAATAATTAATTTATCAGGATTTTTAATAACAACAAAAGGACTACCCGAAGATTCAGTATGAAATATAGAATCCTCAGAATTCGCATGCTTTTTAATTATAATCTCATTTGAATTTGCATCCCTACCACCAATAACTAAAAAACCATCACTTGAAAAAAACCATCTGAACTTTTCATACCATTCTTTCTTTCTAGAAAGCTCACTCTTTTTCTTATTTTCATTTTCAATCTTTATAGAAGCAGACAACTCTTCCTTTCTAAATAATTCTTTAGAAACATCTAATGCTTTCTTAGCACCTTCAAGCTTTTTTTTTGCTTTTTTTGATTTATCAAAATAAATAGAAGCATTTTCATCCACATTCTTATTAATATCTAAGGAAATATCCATTCTATAAATAAATAAACTACACCCATAAATAAAATTAACTATTTTAAACAAAAAAAAATAACACAAACAAATAAAAAAAATTATTAATCTGTACAAAAAGTTAATTCAGACACCATAAGACTTTTTGAAGAACAAGATTCTCGCCCATCTTTAGTTTTTATAGAAGGAATAAACTCAATTTGAACATTTGAACCAAAATCATACTTAAAAGACGCACTATAAACCTCTGAAGAATCTATACTTGATTCATCAAGATTAAATTCTGAAACCTTAAAATTAGGCTTAATATTCCTATATAAAATAGAATCAATAAGAGATTTTCCAGAATTCATAATAATAAACCTTAATTCTTTAGTCTCCTGACTAAAACAAATAGCATCCCCACCCTGAATTTTTTGAAATTCGATTTTAGTCCTATCACAAGAAGGCCCTGTCATAACTGCATTAGAACCCCAATTCATAATCATTGTGCCTAAAGCAACTGCAAAACCTATTAATACAATCGTAGTAAATATAGGAGACCACGCTTTTTTTCCTAACATCAAACACCTCTAATAGAATAAAATACAAAAACTATTTATTTAAAGATTTTGGTACATCTAAATAGGGAATAAAAGACAAATTTATAAATAAAGATAAGAATTATACACATAATACAAAAAAGAGGCTTAAAATAAATGAAATGCCAAAAAAGGCAAAAGAAAGCACAAAGCGCAATAGAATTTCTAGTAGTAGTTGTGTTAGGCTTATTTTTAATAATACCTGCAACAAGCATAGTTCTAAAAGATTCTCAAATTAACGCTCAACAAACAAAAATGAATCAACTTCAAATATTAGGTCAAGAAATACTATTAGCATCTGAAGAAATAAGCGTTCTTGCACCAGGATCTAGCATCAATCTAGAATTAAAACTTCCAGACGGAGTAGAATCCGCAGAAATAGTAAAAACATCAGATTCACAAGGAGCATTAGTAATAAGACAAAAAACAACAGATGGAATAACAGATTTAGTATTTTTTTCAGAAAATTTTGCATTCAATGTAGGTGAAAATGAATCACAAACATGTGAAACATTGAAATGCTCAATAAACTTTAAAGAAAATTTTACAAATTTAAAAATCCAACATGACGCAGACGGCAGTATAAGATTTGAAAAAAAATATGAACAAATATATCCTACGTGTCAAACAGGAAATGATTGCGAAACAAACGGAGATATCTGTATAGAAGGCTACTGCGTAAAAGAATGTGCAGGAACAGGAAACGACTATAGATGTTCAACAGGAGGACAAGAATATACAAAATATGGCATATGCACACAAAAAATAACAAATTCAGAAACAACATATGAATGCGACGGAACATACGCAACAAAATATGACGGAACAACATACAACGAATGTTACGACAACATCCCAGAAAAAAATCCTTGCGACCCAGATAGTTTAGCAGGAGGATACGAAAATGGAGCAGGATACTATTGTAAAAAAGGAGAATGCATAAATCCAAATAATCCTCCAAGTTGTGAAACAACTAAAGAATGTGAAGGAAAAGTAGATGGAAATCCTGTTTGTGTAGAAGGTCTTTGTCAAGATAAATGTTTAGCTTCACCTTTAGATTCAGTAAATAGATGTAGTGTTGGAGATGAAAGTTACTTAGAATCAGGTATATGTGTTATGCAAATAACATCAACTGTACCAATAGTAATATGTGATAAAAATGAAGCAGCAACAAAAAACAATATGTTATTTGAAAGCTGTAATTCAATAAATACAATTTCAAATGGAGATAAATGCGATCCAGACTCATTAATAGATTCAAACTCAATAGGTTTTGATTATTATTGTCACGAAGGCCAATGCATAGAATGTTATGAACATACACAATGCGGAACAGGCAACGCATGCATACAAAATAAATGTGTAGAAACAAAAGGAGACTGTACAACAGACTCCTCACAATGCCTTGATAATACAGTATGCATAGAAAATAAATGTCTAAATAACTGTATAAATGGATTAGCTTGCGCACCAAAAAGTGCATCAACACAACCAGAAAATTATGGTATATGCACTTTCAGCGAATATAATGGGGAAAATTCATGCGACAATAATGTTACAGCAAAAGATGAAAATGGAATATACCACACATCATGCTTTACAAATAAAAGAAAATTACCAATAGGAACCCCTTGTGATCCAGATAATTTAGCACCACCTAACTTAAATTATTATTGCGACGGAGATTATTCTTGCGTAGAATGTACTCAAGATGATCACTGCGGAATAAATCAAGAATGTAACCAAAATAATATTTGTGAAGATCTATATGTTTCGTGTGATTCACAAGCAAATTGCCAAACAGGAGAAAAATGCGTGAAATTAAATGGAGAATACGTATGTAAAAATAGTTGCTTTAATAATCAAGCATGCATAAATGAAATCGGCAATGATGGATTTTGCACAAACAATACAGATTCTAAAGTAAATGCATTTGAATGCGATACAGAATTAGCAGCATACCAAACAGGACCAGACATATACCTTGATACATGTTACACACACATAGATTTAGATAATGGAATAAAAATAATAAATAACGGAATGAAATGCGATTTTGATGGGTTTGGAGGAGACAATCCGATAAATGTTAATCAAGGAGAATGTTATAATGGAAACTGCTTAGGATGCGGAGATGGAATATGCAGTCAAGAAATAAATGAAGATGAAATTAATTGCAAACAAGATTGCGAATGCACAACAAGCGATTCGTGTGATAATGGATATTGTACCCCAGAAAATACCTGCCAAGCATATATTTTAGGCAACCTATGTACAACAATAGAAAATCCTAATATCTTAGGCATAGTTTCATTTAATTCACAAATACAATCATTTAGCTGCGAAAATAATGTTGGATATAAGGACAACCCTAGCACAGATATGTACTATTCAGATTGTCCAGCATCTCCAACAACAGACTCATGTGGAATAATAAATCAAGACACACAAACATACGAAGCGAAAGGAATATGTAAAAACAATTTATGCGTAAAAGAAATTAATACAAAATATAATCAACCAACAGTATCAATATATGGTTCTACAAAAAATGTTTGTGGAGATCAACAATCTGCAAATAAATTTTGTGAATTAAATAAATACACATCCGCAACCATAAATGAAAGAAAAACCCAAAATTATAATGGAGTAACTTGGACATATCATTGGCAATCTAAAATATGTGACATTCACTCAATAACATGTACAAAATACGTATCTGCATATTAAAATTAAAAAAATGAAACAAAAAAAAGGACAAAGTTCAATAGAATTTTTATTAGTAATAGGACTAATAACCCTTTTATTAATACCCGCAATATATTATTTTATGACAAGCATGTACGGAACAAATTCAGAAATAATTGCTAGTCAATTAAATAAACTAGGAACAGAAGTATTAAGTTCATCAAGAGAAATGTACATATTAGGCGAAGAATCTTGGAGCACAATCGAAGTTAATATTCCTGAAGAAGTAACTAATGTAAGACTAGAAGGTGGAAAAGCATTAGTATTTACTTATTCAACACAAGCAGGAACTTCACAAAGCGTAGCATTTGCAGACGGATATGAATTTGTTGCAGGACCAACAAAAACAGAAACATGCACTACATGCAATTTAAGCATATCTCCAGGAAAAAATAGTTTTAGAATAGAATCATCAGATGGTATAATATGGATAAAAACAAAAATTTCTGATACAGAAATACTAAATATGTGTGGCAATGGAGTGTCAGATGAAGATGAAGAATGTGATAAAGGCATAAATAATGGAAATATAGGCAATCAATGCACTTTACCTATAGAATATAATTCTGACTGTGAATATTGTGATTCTAATTGTTTATATGTAAATGAACTCGGTCCATTCTGTGGAGATGAACTAATAACAAATTCCGAAGAATGTGATGGAACAAATCATGGAGGAAATGACTGCGAATCAATAACAGGAAAAACATCAGGAATACTATCTTGCAATTCTGATTGTACATTTGATACAAGTGGTTGTAATAATAACGCATTAAATGCAAATTTTAAAACAACCCCAAACCCAATAATAAAAGGAGAACCAATGCAATTCACAGACACTACAAACCACCCTCAAATAAAAACATGGGAATGGTATTTTAATAGTGAAACAACACCATTTAGTACTGAAAAAAACCCTGCATACACATTTTCAACAGAAGGAGATTATCAAATAAAATTAATAGTAACAGGAAATACAGGATTAGGAAGTGATGAAATAACAAAAACAATAACTGTAGTAAAACAACTAGATGTTGACTTTGAATATACTCCCGACCCAATATACACAAACCAAGAAATAATATTCACAGACATAACAACATATCCAGAAAACTCAGAAACAGAATACTTTGAATGGAATATAGATGGAGAAGAAATAGCTATAGATACAAACACAATAACACACACATTTACAGAAACAGGAGAACACACAATAACTTATGCAGTCGGATTAGTTGATGGAGATAAAGATTTTGAAATAAAAACAGTAAATGTATTAGACCCAATAATATGTAATAATGATGGAGTTTGCGATCTATCAGCAGGAGAAACAGGACAAACTTGCACAGATTGTCCTTGCGGAAATAATATTATAAATACGAATGAAGAATGCGATGATGGAAATAATAATAACAACGATGGTTGCACCGAAATTTGCGAAATAGAATATAATTACGAACCTGACTGCGGACCAGGAGACACACAATGCGATTTTATATTATGCGTTCAAACAACAACTAATGCTGCCGAAAAATTAACAAAAGCAACATTAAACGGATTAGATCCAGGAACTTGGCTATTTCATACAGACGTAATATCAACCAATATTGATGGAAATCAAGAAACAGTAGACACGTGGTATTTTGAAAAAAATAACGTAATAATCGATTCAAGTTGTAAATTAAACATATATTGGCCAGACACATTCCCGACAAATATCGTTGATCCCACATCATTCAAATGTAATAATATTAATTCAATACCAAAAAATTATGCTAGCTATGAAGATCAAGGAAATGGCTATTGGTCCGTATATGAAGAATTCACCCAAACACTAAATACAGAAGATGAAATAAAAGCAGTAATAGACTTAGGAGATGAAAATTCAGTAACATATAGAACAGAAGGCTGGTGCGCAGTAATTAGCGCAACAAAACAAACATAAAAATGAAACCAAAAAAAGCACAAACAAGCATTGAATTTGCAATATTAGTAGCCTTTGCAATGATGCTATTAGTAGTATTATTAAGCGTATTTCAAGAAAATGTAGCAACAATACAAAAAGATCAAGAATGGACACGAGCACAACAAGTATATGATATAATTTTCACAGAAATATACTTAGCACAATCAACATACACTAATTATACAAGAACTTTTGAAATACCAGGAAACATCCAAGGATCCGATATAACAATCGACTGTATAAATGATAGAGATATAATAATAAATTATAATGAAAAAAAATTCGTTTTCTTCTTAAATAGAACAATACCAGGATGCGAAGATAATCTAAATATAGGAATAGTAACAATAAAAAAAATTCCTTGGTCAAATGATCCAAGCGGAAATTTAATAGATGAATGCATAGTATTTGGAGAAAACACTTTATGCGGGTAATTAAACAAAAGATTTATATATTAATAATTTAGTTTTCTTTTCATGTTAAAAGGAATAAAGGCAGTATTTGGAAAATTACTAAAAAGGATGTTCAAAAAGAAAAAGCAAGTAAAGCTAGGACTATACGGGCCTCCAAACGGCGGAAAAACAACACTAGCGAACAAAATTTGTCAAGATTGGCTAGGAGAAGACATGGGTTCTGTTTCTAATATAGCACACGAAACAAGAGAAGTATCAATAAAAGAAAGCATAACAATAAAATCAGGAAATAAAGAACTATCATTTAACTTAGTAGATACGCCAGGAATCGCAACAAAAATAGATTATGAAGACTTCTTAAAATCAGGAATGAAAGCAAAAGAAGCAAAACAAAGAGCAAAAGAAGCAACAAAAGGCGTAATAGATTCAATAAAATGGCTAGATGACATGGACACCGTTATCGTAGTACTAGATGCAACAATAGACCCATATACACAAGTAAACATAACAATCATAGGAAATTTACAAGCAAGAAAAATACCTGTACTAATAGTAGGAAATAAAATAGATAAGAAAAAAGCAAATCTAAAAAAACTAGAAGCCGCATTCCCACAATATAAAGTAATAGGAATAAGTGCTAAATTTGGAAAAAACACAGATGAATTTTACAAAGAATTATTTAACTTGGTGGACTAAAAATGCTAACACTACAATTCATACCATACCATGAAATGGAAAATCTGGATTCAAAACAAAGAATAAGCAAACTCTTAAAATCCGTAAAATCAAACAAAATAGTATTAATGGAAGGAAGACTAAAAAGCAGTGAAGAAGCAGAACTTATTAGAAAAACAATGGAAGAAATATCTCCTGAATTCAAAGGAATAGAATTATCCGTTGTAAATACACCAAATACTGATGCAAAAATTCTAAAAAAGTTCAAATCAGTACTAGTAAATATGTTACTTGGAGATAGACACGGCCTAACAATAATAGGACCTGCAAAAATAATAAAAGAAATAAAACAAGATCCTGATAAAATCCAATTACTAACAGAAGAAATACAAGAAAAAACAAAAAGTAAAGGAAAAAAAAGATCTAAATAAATATTTAGTTAAAAAACCAAACAAATACTAAAGAACACAAAACTTTATATTCTCTTATAATATTTTTAATAATAGGTGATTAAATATTCCACATCAATGCGTAAAATGCGGTGAACTACACGGAGATGCAAGCTCAGCAATACTAGAAGGCTGTACTAAATGCGGATCCAAACTATTCTTTTATGTAAAACAAGAAGCACTAGCAAAAGCAAAAGAAAGAACACTAGAACTAACAGACGACGAAAAAGACCAAATGGAAAAAGATGTCTACGACATAATAGGCAACGAAATAGATAAAGACATACCTGTAGTATTAGATATAGAAAGTATAAACGTATTAAAACCAGGAAAATACGAACTAGATCTAGTAAATCTATTCAAAGCAAAACAACCATTAATATACAAACTAGACGACGGAAAATACGTAGTAGATGTTATAGAAACATTCAAAAAATTAAGATAATAATCACTTTTAAGTAATAAAAAACATAAAATTTAAAAAGAGCATGTAATTCTTAATATAATGATTCCCGAAAACATAAATGCATACTTATCCCTAATGAACCAATATAGTAAAAAAACAATAGGCAATCAAGAGATAAAAAACGCATTAAATAAATTAACAGAAAATATAGCAAAAGATAACGACCCAATACTATTTCACAATGCAGACGAAAACATATTATATGTAATGAACAATTATCACCAAGGAACAAAAATAATAGGAATAACAAAAAACCAAGAAAAAAACAAACGACTACAAGAATTAAATTCAAATATAGAACTAATAACTGAAAATGAATTTTTAAAACTTGACAACATAAAAATATCAGGCGCATACATAGGATTCGGAAACGAAATAAACGTAAAAATACTACAAAAATACAAAGAAATAATGGAAACCAACACATACATAACAATATTCAAATTACCACAAGAAAAAAACTTTAAAATAGATATATTAAAAAAATCAGAACTTCAAAGACCAAAAAATGTCCAATACTCATTTACAAAAGAAGCAAACAACATAGACTTTAATTTCTTAGTAACACCTGAAAATTAACTTTCTAAAAAAATAAACATTTTTAATTAATAAGACATTTCTTAAACAATGCAAAAAATAAAAGAAGCAGAAGTAAAAATAATAGCAGAAAAAAAAGAAGTAGTAGATAAAAAAATGCCTGTATTTTACAATCCATTAATGAAACTAAATAGAGATATAAGCATATTAATAATAAGAAATTATCTAGAAAAAAAAGAAGAACTAAAAGAACCACTCGTAAAAATAGCCGATCCTCTTGCAGGAAGCGGAATAAGAACACTAAGAATACTAAAAGAAACACAAACAAACAAAATAAAAGAAATATGTGTGAATGATAAAAAACAAAATTATAAAGAATATTTAGAAAAAAACCTAGAAATAAACGAACTAACAAAAGAACAAAAAAATAAAATACAAATATTCAACAAAGACGCAAACATATTCTTACTAGAAAATAAACCCCTTGATTACATAGACATAGACCCATTTGGCACACCAAACCCATTTTTAGATGCAGCAACAAAATCAATAAGAACCAAAGGAATTCTCGCAATAACCGCAACAGACACATCAGCACTATGCGGAAGCTACCCAAAAGCATGCGAAAGAAAATACTGGGCCAAACCACTAAGAAACGAACTAATGCACGAAATAGGGCTGCGAATACTAATAAGAAAAATACAGTTAATAGGAATAAATAATGAAGTAGCATTAATACCAATACTATCCTATGCGTATGATCATTATATGAGAATATTTTTTAGAGCAGACAAAGGAAAAACGAATATTGATAACATCCTCAACCAGCATGCAGCGTTCAGTGTTCAGAACGCAGAGTATGGTCCAATATGGACTGGCGAACTAAACGACATAAAAATCATAACAGAAATTAAAAAAGATTTAGAAAATGAAACAGTCTCAAAAAACATAGAAAAAAGAACAATAAAACTAATAGAACAACTCTACGAAGAAACAAAAATACCTGGAATCGGCTTTTATGACTTGCACACAGAAGCCAAAGGAAAAACAGGATCCATCCCCAAATTTGAAACAATCATAAACAAACTAAAAGAAAAAGGATACAAAGCATCAAGAACACACTTTAGAGAAACAGCAATAAAAACAAATGCAGAAAAAGAAGACATTCAAAAACTTTTAGAATAATTTTTGGACATTTATAAAAATAAATGAATAAAAAAATAATGGACAAATTAAAATGGAAGATTTCACAATAGAACGAATAGAAGAAACAAGAAAAACATTTATTGAAAACAATTTTTACTTTGTAAAAAAAGAAATAGGAAACAGATACATAGAATATTATGAATTACCTCAAGACCTAAACAAAGATCTGCCCAATTTTGTTTGCAGAGTCACAAATAACGAAACTAAAAAATACATTCTAGGCGTATCATTAAATATTCCCACAAAAATAAGACCATATTTTGCTTTGGAAGAATACATTGAATTTATAGAAATTGGAATGGATAAAGAAAACAGAGTATTAGAAGCAGAAAAAGAAGTTCTAAAAATAATACCTGAAAAAATAAAAAAAGAATACATACGATTAAAAATAGACTTATTTGAAACAGAATTAAAACTATACAAAAAATATCCTAACGACTATCTCCTCGGAGAAGACGGCGTAAAAGAGTTTGAGAAAGCAACAAAATATTTAAAAAACGAATTAAAAACATACTAGAAGAAATAATTTTCACTCTATAAGTTTAAGATAATTATTCAAAACATATTTCACATTACTTTGAGCATAATCATTAAGAGTATCTAAATTTGTAACTTCAACATTTTTCCAATAAGGCCAATTATTTTTCGCTAAAATATCAATTGAACCCATATGTATTTCAGGATCAAAACTAATACTACCTGTAACTTTAGTATTCCAAATACCATTCATTCCTTTGTCAATAAATGTTACGCCTTTTGTTTTCTCGCCCATATTTCTTAGCCACAATGTAAGTATGTTACTGTATTGGCCTTGAAAAGGAATATTTTTTTCATACACATATCTAAATGCGACAGATGGATAATTACCAGTCATGTTAAAACCACAAGCATATTCACTGCTTTGCGTATCAACATCTATCGTTCCCATTGAAACATTATTATGTTCAATTTTTTCATATTTGTTATCATCACCAATACATCCCGATAAATTATACATAATCAACAAAGGAACAAAAATATTTTTTACTGAATCTAATACCTTCATTTTATCGACCTCTTTTTAATTTTGTTATTATTTAGTAGTGCAAATAAATATATAAAATTATCTCTTAAAAAATACAACAAAAACAATAAAAAAATCAATATTATTGGAAAAATTAAAAATTAATAGTAATATTTATATATTTAATAGGGATAAATATTATGTGAAACTAGATATATTAAACAAAAAAATACTTTACGAACTAGAAAAAGACTCATCGCAACCAGCTTCAAAAATAGCAAAAAAACTAAAACAATCAAAAGAAGTAATATTATATAGAATACATAAATTAGAAGAAGAAAAAATTTTACTAGGATGCAGCGCAATAGTAGACATGGCAAAACTAAACTATTTCACATTTAGAATCTATATAAAATGGCAAAACATGACAGAAGAAGAAAAACAAAAATTTTATGATCAAATAAAAACAAATGAAAACGTATGGACAACAACAGTTATGCACGGAGCATGGGACTTCGCATTCTTCATAGGTGTAAAAGTAGACGAATACGTAACAAAATTTCATACAATATGGAACAACATACAAATAAAATACAAACACAAAATTGCCGCAACAAAAATTGCGCTCTACGCACCAGTACACAATTTTAACAAACAATTTTTTATCGAAACAAAAGAAATACCAATCGAGCGAATATATGGCGCCGGAACACCAACAAAATTCGATGAATTAGACGAAAACATAATAAAAGAATACTCTTCAAACGTCAGACAACCACTAAACAAAATAGCTGAAAAACTAAGAACAACAACTGAAACAGTCAGACAAAGAATAAAAAAACTAGAAAAAAACAACGTAATCGTAGGATACAAAATAAACTTAAACCTACCAGAAATGGGCTACCAAGGATACAGAGTAGATTTCTCACTAAACTCAATAGAAAGAAACAAAGAACTATTCGAATATCTAAAACAACACAAATACTTTTATCAAATAAACAAATCAATAGGCGGAGCAGACTTTGAAACAGAAATAGTAGTAGAAAGCCTTGATCACCTCTTGAAAATACTTGAAGAAATAATGAAAAAATTTAAAGATGTCATGAGAAACTACGACTATATGGGCTACTCAGAGTTTCCGAGTCTTTCGATTGTTCCTGATTAAAACTAAAATGAAAATATTAAAACAAAATCTCCGGAAATTCATAAAAAAACATTTGAATAATTCAAAAAACAATTTGTTGAAACAGTAATATTAGATACAAAAAACCTTAAAATATACTCTAAATTAATAATGAGGGCAGACACTTTGCTTGAAATATTCAAAGAAGAAAAATGGAAAAGAAGCCACTACACATACAATACAATTCCTCAGGCAAACAAAGAACCTGCAAAAGACTCGGTGAACAATGCAAAAATGTTCTTAAAACATATAAAAAACTTGATAGAAAACTAACAATAAATTAAAAAACAAAAAAAGAATTATCCCAATGCTCTTCTTACATCAACAATTTCTGCAGAATTAACTTCTTCTAATTCCTCTAATTTTTCAGCTACAGGATCAGGACTTCCAAGATTTTCATCCATAACAAAAATCATACTTATTGCTTTTAACCCAAATGCTACAGGAATTATTTCTGTTTTTGTTTCAACTTCTTCACCTGTAAAATCATATATTACTTTTTTTACCTTTTTTTCCAATTCTTCAATACTTGTTTCTGGAGAATCAGGCATAACTTTAACTGTTGCAATTGCTTTAGCCATTATAGAACACCTCTTTCTAATTTGGTCCTGTAAAGCCACATTTTGGACATGTGTACTTACCAACTATTTGTCTTGCATGCTTACTTCTAACTATTTCATAGTCGCTGCATTTAGGACATTTAAAAGTGACTGAACCTTTATCATTTGTTATTCTAGCATTTGTTGCTGAACATTTTTTTACTTCTTCCATACATACTTGGAAAGATAATCCATTTATAAAGATTTTGGGAATTTTGGCTAATATGAAATTCTTTGTATTGTCTTGAAGTAAATTTGAAATATTTACATTTTACGTTAGTAAAATAGCTGTAAATATTGATTATTTCTTTTTGACAGAGTCAAAAATATATCTTCACAATACAAAAAATTAAAGGGTTTCATATTAGCAGGGAATTTTTAAATTCAATAAATATCAAAAACTCAATTTTTATCGATTTTAACTCTAAAAATAAATATAGAATAAAAATTACTTCTTTAAAGCAGCTTTAATAAGACCATTAAATAAAGGATTAGGCTTTAAAGGTCTACTCGTAAATTCCGGATGAGACTGAGTAGCAATAAAAAAAGGATGATCTTTTCTTTCTAAATATTCAACTAATTTTCTATCAGGACTCATACCAGAAAAAACCAAACCATAAGATTCTAATTTTTTAAGATAATCAGGATTCACCTCATATCTATGTCTATGTCTTTCAAATACCTTTTTTAAACCACCATATAATTTTGAAACTTGACTATCTTTTTTCAAAATCGCAGGATATTCACCAAGTCTCATAGAAGCACCATATTGTTTTTTTTCAAGTAATTTTCTTTGTTCTGGCAAAATATCAATAACTGGATCATTGGTTTTTGGATCAATTTCAACCCCATTAGCATCTTTTAACCCACATAAATTTCTAGCATGTTCAATCACAGCTAATTGTAAGCCATAACAAAGCCCTAAAAATGGAATTTTATGAATTCTCACATACTTAATTGCATTAATTTTTCCTTCGATTCCAGAGCCTCCAAAGCCCCCAGGAACAATAATCGCATCATAATTTTTTAATTTATTTAAGTTCTTCTTAGCATGAACACCTTCAAAATCAGAAGAATTTATCCATTGAATGTTTACTTTAACTTTATTATAATAACCAGCATGTTTAATAGCCTCAATAACAGAAATATAAGAATCTTCCAAAGTATAATCTCCAGTTTCAAAATATTTACCAACAATTCCAACATTAATTTCTTTTGAAACAGTTTTTATTCTTTTTACAAAAGAAGTCCAAGCTTTTAATTTTCCATTAAGTTTTAAAGGTTTCAAATGTAATTTTTTCAAAATATTTTCATCCAAACCCTGCTTTTTAAACATTAAAGGAATTTCATAAATGGTATCGACATCAGGACATGAAATGACAGATTCTTTTCTAACACCACAAATCACAGAAATTTTTTCCTTTCTTAAATCATCAATAACATTATTAGCCCTACCTATAATAAAATCCGTTTGAATCCCTAAACTATTAAGTGCTCTAATAGAATGTTGAGTTGGCTTTGATTTCATTTCGCCAGCCGTTGCAGGAATAGGAAGATATGAAACATGAACAAAAACAACATCATCCCCATAAATATGCATTTGTCTTAAAGCTTCTAAAAATAAAATATTTTGATAATCCCCAACAACCCCTCCAACTTCAACAATAGCAATATCAGCATCAGCATTTTTTGCAGCATCATGAAGTCTTCTCTTTACTTCTTCTGGAATATGAACAGTTACTTCAACACATTTCCCCTTATAATCTAAATTTCTCTCTTTCCTAATGACTTCCTGATAAATCTGACCAGTAGTAATACTATTTTTCATAGAAATCTTATTATCTGTAAATCGTTCATAATTTCCTAAATCTTGGTCAGTTTCCCCTCCATCCCACGTTACGAAAACCTCTCCATGTTCAGTAGGCCGCATCGTTCCAGCATCCACATTTATATAAGGATCAATTTTAATATTAGTTACTTTATATCCACGCATATCAAGCAAATTTCCAATTGAAGAAGAAATAATACCCTTACCCAAAGTTGAGATAACACCGCCTGTAACAACAATCCATTTTGTTTTCTTTTTTACTGGCATACATAAAGAATAAACAAATCATATATAAAAATTGCCATAAATAAAGAGAAAAAATCACAAACGACCATATTTAATATATTCATTAATTTCAGAATCATCAAGAGCAATATCTTTAGGATCTTTATTTTTTTTCTTTTTTGTTTGAAGCTCAACTTTTGGACCTGAATAAAAAGTTTTTTGAAAAGACTTTTTCTTTTTAGAAAGATAAAATCCAAATAATAAACCTGCAGCTAAACCTCCAAGATGAGCCCAATGAGCGATTCCAGAACCTAAAGGCGTAATTAAACCCATAATATCAATTAAAGCAAAAATAATCCCTGCAGTCCTCATACTCATTGGAAAAACAAAGAAAAATAAAACTCTTAAATTCGGCAATAAAATAATCGTAACTCCTAAAATTCCCATAATAGCACCGCTTGCACCAAGAGCTGAAGATCCACTAAACAAAATATGAGCTAAAGCCGCTATAATTCCTGAAATAAAATATATAAATAAAAATCTTTTAGTCCCGATTTTAGATTCTATAAGATTCCCAAAAATAAACAAAGCATACATATTAAATATTAAATGACCCATACCGCCATGCATAAACATGCTAGTTAAAATTGTCCAAGGCTGAAACCACACAGTAGAACTATTTAAAACAAAAGCTTGCGTAAAACCAGGAATAATAGTTTGAACTGCAAAGAAAAAAACATTCACAAGAATCAAAACTATCGAAGCATTTCTTATTTTCATAAAAATCAAGCCTGTTTTAAACCTAAATCAGAAATCGAGCTTTTATTGCTACTAATAACTTCCCCTGTCATTGAATCAATCCTTATATTAATAATACTAAATGCTGTAGATATCAAAGTAATATTCCAAACTTGCTTATGAATATATTGCAAAATCACAATGTACTTAGCGATTTGATCCGAAGAATATTTTTCTCTACGAATATGTTCAGTTATTTGCATGGCTTCATCATAAGAAATAGCAGTTTCATCAATATTAATTGGCTTAACATCTCCTTCTTTTTTAAACACTTCTTGTTCTGGAAGTCTTTTAACAGGAGAGGATTCAAAAACCACAATCTTATCTGATTGTTTATTATAAAAACCAAACTCCCACTCCCCAGGTTTGCTATGTTCTTTAGTTAAAAATGCATGAACTAAATAATAACTCGATTCATTTTCCCTAAAAGAAATGAAAGATTCTGATTTTTCCACTAAATTATATGCTTCCTTTAAATCCATAAGATTATAGCAAGAAAACATCATTTATATATCTTGTTAAAAGAATGTAAAAAAGCCACAAAATATCACAAAATATCAGCAAACACATATGATCTAAAAACCATAACAAACACCTAATAAGAGAAAATCTTTATAAAAAATACAACATTACACCATAAAATGGCAAGCGTTAAAATAACCTATGAAACACTTTTTGATCTTTTAAGAAGAGAAAAAAGTCGAAGTGACTTACAAGACCTTGACCAAACATTCTTTGTTGATGTAATGACATATATTCAAGAAAAAAAAATAACATTAGCAGATTCTACAAAACAAGGCTCATTATCTTCATCAGCTGAACGAGAAAAAATCAACATACAAATAAAAAATATAAAAAAAATTCTAGAAGAATTATATGATTTAAGACAAAAAAAAATAATAAACTTAGCAGTACATAAAACAAAAACAAATTCTTCACTAATAGACACTTCAAAAATGCTAATAGAAGAAAAAGCACTTTTTGAAGATACTTGTCAAACATTACTCAAACATAAAGATAACATATTAGGAAAACTTCTAAGAAATGAACTTCCAAAATATGAATTTAAAGAAACCTCAAATCAAAAAACTACAGACGATACAACTGAAGTGCCAAGCGAACCAAAACAATCAAATAACACAAATTCAGAAAACACCACAAAAACAATAGAACAAGAAACACAAAAAAACCAAGAACAAACACAAAAAGAAACCCCAACTAAAAATAATTCAAATAAAAACAAAGTTAAAATCCTATCAAGCCTACCAAAATTTGTCGGATTAGATAAAAAAATCTACGGCCCATTCAAAACAAATGAAGAAGTAGAGCTTCCGCAAGAACTAATAGATATGTTAGTAAAAAAAGGAAGAGCAAAATTAATGATTGAATAATCAAAAATTATTCGTTTTCTTCTTCTGATTCGTCAAAAAAACTTGATAAGTTTTTACTGTTTATTTTCGCTGAATAGCTTATTGCTGTCATATATGTACATCTGAGAAGGTCATATATAAATTATGTTGTTCATAAAAATAAATTACAGAAACAAGAGTTTAGAACCTGACTAATACAAAACAATCTTATTTATAACCTTACCTAAGTTGGAGTGATAAAAAATCATATTTTAAAATCGTCAAAAATTTTATTAATAAAACTTTTAGTCCGTTCCTTAGCCGAATCCAAGATATTATTATAAATATCTTTTTCAGAAACATCAACATTAACAGAAGAAGAAACAGAATATTTTTTCATAAAATCAGTCACAGAACTATCAACATAACCATCAACAGTAAATGCCTGAATCAAATTAGCAACTCGCTCCTTAAAAGGAATCTTATATTCAAATGACTTATTATTGTTAATTCTCTCATCAATATAATTAATACTTAAATTAGAAATAAAACTAACAATAGAACCTTTATTTCTCTTAATAAAGGAATCTTCAAGTTTTTTATCTAAATTATCAGAAATCAACTTAATAACATTATCAAGACCATTAGATAATTCTAAATCTACAGGTAACTTTTTTTCTTTTACATACTCAACCAAATAACCATGTTTAGCTTCTTCACGAAAAAATTGTTTAGCAGAAAGCTCTAAATTACCATATTCATCTAAAGAACTACGAACAAGATTATTAAAAGAAGACTCAAAATCATTCTTATTAAACTTTGAAACCATATAAAAACTAAATCTAACTACAATTTATTAATAACTGAAAAAAAACCGGATAGGGTCCTGAATTAATTAGAAAGTATCCGAAGTAGAAAAGTTATATAAATAAAATAAGTATTCGAATAAACATTATGGGCTCGTAGCTCAACCTGGCTAGAGCACTCGGCTCTTAAGCAGAACACTACGAATCAGAAAACTGAACGTAGCAATGAAAAACTGCAAGAGTGACCGAGGGGTTGCGGGTTCAAAACAATGATATCGCCCATTGACACCTAGGAATATATCGCCTTCGTCGAACATACCGATACATTTGATGAAAGTCCCGTCGGGCCCATATACTTTTAATTTGACCTCCTCTCACACCCTAAAGGGTGGAGATTCCGTCGTATGGTTTTAGCATGATGTGCCTCTTGATTTTTTACATATTCTTTTGCTACGTCTAGTGTTATGTGTCCTACTGAACCTGCAAATTTTCCTTTAGTC
>JAIPET010000043.1 GCA_021736975.1 Candidatus Woesearchaeota archaeon
TTTTCGTCGTAATGCATGTTGCCTCACCTCCAGTGAGGCACATCATTATACTATCAAAAACACAATTAGAACAACCATTATTTAACGCTATCCATCTCAAACCTTAAAAGGTTGAGATTTCCGCACTTCTATTTAAGAATAAATACAATAACAACCATAGGAGAAGATGGACTAAAATACGAAAAAACAAAAACAAAAACAACAACACTACTACCAGTGCATGTAAATGGACTAGAAACACACTATAAAAAAATAAAAACACCCAAAGAAAGCAAACTAAATCCAACAGACACGCAAATATTAGAAGAACTAATTAAAGAAAATTTAGAATTCTTAGAACCTGAAAAAATAAAAGAATATAAAAGAAAAAAAAGACTAAACATATCCTTAGATGAACAAGAACAAAAAATAATCGAATCAAATTACAATTTAAATGAACAACAAATATCAAAATTAACAATAACACTAGATGAACAAGGAACCACTGAACTAAGAATAAAAAAATTATTAAAAGAATTTAAAGAAATTAAAGAAGAAATAGCATTAAAAGCACTAGGAAGCAAAGACCTCGCAGATTATGACTATTAAAATACTTTTAAAACCCAATCATTTCAAAAGAATTATCCCATAAATTAAACCTTAACAAATCTTTAGAATAATTTTTACCTAATAAAAATTTAATAGCCTCTGAAACTTGAACACTCGAAACTAAAGAACAAACAGGACTAAAAACACCTATTTCCGAACACCTATCAAAATTTTCGCCTGTTTTAAAAATTAAATCAAAATTTTTTGGATCATCAATAACCGCAACATTACCTTTAACAGAACTAGCAGCAGAATAAATCCATGTTTTTCCAAAACGTAAACAAAAATCATTAATTACATGCCTTGCTTTCATATTATCAGTACAATCCAATATCAAATCAAAACCAGAAAGTAACATATCAAC
Organism: Candidatus Woesearchaeota archaeon; assembly: GCA_021736975.1. GTDB lineage: Archaea > Nanobdellota > Nanobdellia > Woesearchaeales > 21-14-0-10-32-9 > JAIPET01. Next base: position 953 of record JAIPET010000043.1, read on the forward strand.
ATTTTCTTCAGAAATAAACTCTTCAGAAAATTCAATATGCATATCAGAATTAATTTTTTCAAGTTTTTCTTTAGCGACAACAACTTTTTTCTTTTCTAAATCTTTTTCATCAAATAAAACTTGTCTGTGCAAATTAACCAAACTAACAGAATCAGCATCAATTAAATGAATCCTTCCAATACCCATCCTACAAAGCAACTGCGCCGTAAAAGTTCCTAGAGCACCAACACCAACTACAACGATAGAACTAGATTTAAGTCTATTTTGACCTTCTTCTCCAATTTCTGAAAGTTTTGTTTGGCGAATATATCTATCCATATTAAATAGAACTGCAATCTAATTTATATTTATTCTTATTATTAAAACCAACAAATCCTCAACAAAAAACCAACAATTAATTTTCAGAAAGTTTATCTAATGCACAATTAGCATACATCTTGACAACATCATTAACCCCGTATTTTGGATCATTTAATTCATTTCTAAAAAACCATTTACAACCACCAGATTTTTCAACATCAGAAAAAATTAATTTATCTGTATTTGCCCTTGCAAAATAAACTAAACAAATATGTTCATGAGAATCATTAATTCTATGTCTATTTAAAAATTGAGGCCTTATTAATTCTGAGAACTTTTCAGACAGAGTCATATGATAAGAATCATCAATATATAATTTGACATCTAAACCAACTTCTTCTTTAACTTCCCTAACAGCCGCTTCATTAGGATCTTCATATAACTCTATATGTCCACCAACACTTAACCATAACTTGTATTTATCATGTTTTCGTAAAAGAACTTTGTTTTTAAAAACAATATAAACTTCAACTGTAAAATCAATTTTTTCATTAATATGAGGCATAAAAAAACAAATAAAATCAAATATATAAATATTATTATGATTAAATATTAATAACTATTTTTTCTTAATAACAAAGAATGCGTGATCTTTTTCAAAAGGATATAATTCACGATAATCAACAATATTAAATTTTTTCTCAAGTTCTTTTCTAACTTCCATAAAAACTTCTTTAGGTTTTCTAGTAACATCAATACTTCTAGATTTTAAAGCCAACAAACCAAAACCACCTTGTTTTAGAAACATATCGCAATTCTTAGAAAAAATTTCAACTTGATTTCTTTGAGCAATATCTTGAAAAACAACATCAACTTGTGGAACTAAATCCTTATAATTCTCAGGATGAGAAGCATCATCAAGCATAGGAGCCATATTAGCTCTTCTCTCACAAACAAAAACTAAATCCCTAACAACCCTTGGAGCAAAATCAAGTGCAAACATAAAACCAGTATCCCCTATAATATCACTCATAAAACTAGGCGTATAACCATGACTAGCACCAAGATATAAAACGACGCTACCCTCTTTAACACCAGTTTGAGATAAACCTTTAGCAATAGCCGCAATAAATTTACTTCTTTCAGCATCAACTTCTCTAAACTCTTCCCCTTTTTGTCTAAAAATATTTTCATCAAAGCCCCTGTATTTAGGATAAAGACTCCTAGTATAATAAGATGTATTCTTTCCTTTCCCTATTCTAAAAACTTTAAATTTATTTATTTCTTCCATAATAATCATCAATTAAATTTTTTCTTTAATTCATCATAATAAAAATCAGCTTTGTATTCACCATTAAAAAAATCAAGACGAGCACACATACTAAGCTTATCAGCCAAAGCACGAGCAGCTTTCCCCCTATTAACAGTCTTAGAATTTGAAACAACAGGATGATTCACAATATGCCCATATTTAGGACTTCTAGCACCACTTCTTAAATGCCTAAATAACGCTTTTTCTGCTCCAAGTAATTGAATAGTACCACTTTGCAAAATAGCCATTCTTCTCAAACTCTTAGCCTCTCTTAACAAACGAGCACCAATAGTAACTCCAGCTAAACCTAAAACATTAGGACAAAACTCTTTCATAGTTTTTTCTAAATAAATTAATAAAAACTGCTTTGTTTGAATAAGACCAGAAGTTGCAACAGCCATAGCCTTAAGAGCTTTTTCATCATCCTCATCAAAAGTAGCACCCATAATAGATTCTTCGCCAGAATCATCCAAAACAATAGACACCAAATGTTCATTATCTTTAATTTTATCTTCAACTTCAGGATTTTCAAGAGCATACCATTCTCTAAGCCTTCCAGATAAAACATTAATAGTCTTATCTAACTCTTCAACATTACTAATTGCATTAATAATCATATTATCCTTAGATACTGATTCAGAAACCTTTTTTTTCGTAATATCTAAAAGTTTCTTCCTTATATTTTGAAAATCATCACTCATAACAAAAAGAAAAGAACAATTGCTTAAAAAGGTTATCTTCTTATCTATAATAATCCAACAAATAAACTCTTAAGAATAGGCACAAAAATAAGAATTACTAACACCAAAATAAGAACGCTTGCAGTTCTACTCCAAACTTTCATAGCTTTTTTCTTATCCATATATTTCTCTAAAGCAAGCAAATACATCCTTCCACCGTCAGTAGGTCCGATAGGTAATAAATTAACTAAACCAATACCGATACTAATTGCGTAAATTAAACCAATAAGACCCCAGTTTTGAATTAAACCAGTATCATAAGGATTACCAAACAACCAAAAAATAGGGCCTTTCATAAAATTCACAAAACCACTATTACTCTTTGATTCAACTCTATGATTAACAGAAATACCAATAAAAGGTAAAGAAGCATTAACTGGATTTGATTCAAGCAATAAAGATTTCTCGCCCTCATTAGTCAATACAGAAACAACATCTCCTGGAGAATTATTAATTAAAGCTTGAGAAAGATTATTTCTTAAAACAACAGGAACGCCATTAACTTGTGTAATAACTTCACCCACACTAAAATCAACCAATCTTCCACCATTTAAATTATCAGAAGAATTAATAAAACCAACAATTTCAACTCCAGTAGGTTCATAAAGCGCCGCAGTACCAAGACCCGCAAATAAAATTATTAGCATCAAAAAAAAACTTAAAACAATATTAGACCAAGGACCAGCAGCAAAAACACTTAACTGAACATTTTTAGATTTCTTCTTTAATTGTTTTTCATCTGGCTCTACAAATGCACCAGGAATTGGACCAAGTAACACAAAACCACTACTCTTAACTTTAACCTTATGAGCTCTTGAAACAATACCATGACTAAATTCATGAACAACTACAACTACAAATAAAGCAATCAAACCTTCAAGCAAAGGCAATTTAAATGGACTTCCAGGAATTTGAATACCAGGCAATAATGGTGAAAAAGTAGCTGGAGCATCAGGGAAAAAAACAAGAGTATACAAACCAACACCCATCAAATAAACCATCAAAATCATCCCAATAAAACCAACATAAATACCCACATTACCCGCAGAAATATATTGCTTGAAAACAACAATACTAACTAAAAATAAAACTATGAATGCATAAAAAACATAAGCCGCCCAACTAAAACCAAATTGAACAACGACAAAAAATAAAATCATAGCATAAAAAGATACAAAAAATAAAATTCTACCAAATCTATCTAGTTTCTTATTCAATGGCCTTGCCATCTTATCCATTAAATTCAAACCAATTTTGGTTTTGTATAGAGCAATAATTTTTCCTTCAATTTCAAATTTTTTTCTATTAAAATAAATAAGTGCAATAATACCTACATAAAATAAAACAACAATCCCCCAATCCCAAAACCATTCAAAAGTCATAATGATAGAATAACCAAAATAATCATTTATAAATGTTTGCAAATATGGGCCAACACAACAAATCAATAAATTTGACTAATAAAATAACATAAAATAAAATTAAAGAATAATAAATAATACAAATAGAAAAATAAGAAATTTATTTATTTCTTCCTAGCTGGTCTTAATGCTTTACTAGAACAATTTCTGCACTTAACTTTACCATCAAGAACTCTAAGATTTGTGGTTCTAAGTTTAGTCTTACAATCTTTGCAAACAAATATATTATCAAGTGTTCTTGCTGCTGCTTCTGGAAATTTACCCATAATAATCAATCCTCATCATTCATTTTTAATTTGTTTTAAAACTTTATCTTGAAGTATAACCCAATACACAACTGTTTGTCCGTCTTTAATATCTCCTTTTAATTCATCAGGTATTTCAAGATCGAAATTTTCATAAGTTTCAGTATCCATAACACTACATAACTTATTATCATGATGTAAAACAGTAGCATTCCTCTTATCAATTACCGGAACTTCTACATTATCGTGACCAGGACAAACCATATTTCTTTTTTTACCATCCAATATACCCACAGCCATCATGTTAACTTTTGCGTGACCGTGCTTTCCAGGTCTTGATGTTGCTATATCCGTTACAGTACATGCTACTCCGTCAACTATAACATAATTTCCTTTTTGTAAACTTCCCGCTGATTTGTGCGATATTTCTCCTGCCATTTTAATAATACCCTCTCTAAATTAATATAATTATAATCTAAAGGAAAAGAAGACCATTTATAAAAGTTATCTTTCAAAGGCTCTGGCCGGAAAAGAATAAATTTGTATACTGGAACACGGCACAACCTATGCATTCTCTTCGAGACTGCATGTGCCTCGATGGGCGCCAGTATACACAAAAGTGTTATTCCGGCTAGAGCCCTTTCAAAAACTATTTATTTTCCATATAGAAATAAATAAATTCATAAATAAAAAATATAAAAACCAAAATAAAAATAAAAACACCTCAAAATCGTAAAAAAAAATTATAAAAACAATACCCACGACCTAAAAGTACATGATATGACACATTTTTAAAAAAGTAATTTTCTGCAATAATAAAAAATGACAAGCCAAAACACAGCACTAAAAATACAAAGTCTGCCCCTTTTTTCCATATAAAAATAAAACAACATTCAAATATTGAAGCAACATAATTACAACAATAAAAAAAAAATGTTTGTGAAAATATATTACTAATATCTAAATGTGCTTATGCCTAAAATTAATTCTATGAACTAAAAAATATGATCTGCCAGTTCAAACAAAAAAAACAGTCACACAATTCTTTTCAATACAAAATTTTTAATATAATATAAATTAAAATACTCCAAAAAAATTATTTATTCAAAGCACCACTTAAAGAATCTAAAGAAATACCATGATGATCCGCATTCCAAATAACTTTTTTATCTTTAAACAACAAAACTTGAGGAGACTCATGCTTAATTCCTGAAAACTCTGCAATAAAATTGCTAACAGCCCTATGATCCTGGATAATAACAACTGCAAAACTAAAATCAGAATAATCATTATTATTTAACATAAAATTAGAAACAACCTGATACGCACAAGCACTAACAGGACAAGCAGAACTATGCTTTAAAATAAAAACAGGATGTTTTACACTTTCATCTAGCATATGCTTAAACTCATCAACCGAATCAACTCTATGAATCATAATCAGAAATCAACAAACTTAATTTAAAACATTTATGAAACTAAAACCTAAAAATACTACAATAAAGAATAATTAACACGATTAACCTTAACTTCTTTATCAACACTACGCATAAACTTAAACAAAGAACCTGATAATTCATCCAATAAACAAAACAAATTCTCAAAAATATCAACTTCAATATAATTTAAATCCCTACACAATAAAAGCAAAACCTCAACCTCCCTACAACTACCATAACTATACTGTAAATGATTTAAAAAAACTTTATTACTCCTATTACTAGCACCCTCAACAATATTCAAAACAATGCTAGTGCTAGCACGTTGCAACTGAGAAAAAATATTTCTAAATTCAGATTCAGGAAGTAAAGGCAACACCTTATAAATCTGTAAAAGAAAATCATAAGACATACCAAAAATTCTCAAATTTTTAAAATCTCGAGCCATAAAAAAAATAAAAAAATAACTCATTAAAAAAAACAATTGAAAAAAAAACAAAAATTATCCGAAAAAAATAGAAAAAAATGAAAAAAACCGTACATAAAATCCTGCTAGACTGTAAAATAGGATAAAGACGTTTAGTAATTGCGGACTGAATACCTCGTTGCCTTGGTACTTACATCCCAATTCTATCAAACCCATCTTCTATAGGCGTCTAAGAGATCTCTTTTCAGGGCCAGTTTCGTGCTTAGATGCATTCAGCACTTATCTGTTAGCGCGTAGCTGCCCAGCATGCCTTATCAGACAACTGGTAGACCAGTGGCGCCGATTCCTCGTTCCTCTCGTACTAAAGGATCCTTCCCTTCAGATCTCCAACACTTCCAGTAGATATCAAACAAACTGCCTCACAGCGTTCTGAACCCAGCTCACGATCCCTTTTAATGGGTGAACACCCCCACCCTTGGACGCTTCTGCACGCCCAGGATAGGAAGAGCCGACATCGATGTAGCAAGCCGTTCCGTCGATAGGAGCTCTCAGGAACGACAACTCTGTTATCCCCGGAGTAACTTTTCGGTCATGCCT
>JAIPET010000008.1 GCA_021736975.1 Candidatus Woesearchaeota archaeon
ATTATTCTTTGGAGTTTATTTGTATAAAAAGAAGTTCTTAAGGTTGTGTGATATAAGTTATTTGAAGTTAAATTTAGTTTTTCTAATTCTGTTTTAGAAGGTATTAGTGCAATATATATTCTTTGTTCTTTCATTTTTTTTCTTGATTTTTTATTGTTTGTTCTGTATTTTTTTGTATTCTTTCTTCGTAGTCTGTTTGTTTTTCTCCTTCGTTTTTTTCTTCTGCTAATATTTTCATTAATTCTGTTATTATTTGTTGTTCGTTTTTGAAGTTGTGGGTTATTTGGTCTATATTTTCTTTTATTATTTTTGTTTCTATTTCTTCGTTGTTTGCTCCTGTTGTTGTTATTTCTTCAAATTCTTTGCTTTGTATTTTTGTTGTGTTTTTCATTACGTAGTATGCGCCGTCTTTGTAGAGTTTATCTATTATTTCTTTTATTTTTATTTGGCTCGTTGTTCCTATGGTTAGTGTTCCTTCTATTCTTAGTAGGATTATTTTGTTTTCTGGATTTATTTGTTTTAGTTCTTCTTTTATTATTTCTTCTGCTTCGTCAGGTGTTTTTTCTTTAAAGGTTATTTTTTTGTTTATTGTTTCTTTTATTTTTAGTGGTTTTCTTTCTAGTTTTCCTTCGTTATATATGTAAAATCCTCCAGTTCCGAGTTTTTCTAATTCTCCAAAGTTTGCGGGGAATGTTGGGCCTGGATAAATAACATATTTGTATCCTTGTTTTGCAAGCTGTGAGAATTTTTCATATTCTGCGTTTTGAAGGCCGTCTACTGTTTTTTCGCCGGGTTCTGTTACAATATGTACGTGTCCGCCTGCGTAGTAATCAAAATTTTTGGGTAGGAATGTTATTGGGTTGCTTTCCATTTCTTTTAGTTCTTCTGGTTTTAATTCATCTATTGATGTGTGGAACATAAATATTTTGAAGCCTTCTTCTTGTTCTAGGCTTTTTGTATCTAGTTGTTCGTAGTATTGCTTTTCAAGCATTCCTCGTCTTCCGATTAGTCCTGTTATTTTTGCTCCTGTTTTTTTATCTGTTGTGAATTGTAATTGTAATTTTCCGTCTTCATCTATTTTTCCTTTTGTCACATTTATTCCCAGTCCTGCTTCTTCTATTATGTCTAGCATTGTTTTTCCAGATGGAGAGTAGTCGTGGCTTCCTGCAATGTAGTATACGGGGATATTATTATTTTTTAGTTGTTTTATTTTTTTTATCACTGTTTTTATTTGGTCTATTCCTGGTATTGCTGTGTTAAATAGATCTCCAGCGATTAATACAAAGTCTACTTTTTCTTGTATGGATAAATCTATTGATTTTATGAATGCTTCTTCTCCTAATACTTTCATTTTTGGATCTCTCCAAGATCCTATGTGTACATCTGCGATGTGTGAGAATTTCATATTGTGTGGATTATTGTGTTGTTTTTATATTTTCGCATATATTTCAAGAGCTTTGCTTATTATTTTTATTCCAGTGTTGTTATCGTAGTTGCTTAGTACTTTTGTTCCTAGAAGCGCGATGTCTTTTTGTATGTTTTTTTTGGTTCCTATTCTTTTTCCTTTATTTTTTGCGTAGTCTTCTAAATAGTATATTATTTCCATCGCGGCTCTTATGCTATTTTTATCTTTTAGATTTAAACCTTTTTTTATCTTGTGTATTCTTTCTTCTTTTTTTAGAAGTTCGTCCATCCAAGGGATTTGTCTTTCGTCTTTTAGTTGTCTTGGACTCATTTCTTTGAATAAAAATCCTTTTTGTGGTTTTATTTTGTATTCTATTAGTTTTAGTTTGTTTTGTTGATATGGTTTTTTTAGTTGTTCGTATATTTGTTTTTTTACTTTTGGCGCTAGGAAATATACTTGGTCTGCATAGTTTAGATATTTTGTTAGTTGCCCAATGGCGTAGCTCGTACTGTAATTTTGCGCTTTTAATTCTATCGCGATTGTTTTTGTATTGAACCAATTTTTTTCTTCACATAAAATATCTATTCTTCCTCCAGGTATGTTGTGTTCTTCTTCTATGAAATTTAATTTTTTATTTAATTTTTTTAGTGTTTTTCCGTTATTTGCAATTAGGTATGATTGAACTACTTGTTCTATTGGTATTCTTGACATGTTTTGTTGTTTTGTTGTTCTTATTTTTAATTTGTCAGAGAATTTTCGGAAAGTTTTTGTTTAATTAAAGAATTATTTCGATTTTTATATTCTTGTTTTATATAAAGTATAGTGGATTTAATTTTTTTTCTATATTTTCGGCAACTTTATCAAGGTTATATCTTAAAAGTTTTTCTTTTTTATCTGTGTCTCTTTGTCTTATATAGTATATGTGGTGTCCTGCAACTCCCGTATAGAATTCAAATAGTTTTTTTGTCAAAAATATTGATTCTGTTTTTTCTCCTGATGTTGTTGATATTATTTTTAAATAGTTTACAAGTGCTTTTTTTTCATCTGAATTTAAAACATTTTTATAGTTATTTAGTTGGGCGCCTATTTCTTTTTCTTTATAATATATTTCTGTATATTTTTTTAGTGCTTTTTTTGCTATTCTTTCAGCATTTATTTCTGCTTGCGTTATTATTTTATGTATTAATGTTTGTTTTTGTTCATTAGTTAGGTTTTTTTTATTGTATGGATCTATTAATTCTGGAAAGTAGTCAAAATCAATTATTCCATTTTTTCCTTTTTTTAATGCTTTATTTATTTCTTTTAGAAAGTTTTTTTTAGGTATTGATTCTAAATATCCTATGTGGTCGTAAAAGTCATCATCTCTTAGTCCGAGAAGTATTTCTACTTGTTTTTCTAGTTCTCTTTTTGATTTTTTAACTCTTGAGGTTATTATATATATTGAATCTTTGAAAAATTCGTTCATTTCATTTATTCCGAAAGGATCTTTCCATGAATTTTTTGATTTGATTTTTCTTTTTCTTTCAAATGTTATTATGTTTTTTGATTCTAAAAGTTCTATTTCGCTTTCATTAGAATTAAAAATGTATTTTTCGTTATTTAAGAATGTCGGGATGTATGTTTCAGGATATTTTATTACTTTTGATTCTAGTGTTTTTGCTTTTTGGTATGTTTGATCTAAATTTGGTATTATTTTGTTTTTAATTTCTCCTGTTATTGATGATTTGGCTATTATTTGGGTGCTATATTTTATTTCTAGTCCTTTTGTATTTTGTTTTATTTCTTCTATTCTTTCTTTTAAACTTTTTATTAGTATGTTTTCTCTATCTTCTTTTGCACTTGCATACCAGGTGCCTATGATTTCTGGAGTTAATTCTGTTGGTAGTTCTTCAAATTTTTGATCTATGGTTTCATTTATTGCTTCTTGTCTTGTTTCTATTGGTTTATCTTGGTGTTTTTTTATGCTTTCTTGAATTATTTTTTTGTATGTAGTAAATGCCTCTTCTATTTGAGGGTATTTAGATGATTTTATTCTTGTTTGCTGGGTCATTAGTTTTGTGGTTTAATTAGTTATTTATATTAATTGTTATTTAGTTGTCACTTAAACATAGTAAAATACCAAAAACTTTATAAACAAATAATTCTTTATGTATTTTATGGGTAAATTTTTTAAGTTGGATATTGAATCTATTTTAAGTTCTGATTTAGAATCTTCTTTAACAGAAACTACAAAAATTTTTTTTCCTACATTAAAATATGTTGTAGAAACAGGCGGTGAATCTCAAATAGAAAATTTTATTGAAACCGCTAATTCTTATGTTGATGATATCTCGGAAGTTAAAAGTGAAGATTTTATTATTCATACAAAAAAACAAGATTTAATTTATGTATTTTCTTCTAGAGGAAGTTTACCTTTTAATAAAGGAATACATAGTGCAATCACTAATCATTTTGATTCTAATTTGACGTATAAATTTATACCTCATATTTTTTCTACAGAAAATTTATTGGATATTTTAGATGCGGGAGGTAAACTTAACAGAAAATCTTTGGGTGAAAATATATTTGAAATATTTTATGAAGATATAGCAAAAAAATTATCTGATAAATTAACTCATTTTATTCCAAAAAGTGGTCGTGCTAGAATTACTGATTGGGATGAAGTTATTACAGGGAATAATTTATCTCATCGTATTAAAATTTATAATAAATTAAATTTTGATGAAAATGTTCCTTTTCATATAATTTCAGTTTTAAATAAATCTGGAAAGACTTTATTACAAAGAAAAAAAAAAGAGATAGGTAGAAATTTAAAAGAATCTAAAAATAATTTGTTTCATAGATATGTTAATTTCGATGGAGAAATTAGTTGGTCTGATAATGATGTTTTTTTTGATGCTGTTGGCATGGAATATCCTGGTGCAATGGCTCCAGATAGTAATTTTGTCCAATCTTCTATTAAGAAAGAGTTAAGACCTGATTTCTATTTTAATTATTTAAATACATATAATCGTATAATTTCTGGAATGATTGGTTTTGAAGGAAAAAGTTTAAAATATAAATTATTAAGGAAATCTAAATACGATTTGAAGGCTGATGAAGTTATGGTTTATACTGCTTCTTTACATGCATTAAATTTAACTGTTAATAAATTTAATATTTCAGATAATTTAAATATTGATACTATGAAGATTGATTATGAAACAGAAAAAATATTTTGGAATAAAGGAAAAAAAACAGTTCCTGTTCTAAATAGATTTTATTATGATGGTAATAAAAAGGTTGAATTTTTGAATCCTTTTGTTTTAATTTATGATAATAAAAAAAAAGAATCTTCTGAATTAAATCAAATCTTTGAAGAATACTTATCTAATATAAAAGAAAAGTACGATGAATTTTTGATTTCAACCAATACGGTGTATGAGTGATTTCTTATTTACAATAATGGATTTTGTCCGCCGTAAAGTGCATAAAATGCTCCATTTTTAAATTCTAAACTAAAGACATCGTTATTGCATTTGGTTGCTCTCATTTTATCAACTTTTATTTCTCTTACTATGTTTCTTCTAAATGGTGTTAGTCTTAAGTCTATTATAGCATCTGATAAGAAGCCTTCATTATCAAACATTGAGTTGTTTCCATTACCCATTTCTTCTGATATCATATATCCTGTTATGCTTTGTGTTTTTAAAAATTCAAAGAAATTGAATAATTCCATTCGTGGATTGTTAAATGTGCTTAATGTGTATAGTGCTTGTAGCGAGTCAAATGTGAATAGTTCTATATTTGCTTCTTTTTTGGTTCTTAATACTATGTTTTTCACTACGTTTAGCCAGCTTCTATTTTCACTTGTTTTTACGTCTTTTACTTGGCCTCTTATTGCGCCTATGTCAACTAGTATGAAATTTCCGCCTATTTTTGAAACTTTTTTTAGTCCTGCTGAGAATTTTGATAGATCATTTATGTTTATCATATTTATTTTTGATAAATCAAACCCCATATTTACCATGTTTTGAACTATGGATTCAAAACTTTGTTCTAATGATAGATATAGCGAATTTTTTTTATTTAGAATTGCTTCGTTATATAATATGCTAAAGCATAATGATGATTTCATAGTTCCTGCGCTGCCATGAACTAATGTTACGTGGCCTTTAGGTATGCCTCCTTGAATGTTCTCATCTAGTCCTTTTACATATGTTTTTATTCTCTCTATTTTAGAAGGATCAGTAATTAAATCATTTGACATTATTCTCCACCTCTTAGATATATGTTTTATATTTGTTATTTATAAGTTTTTTGAATTTTATGTGTATTTTGAATTTTATTTTTTATTGTGGGGTATATCTTAATAATAGTATGTTTCCATTTTTTGTTGTTGCTATTATTTGTTTTCTTGTTCCTGTTATTCCGGTTATTATATCTTTGGTTTCTATTTGGTATAGATTTTGTCCTTCTGTTTTTCCAGGATCTCTGTTTGGTAAATCTGAAAAATTGGATTCTTGCATTACTATTCCTGATATTCCTGGTACAAAATCAAAGTTGAATTCTCCGCTTCCTGATAGTACGTATATGTTTGTGTCGTATGATCCTGCGATTATTTCTTTTTTTCCGTCTAAATTTATATCTGTTGTTACTGCGGAAGGTACTACCCAAAAATTTGTTTCATATGCCCATTTTTTTATTCCATTTTCAGTTAATACGTGGATTTTATTGTCGCATGAGCCAATTATGATTTCTATAATTCCATCTTCGTCTAAATCTGAAATTATTGGTTCTGAATATATGGATCCTTCTGTTTTATATTTCCATAGTTGGTCGCCATCAAGGCTTATTGCGTGAAGGTTATTGTCTGTTGAACTTAATAAGATTATTTTTTCGCTGAGTTTTTTTAGAATTATTGGTTGGCTCGTTATTTTTCCTTTAGTTTTGTATGTCCATATTTCTTGTCCTTGTGTGTTAAAGCATTTTAGTTCCCCTTCGTCGTTTCCTATGAATATTTTTTCATTATCGTAGGTTGGTGTGCTTTCTGTTGGGTGTCCTATGAATATTTTTTGATCTATTTGGCCATTTGGAGTTATTATGTATATGTATTTGTCTTTGCTTCCAATCATTATTTTGCCATTTGCAAAACATGGTGAACTTCTTATAGAGCTATTTGTGTTTAGGGTCCATAGTATTTTTCCTTCAGAGTTTAGGGCGTATATTTTTCCATATTCGGTTCCGAATATGATTTCTTTTTTTCCGTCGCCATTTATGTCTTCTATTAGTGGTTGTGATGTTATTCCAAATCCTGTTTGTTGATCAATAAACATGCTTTCTTCTTCGGATATTATTTCTTTTGTATTGTGTTCCCAGAGTTTTTCTCCTTCTAGGTTGTAAACATATATGTTTCCTTCTGTTGTTGTTATTATTGTTTCTAGTTCTCCATCTAGGTTTATGTCTGTTATTTTTGGTTTTGCTAGTATGTGTTTTCCTGTTTCTATTTTTTTGTATATTTTAAAGAATCCTTTGTTTTTTTCAAATAATTTATCTATAAATGATGTTATTCTCAATTTTGACCTCTTTCCCTATATTTCTTTATCTTTTTGCCACTTTATATACTTTTTTGTATTTTCACTTTTGTTTGGTACGAAAAATTTAAAAAACAAAATTTGAATGTTATTGTATGTCTAATGATATTGTCAAGAAAGTAGAAGAGGGTCTAAGAAGTAATCTTTCTTTAAATTCAATTAAAAATGGTTTATTAAAAGAGGGTTATTCTGAGGATGATATTGATGGTGTTGTTAAAAATTTATCTACTGAATTAGGTTCTTTAACGAATTTTAATACTAATGTGGCTTTATTTAAGAAAAAATTTTTTTTAGATAAGGTTGGGTTTGGTTTGGCGTCTAATCAATTTATTAATATTTTATTTTCTTTTACGGGTGCTGGTATTTTTCTTTTAGGTTTAGTTAATGTTTTAAGATCTTTTTTTAATACTTTATTTTCTTCTTTTTTCAGAGAATATTTTGAAAAATTTTCTGTTAAAAAATCATTAATTAATTTTGCAGGTTTGGTTTTTGGGTTTAGTTTTTTGTTTATTGCTTTGGCTGTTTCTATTAATTCTAAGATTTTATTTGCAGTAAGTCTTATTATTGGTGCTATTGGCGTTGTTATTTATGGGGATTTATTTAATACTTATAAACATAAGTCTGCGGGTAATAATAAATCTGTTTTAATTTCTCCAGGTCTTGCGTGGCTTGGTTTGTTTGTTACTTTTATAGGTATGGTTGTATCTGGATTCTTGATGGATGTGCTTCCAAGGGATGGAACTTTATTTTCTTTTTCTGTTTTTGGACATCTTATGGATTTTAGATTACATGGTTTTTTATTAGCTTTCGAGGCGACTACTATTGTTTTTATTTTATCTTCTTATCTTTTGTCTAAAATTAAATTTCCTAAATTTGAACAAAAATATTCTTTTGATGAGTTTAAAATATTTCTTTCAGAATCTATTGTTAAAAAGGGTAAAATTTTTTTTAAGAATAAATATTTGGTTGTTTTAAGTTTAGCGGCGCTGTTTTTTGGTGTTTTTCAAACAATTTTTTATTCTACTGTTGGTGTTTATATTTTTAATAATTATGGCGATTTTTGGTTTGGTGGATTTACAAATATTGCTATTATTTTTGGTGTTCCTGTAGTTATTTCTATATTTGGTCCTTTGTCTGCTTCTAAGTTGAATAAGTATTTTGGTTTGTCTCCTTTACTAGTTTTTGCGTCTTTACTTTCTGCGTTATTTCCTTTTGCGATTATTTATAATGGTTTTTTACCAGCTATTTTTGTTGCGGCAATTTTGGGTGTTTTTGGAGCGTCTATTGTTGGTTATGCTCAGTCTATGATTGCGTCAAAGCTTCTTAATGATTATGAACGAAGAATTTTTTATTCTTATTCTAGTTTGATTATGGTTGTTCCATATTTATTATTGTCTTTGTTAATTTTGGTTCTTTTCGGTTTTAGTGAGGATTATTTTTTATTATTTAAGGTGGTGATGTTTGGTATTGTTTTTATTTGTATGCCTTTATTTTTATTATTGGTATTTTGGTCAAGAAATCGTAAAATTTCTGATGCTTAATGGCTAAAATTAACTTTTATATTTTATTATATTTTATTTTGAAGAAACTTGAAATACTTATATATTTTGGAGTTCATATTTGTTATGTTTAACGGTTAATATGAAACCTTCAGTATTGCCTTGAAATAAATTTGAAATATTTTCATTTTACATGGCAAAATAGGTGTAAATGTTGGTTTTTTGTTTTTGATTGAGATAAAAATAGTGTTTTGCAATACAAAAAAGAATTGGTTGTTTTAGTTGTGTTTAACCAAAAATTTAAATACTGTTTATTTTAATATTATTATATGCCTGATTTAAAGTTTGATCCTGAAGATAAATTACATAATCTTTTGATTGCTGAATTTGAAATTGAGCATGAAGATACTTTTCATCTTAAGAATCTTTATAAGTTGATTCATGAGTGGTTTCATATGAATAAATTTGTTTCTGTTGATAATGGTGATGATAAGATTGAGTCTTTATATTTTCATAAGGTTCTTGGTAATGGTAATGTTGAGCATCATATGTGGTGGAGAGCGCATAATATTCCTCAAGGAAATAAGTATTATAAGTATTTTTTAAAATTGGATTTTCAGACTTTGAATATGGGTAAAGATAAGGTTAAAAAAGATGGGCGTGATTATAGTACTAATAAGGGTGATTTGATTTTAAGGTGCAAAGCGTGGGTAATTCTTGATTATAAACATGAGTGGAGAAATCATCCTATTTTGAAGTATTTTGATAAGTGGTATATTAAGAGAATTTATAAGAGTCAAGTTGATTTTTTAAAGGGTGATTTATGGGTTAAAACTTATAAATTACAAGATGTTATTAAGCAGTATATGAAGTTGAAAACTCCGACTAAAATGCCTAAGCCGTTTCATGATGAGCTCGGGATTTAAGTTTTTTTTATTTAGTTTTTTATTTAAGTTCATGATTTTTTTTATGATTTTTTTTTATTTATATTTTTATGAATTCTAATAATAAACTTTATAAATACTGTTTGTTGTTTATTTATTAAGAGGTGAGGGGTTGTACGATATAATTACAGTTGGTAGTAATACGGTTGATATATTTGTTAAAACGAATACGCCTGTGTTGCATTTAAAAAAAAGAGGCAAATTAAAAGTTGATAAGAATTGTATTGCGTATCCTCTTGGAGATAAAATTTTAATTACTCATCTTGAACATCAAGTTGGTGGTGGTGGTACGAATACTGCTGTTGCTTTTTCTAGAGCTGGTTTAAGAACTGCTTATTTAGGTAAGATTGGTAAAGATGATTCTGGTTTATCGGTTTTTAGATTATTAAAACAAGAAAATGTTTCTTTTGTGGGTGTTCTTGGTAAAGAAACTGGTACTTCTGTTGTTTTAGATTCTATTAAAGATGATAGGACTATTTTAACATATAAGGGTTGTAATAATGATCTTAAATTTAGTGAACTTAATTTTAGAAAATTAAGAACTGATTGGTTTTATTTTAGTTCTATGATTGGTGAATCTTTTAAAACTATTTCAAAGCTTTCAGATTATGCACACAAAGCAAATATTAAGGTTGCTATGAATCCTTCTTCTTATCTTGTTTCAAAGGGTATGGCTTATCTTTCGTCGGTTTTAAAAACATGTGATATTTTAGTTTTGAATAGGGAAGAAGCTCAAACTTTAAGTAAAAAGAATAATATTAAAGATATTGTTAGGGTTTTAAAGGAAAAAGTGCAGGATTTTGTTGTTGTTACTGATGCAAAGAATGGCGCATATTGTTATGATGGGGAGTTTTTGATGTTTGCTAAACCTAAAAGTGTAAAAATTGTTGAAACTACTGGTGCAGGTGATGCTTTTGCTTCTGGTTTTGTTGCGGGTATTGCTTTAGGTAAGGGTAAGGAGTTTGCGTTCAGAATGGGTTTTTTAGAATCTGAATCTGTTATTCAAGCATATGGTGCAAAAAATGATTTGTTGTTTAAAAGTAAATTGTTTTCGTTAGCAAAAAAAGATAATAGAAAAATAGTAAATATGAAATTGACTATGAGGTGATGTGAAAATGTTTTGGAATAAAAATAATATTTTTGAAAATGGTAGGACTATGATTTTGGCTTATGATCAGGGGTTTGAACATGGTCCTGCAGATTTTAATATGTCTAATGCAGATCCTGAAAAAATATTTAAAATTGCTTTAAATGGTGGATATTCTGCTTTTGCAGTTCAAGCAGGTATTGCAGAGAAATATTATAAGGGGAAATATAGGAAGGTTCCTTTGATTGTTAAGCTTAACGCGAAAGACAGATTTGATAATCATGATCCTGTTTCTTTACAGCATACAAGTGTTGCATACGCTAAAAAAATTGGTGCTGCAGGTGTTGGTTATACTATTTATTTAGGTAGTTCTCATGAACAAAGAATGTTTGTTGAGTTTGGTAGGATTTGCGAGGAAGCAAAAAAGTTAGGTCTTTTTACTATGTGTTGGATGTATCCTCGTGGAAATAAGATTACTAATGAGCTTTCTACTGAAACTATTTGTTATGGTTCAAGAATCGCAATGGAGTTAGGTGCAGATATTGTTAAAATTAAATATAATGGTGATTCTGCGGGTATGAAATGGATTGTTGAGTGTGCAGGTAAAACAAAAGTTGTTGTTGCAGGGGGTTCAAAAGTTAATGAATTTGAATTTTTAAAAAATATTCATGAGGCTATAAATTCTGGCGCTGTGGGTTTGGCGGTTGGTAGAAATGTTTGGCAAGATTCTGATCCTTTAAAATTAAGTGCTAATTTAAGGAAAGTTATCTTTTTGAATAAGTCTCCTCAAGAATTAAAAGATTCTGTTGTAGAAGGTGGAAAATAGCACAACTTTTAAATACCTAATTTGTCATTAGGTTTATTATGGTTGATGAGGTGGTGATTTTTTGGATTTTACTATGACTCTTAATAAAATAAATGAGTCTGATTTGAGTAAGGTAGGTATGAGGGCAGTTGATCTTGCTAAGTTGTATCAGAATAGGATTTTAGTTGCGCCATCTTTTGTAGTTCCTAATTTTTATTTTGATGAATTTTTATCTTCTGGCGGTCTTAATATGAAGATTAAGAAACTTATTGAGTCTTTAGATTTTTCTAATGGTGGTTCTTTAAATGCTGCTTTTGAAACAATTTCTATTTGGTTTAAGGAAGAGAAATTATCAACTTCTTTGAAAGAACAATTAAAAGAGGCTTATGAATCTTTAGCATTAGGGTCTGAATTAGGTGGTGCGGAAGATTTTCTTGGTTCTAACGATCCTGTTGTTAATTTAGTTGTTAGTCCTGATTATGTTAATGATGTTTCTTCAGTTAAAGGTATTTTTCTTAATGTTAGTGGGTTTGAAGATTTTATTGATGCTTTAAAATCTTGTTGGCTTTCTTTATTTTCTGTTAAAGAATTATCTCTTAGGTATTTGAGGGGTATAAAAAAGTTTAATTCAGGAGTTATTGTTCAGTTAATGAATAAATATTCTGTTTCAGCAGAAGTTTATACTAAGGGTGCTTTTGCAAATTATGATATTTTGGTGAATTCATATTTTGGATTATTTGATATTACTAAATCTGTTGTTAAAGATGAATTTTCTGTTACTTATGATTCTATGAATATTACGACTGCTAATGTTGTTAGGCAAGAGTTTTCAGTTATTCCTTCTGATAAATCGACTATTTTGATTAAGAGAAGTCTTGGTTCTAGAGGGGAAAATCAAAAATTGAGTAATTTTTCTGTTCTTGAAGTTGCTCGTTTAGCTAAAAGAGCTAAGTTGTTATTGGGCTTTGATATTAAATTAATTTTTGGAGTTTCTGATAAGTTAGTTACTTGTTTGTTTATTTCTAGATTGGAGTCTGGTATTTCTGAGAAAAAATCAAGTTTTTTTCAGGTTGAAGATGTTCCTGAGAAGAAGATTGATGAAAATATGGATTCTTCTGAAGATTATGTTTCTGAAATTTCTGAAAATAATGATTATGTTGTTTCAGGAGATTTTGATGAAATTGAATCAGAAGTTTTTGTTGAAAAAACTAAAAAATTTGAAAATGTTGAAAATTTTCAAGATGATATTGTTTCTGAATCTGTTTCTGAATCTGTTTCTGAATCTGAGTCTTTTGATAATCATTATGATGTTGTTGTTGATGATGAAGTAAGTACTAGTGAAGTAAGTAGTGCTGAAAATAGTCCAAAGGAAGAATATCAAAATAAATCATTGGTTTCTGAAGGTTTTACTGATGTTTCTAATTTGATAGATGATGGTGCTGCTTCACAAGAAATAAATAGTTCTTTAGAAAATTCTGAAAATTCTAGTGTTTCTAATGATTCTGGTAATTCTGATGATTTTATTTTTAATGATATTGAAATTGATGATGGTGTAAAAACTAGTTCAACCAAAGGAGTTGATTATTATTTGTCTGTAATTAAAAATGTGGAGTCTGTTGTAGATGATAAAATTTATATGGTTTATAGACAAAAGTATGGTGACGAGCCTTTGTCTTTTGATGATGCGGTAGCTAGATTATCAGAGAATTCTGATTTAGTTGGTTTGGATGCTGTTCATGCTTTGAAAAGTATTAAAGAGGATTTAATGAGAGGGAATGATGTGAATTTAGATAATTTTAATATAATTGTTGAGGAGGCCAAGTCTTTTCCTGGTAATTGAAGATGGGTATTTTTTCATTTTTACAAAAAAAGGAGTCGAAGATTTTACATATTGAGCATTCAGATATTGCTATTAATAAGCAAATTTTTGATTTAATTGCTAAACTTGAGTCTCAACTTACTAATGTTTCTAATGCTTTAAAGAAATCTGATGTTTCTGAAGTTTCTGCTCGTTTGGCTGAACTTGAAAATGTATTTATACGAATAAAGACTAAAGTTGATTCTTTAATTGTTGATGTTGAAACAATTATGGGTATTGAGTCACAAAACAGGGATTTTATTATGCTTAATGATGGTGATTATATTTCTGATAAGTTAGAGCGTCTTAAAACTATGAGTTCTGTTTTAGATGAGCTTGTTGAACTTATTAGTCATCATCCAGGAATGTCTGAACTTAAAAGTGATTTATTGTCTTATATGTATTCTAGACTTAATGTGCTTATTGATTCTATTAATTCTGTTGCTAGTGATGACAGTCATATGGAATTTGTATATGGTCATTTATCTTCTTTTTAGGTTTTTAGTTCTTATTAGTTTATATGTACACATTTGTATTGTTTTTAAGCAAATTGAAAGAATTTGATATTTACTGTTCTAATTTGGTTATTGTTCTTGTTAATGATTTATGTATGAATATGTTGTGTTGTTCTTTTATGGTCCATTTTGTTTGTTTTAGGAGTTTTTTTACATTTATTGTGCTTGGATGAGTTAAGATGATTGTTTTTGTTAATTTTTGATATTTTATTAAGAATTCTTCCACTAAATCTGATAGTTTTTGTTTCAAAATAGAACTTTTTCCATATGGGACGTCTGTTACTATTGCTTCTATTTTTTGATTATATGTTAAAGCATCCATTTTTTTAAGTTCTGTTGGTGAACCTTCCACATTTTTTAAGTTCATTTTTGCTCTTATTATCATTTCATGGTCGATATCTAGTCCTTTTGTTTTTAATCCAATCATTTTTGCTTCTATTAATATTCCTCCAGCTCCACAAAATGGATCTAGTATTTCTTTTTTTGCTCCTGACATGTTTACTATTGCTCTTGCTAATTTTGGGTTCATACTTGTTGGATGAGGTGCAGGTCTATTGTGAGATTTTCGTTTTTCAAAATTTTCTTTATTTTCCCAGATTGTTTGAGTTAAATAGTATTTTTTATTTAGTTTTAGAATATTTATTTCAATCTCTGGATTGTTCAGATTTACATCTGAGAATTTTTTGTATAATTTTAAATTTTTTACAAAATCTCCTATTTCTGCAAATTTTATATTTTTGTGATCCATATTTATTATGTTGATTTTGAATGTGTTTTTTTTGGTTCCTTGAAATTCTTTGATTTTTGTTGTTATTATTTTTTTAGATAATTCTTGAGGTTCTTTTGATTCTAGGATTATTTTTGATATTTTTTTTGTGTAAGCTAGTCTTTCTAAATTTCTATTCGGAACCTTTATTTCTTGTGGAGTTATTGAAATTATTGTATTTTCGATTTCTTTGGATTGTCCATCTAAGATTTTTTCAATAATTATTTTTGCTTCAGATTTTGATATTTTGATGTTTTCTTTACTTAATTCAAATAGGTATTTGTTTGGTGTTTTATCTTTCATTTCTTATTTGGATTTCTGTTGCTTAATTAAGTTTACGAAAAAACACTGTTTCAAAAATGAAACACTGTTCCAAAAATGGAAACATTTATATAGTTCTCGTCGATAAACAAAGTATATGGAGAAAAAAGAGATCCTTGAAAATTTGTTTGATAAGAAGATTATCAAGGTATTAAAGCTGTTTATCAACAATCCATCTGAAGATTATTATTTAAGGGAAATAGCTAAATTGACAAGGGTTGCTCCTGCTTCGGTTCATAGGATATTAAAGACTTTGATGTCTGCAGATATTATTAGAGAAGAAAAAAATAAGCATTTGAAAACTTATTGGTTTAATTCTAATAATTCTAAGTTTTTAATAGATTTGTTGGAAGATAAGACTTCTGCCATTCAAGAGTTCACACAATTCATTTCTAGCGTCTCAGGGGTTCAAATGGCTGTTATGCATGGAAGGGAAGAAAAGGATAAGGCTAGTATTTTGATAATGGGTGATGAATTAGATAAGGATTCTATAAGGGAGAAGGTTGTTGATATTAAGCAAAGATATAAGTTCAATATTATTTATTTGGTTCTGTTGCCAGATCAATATGAGCAAATGGTTTCGATGGGTTTGTATCCTGGTCAGAAAAAAATATTATATAGAAAAAACAACTAGGAACTCTATTTTATAAGATATATTCTACAAGATAATAATATTTATATATAACTTAAGCAACTATTTAAGTAGAGTTTTGGAACTACCAAAATCAAGCAATAAAAATGGGGATTTCCGAGTCATCCCAACAATTGACAAGGAAAGATTATTGATTAATTATTGCACGGACAGAAAGTTCTCTAGTAGGTGAATTTATGCTAGTTTGCAATCTGAACATTGGTTGTAACAAATACAAAATAAAACGAAAAAACCACGGAGGGGGAAAATATGAGCGGAGAATTTGAACAATTGGATGTTGGTCAAGCTAACATTAAAGTAGTAGGTGCAGGTGGCGCAGGATGTAATATGACGAACTGGTTATACATGAAAGGTATACAAGGTGCGGAAATAATTGCGTGCAATACAGATCAACAACATCTTAATGTAGTTGAAGCAGATAAAAAAATTCTAATAGGAAGAGACGTAACTAGAGGTCTTGGAGCAGGCGGATATCCTGAAAAAGGAGCAGAAGCAGCACAAGAAAGTATGTCAAATATAAAAGAATCACTAAAAGGATCAGATATGGTATTTATATGTGCAGGAATGGGAGGTGGAACAGGAACAGGTTCAGCCCCAGTAGTGGCACAAGTAGCAAGAGATATGGGTGCAATAGTAATAGGAACTGTAACAATGCCTTTCAAAATTGAAAGAGCAAGAGTAGACAAAGCAGAATTTGGACTACAATTACTAAGAAAACAATCAGATACAGTTATTGTGATTGATAACAACAGATTAGTTCAAATTGCAGGAAATCTACCAGTTCAACAAGCATTTGCAGTTGCAAATGAACTAATTGCAACAATGATAAAAGGAATAGTGGAAACAATTGCAGTTCCATCATTAGTAAACCTAGATTATGCAGACGTAAAAGCAATTATGACAAATGGAGATGTAGCAGCTATAGGAGTTGGAGCATCAGATACAAATAATAGAGTAGAAGAAGCAGTAAAAGGCGCACTATCAAATCCATTGTTAGATATTAGCTATCAAGGTGCATCAGGAGCAATCATACAAATCCACGGTGGACACGATATGACTCTTGATGAAATCAACAAAATCGGAGAACTTGTAACAGAATCCATGGATGAAGACGCAAATGTCATCTGGGGAGCAAGAGTTACAGACGATATGAAAGGTAAACTAACTGTGATGACAATAATTACAGGTGTAAAATCACCTTGGATACTAGGAAAACAATCAGCAAAACAAGCTGAAAGTGCAAGAGCAAAATTAAGCTCAGAACTAGGAATCGAAATAGTTAGATAAGGCCTAAAGCCTTTTTTTTTTAATTATTTTGCTCTGCAAAGAATTTATTTTCATGAATTTTTTCATGTTTATGAGTTAAACTCAAAATCATGAGATGATTTTCATGTCTTCTTTGCCTTCACCTAAAACCTAACCCCCAACGTATCTTTTTTGTGAAGGCAATTTTTTTTTATTTTTTTTTTATTGGTTTGATCTTTTCATTCTATTCAAATTTAGTTAGTACTTTTGAGTGATTTTTTTAGAAAAATTTATATTTTCGATATTTGTTCTAGTTTACATGTCTATTGAATCAGATTTACAAATTATCACTTTTAATTCTTCAATTAAGGGTGGTGTTTCAGAAGATCATACTAATGCCATGTCTGAATTGATGAATTCTTTAGGTTTTGATTCTATTGGACAAAAAAAGTATTTTTTTAGTGATGATTTATTTATTATTGGTTATGGTGTCGGGGAAAATAAGTATTCTTCTAAAATTGCTTTTAAAAAAAGAAAGGATAGATATGTTTATGAATTTCATTTTCCAAAATTTGATGAAGATCAAAAAATTGAAAAAACAAGTGTAATTAAAGGGGTAGATCTTGCTCTAAATACTTTAAGTGTTGGAACTCCTGTGGAATTAGGTTCTTGGAATGGTCAAAAATTTATTGGGTTTTGGGATTATAAATTTGGAGAAATAGATCTTAAACAAGCAAAGTCTTTTGATGGTAAACAATTATATTCTATTAAAGAGCTTTATGATTGTTGTGCAAATCATCCTGCGGATTTACCTGATAAATATAAATCAATAAAATATCCTGATAAATCTTTAATTTCTTCTGTAACTGTTTTATCAGAATGATTTTAGTTGTTTTTTTTAGAAAAGTTTTAATATTCTTACATTTTTAATGGATTATGGATAAAATTAAGTTAAAACTTTTATTTGAAAAATTAGGTACTTTGAAGCTTTTAGCTCGTTCAAGAAATTATTCTGGTGTTGTGGCATTTAATAAAGGTTATTCTGGCGATGTTCATGATTTGTTTTCTTTTGGTCTTTATGATGAATATTCTGTGTTGTTTGATTCTATTAGGAATTCTATTCTTAATAGTTTTGATGTAAATCTTTCTGAAGATGCAAAGAATGATGAGCTAGCTAAAGCAGATGAGCTTTATAATGGACTTAAAAGAAAATTAAAGGATGATTGTGTTATTTAATCTGAAATGTTGTAGCTTATTCCTGTGAGTATTATTCCTGTTCTTTGTGTTGCTTTATTCCATATTTTTTTATTTGGCAAAGTGATTATTTTTTCTGTATGTATGCTTAGTGCGGTGTTGTATTCTAGGGATTTTTCTGATGCGCAGCTTATGTGGTGTGTTATTTCATTTGATTCGTAAATTATTTTTGTTAAGTCTTCTATTGTTGGGTTTTTATGATGTGTATTGTCCCATTTTGATCGACTTTTGTATTTTTTAAAGAATTCGTCTTGATTTAAGTTAAAAGGTACTTGTTTTAGTCCTGTTATTTTATCTGTATCTATTTTTATATGGGTTGTTCTTACTGGTGCTCCTTTTTCTTCTAATAGTTTCCAGATATATTTTATTTCTTCATTTGTATATGTCATTTTGTTATTGCGCGTTAGCGCTTGGGGTTTAATGCCCCGACCTTTAGGTCGATATATCGCAATTTGAAAACGTGAATGTTAAATACCTCGTCCTTCAGGTCGGGGATTAATTCACGTTTTCTTTATTTTTTTAATAGGTTCCTTTCCTAAAGTATTCTTCAGGGTTTATATTTTGAGATAGATAGGGGTTTAATTCTTTTGTTTTTTTTATTGTGTTTTCTTTTATTTCGTTTGCTGCTACTTCAAAATTATTGTTGTTATCTGATTTGTATATGAATGCTTCTATTGCGCTTAATAAAATAGGTGTAATTAGTGCTCCTGTGTATATTTCAGTCATATTTCCTTGCGCTACGCCTTTTATGATAAATGCTCCGCTTACCGCTAAAGAACCTAGTAATATTTTTTGCGCTTTTTTGTTAAATATGGTTTTAGAAGCATAATATTGAGCTTTTGTGAAATTGCTATATACTATGCTTTTTCCTATTAGTTTATATCTGTGGGGTGATATTGCGTCTACTTTTTTTAGTAAGTGTATATTTTCTAAGTCTGTTTTTGTGATTATTTTGCTTTTATTTGCATTATGTATGTGAAATCCTTTTTGTTCTTTGTAATGTTTATCTAGTTGTAAGATGTTGAAATATGTTTCCGCTGTTTCTTCTAAAAAGTGTTCTACTTGGCTATTTGTAATTTTTATGCTGTCTTTAGATTTTTCTATTTTTTTTTTGTGTTTTGAAGTTTTTTTGATATTTCTTGAGTGTTCTTCTCTAAGTCTTCAAGTCCTGTTTCGAGTATATTTAAGCTGTTTAATTCATAAAGACTTCTAAATATGTCTATTTTAGTTCCTGAATAATTTTCTTCAACCATATTGGTAGAAGGTCATAATGTATTTATATATTTTTACTATTTTTGAGTGGTTTTTTCTTCTTTGCAAGCTAATACATATATTAAATCTGAGAGTCTGTTTATGTATTTGTATAGTTCTGGTCGTATTTTTTGTTCTCTAAACATTTGTGTCATTGCTATTTCTAGTTCTCTAGTTCTTATTCTTGCTTCGTTTAATCTTGCAGAGGTTTCTTTTGTGAATCTGATGAAGAAATCTATTTTTTGATTATACTTATCGATTTGTTCTTCGAGTTTTGTTATGTCTTCTTCATTAACCGGGTTTTTTATTTTTTCTATGCCTTCTCCGCTGATTTCTCCTGCGCTTTGCCAGAGTTTTTCTTGAATGTTTTGAATTAATAATGTGATTTCCGTGTCTGATAAGACTAGTTTTGCGTAGTCTAGGCTTGCTTGTAGTGAGTCTATTTTGCCTCCTATAACTATGATTTGGTCGTTTTTTGGTATTTCTTTTCCTGTGTAGGTTCTAGTTGTTCCTTTGTCTCCTATTTTTGTGTAGACTTTCATAGTCATTGGTTTATTTTGTTTATTTATTAATTGTTTGGATTATGAGATTAAAACTCACAAAATTATATTTACTACTAAAAAATGACAATAAAATCGAAATATTTATGTATTTGTTAATTAATGTGTATTTATTTAATAAAAAAAGGTGATGTTTAAATGTCAAAACTCGATAAATTTGGAAAAAAAGTAGTATCAACAGCATTATTTTTAGCTCCTAGTTTTGTTCTTGGGGGTATGTTTAGGGGGTTAAAGGAAGATTTTTCAGATATGGATTCTAAAGAATATAATCCTCTGGAAAAAAATATTGACAGAAAAACTATTGTTAAAGTTGATGCATCAAATGTGAATGTGGAAAGTCCGCACTTTCATCTTGAAAATTATGAAAATGAATTGGTAAGTCTTTTAGGTCATATGGATTACCAATCATTACCAGGAAATTCATTTTCTATATATAAATCTCAAGAATTATCTCCTGAACAACTTAATGAAATTTCTTTTAACTTCACTTCAAGTAGTCAAGTCAAATTTTTATATGCTGCTCAAGCAGTTATGGATGAAGTAATAAGAGTAACAAGTTCTCCACGATATGATAAGCATTTAGTAGGTATGTCTAATGACATTATTAATGCAAGTAAAGATTCATTTAGCAGAGAAGTTAAGTTTAAAGATACTACAATAAATCATATTGTGGGTTTTGAAGAAAGACACAAAGAGCTTATACAAGACATGAAACAACATATATATTTGGATAATAAAAAACCAAAACAAAAAAAGCTTGAAAGTTATTTAGGTGGTAAAATTAATGATAAAATTACTGAAGAAAAAGGTGTTTTCATAGAAAGAAGTTCCAGATTTGTAGATGGGTTAGATTTCACACCTTATACAAAAAACAAGAATAGGTCTCTGGCCAATGATGTTGGAGCTGTTGTAGAAGCATTAGGAACACAATATGACGGTCTTAGTTTGATTGGAAAAAGTATTGTGGATAGAACAAAGGGTTTAGCAAAAGAATATGATGATTTAGTTGTTGGAAATAAAGTTAAAATGAGTTACGGACTTAAGAATTCAAAAATTTAATTCGTGAGGTATTAAAAAAATGTTAAAAGAAATTGTTGATAAAACTTGGAATTTTACAAAGAGACATTACAAAAAGGCAGTTTTGCCTTTGGTTTTTGTTGCATGCAGTAAATCAAGAGGGCCTGTTTATATGGCTAAAGAGGATCCTGTAACTGTAAATTCAAAGGAATATAATAACCCTTTACAAATATGGGATATAGATTGATGGTGCTAAAGATATTGTTTCATATAATGCTAAAGGAACTGGTTCTTTTAGAGGGAAACAATATGTTATTAATTATGATTCTTCACAAATAGGAAATAATACTTTGAATTGGGTAGGTGCTAATTTTGAACTTGTTGGCGGCGTAAAGCAGATTGATGAAAAGAAACAACAATTTCTTATTAGGGCTGCTCAAGCTCAGAAAAATGTAGAATATAATATGAGTAAATTTTTTGAAGAATAATTTTTTATTGAATTTTTTTTCTTTTAAATTGTTGTTATTTATGGTTTTGCAATGTTTGTTTTAGGTATTTATATGCTAACCATTTTAAGTTTTCTTCAATTTCTTGTTTTTTTAAGTTCCTTCTTAAGCTTAGTTTTTAGAAAAAATAATTTGTAATAAGAAAAAATAAATTTTAGAAAAGTTATTTCTTTTCCATGTATCCGCATTTACCGCAGCTTGCTCTGTCTTTATGTGCTGCTAGGAATATTCCTGGTCCGCATTTTGGGCACGATAGGTTTTTTGCTTTTCCATTTTCATATAATGTGTGGATTGGTTTTCCTGATTTTTTCTTTTTTGGTGCTGCACCGCCTTTTGGTGCTGGTTTACCGCCTTTTTTTGCTGCCATTATTGTTCACCTTCCATTTTATCTGTATTTGTTTCGGATTGTTGTTTAGTTTCGTCGGATTTGCTTTCTTCTTCTGTTGGTTCTTCAGTTTTCTCTACTTTTTTTAGTGTATTTTTTTCTAATACTTTTGGAAATTCTATTGCTTTTAGTGCATCTTCATTATCGTAAATATATGCTGTTACTTCCGCTGTTTTTTCTCCGTAATTAGGATTTATTTTTTTTACAACTACTAATTCTGATTTTGCTTTTTGTTTTGTTGATATGCTTTGGATTAGTTGTTGTCTGCTTGGTGTTGTTACATCGTATGCAAGTGTGCATATAATTTCTTTTCTTGGTAATGCTGATTTTGTTTCATTTATTATTTTTAATTCCATTTTTATCACTATCTTACTTTTATTGCGTATTCTCCTTTTTCTTCAAGTCCCATAATTTGTGCTATGTCGCTTTTATCAGGATCAACTACATATATTCTTCCTTGCCAATTTGTTGTTGTGCCTGATGGCGCTTTATGGTTTTTGAAATTTTGATCGTCCATGAACTTTTTGGTTTTTTTACATACTTCTCTTTTTACTGCCATTTTTTCACCTTATGATTGTTTTATTTTTTTTTACTTTTTGGCTTTTCTAAATCGTCTTGTATCCATTCTTCTTTTCCTAGACCTTCTTGTCTCATTGTTAGTCCTATTTTTGGATTTGATAAGTCTTTGTATGATATGGATATTATTCTTGCTCTGCAGTTATCATTTACTTTTAGAGTTTTCTTTGATTCTTTTCCTAATAGTGCTTTGTCTTTACTAAATGAAACGTAGTCGTTCATTGTTTGACTTATATGTATCATTCCTTCGCTTGGTCCCATTGTTAAGAATGCTCCAAAGTCTGCTATGTCTCTTATAGTTCCTGGTACTACTTCTTGCATTTCTGGAATGAAGCTTATTATTTCAAATTCTGTTTCGTAGTAAGTTGCTCCGTCTCCGGGGATAATTACTCCATCTTTTATTTCTCCTATTGTTGATACGTCTATTACGCTGCCTAAATCTTGAGATATGTGTCCTTCGTATTTGTCTTTTATTTGTTGTATCATTGCGGTTTCTAATTCTTCATCGAATTTATCAGGTGGTATTCTGATATAGTCTTTAACTTTTAGTTTGTAAAACATTTCTTCACCTCATCTCCAGGTATTTTTTTTGACGTAAGATTATTACTCTTGCAGATTTTCTTATGATTCTATCTTGCAATTCTTTGTCTTGAGTCGCTATTATTGTCTTTTCTGGTTGTTTTTTAGCTATTTCAACGAGTATCTCGTCTACATATTTATCTTTGGAACCAGAGAGTGTTTTTAAGTTTTTTTGTTTTGCAAGTAGGAATCCTAGTTTTGCGTTAAATCCTTCTTTTCTTTGTCCGTGTTTGTTTATTATTGTTTCAAGTTCTTTTATTGATTCTTTTAAGACGCATATTTCATATGGTTCTATCATTAATCTATCTATTTCGCTAAATATGTCTATTCCTAGTTCGCCTGGGATTATTAGGAAATTTGTATCAAGTATTACTTGTGTTTTTTTTCTAATTAAATTTAACATGTTTATAAGTAACTAACAACGATTTTTAAAGGTGTTTATTATTTATGTTCTATATTGTAAATAATTATTATTTTTAAAAAGTAATGTTTTTATTATTTTTTATAATTCTATTTCATTGTGTATGTAAAAAAGAAAAAAATAGATAAAGATTTTATTCAGCCAGTTTTTTTTAGTTATGAAAGGACAGGTATTGAAATTTTTACGTTTTTGAATTATTTTTCAAAAATCCATACGGAACATAAAATGTCAAGTGTCAAAAAATTTTATTCTTTGCCTAGTTTATATAAAATTGGTTTAAGGGGTAGAAAAGAAAAGAATTTTATTATTACTTCTGGAATTGATTTAACTAATGAATTTATTGATTTTAATGAAGATTCTAAATACAAGGTTGTAGGTTTGAAATATTGTGATTGGCAATATAGTTTTAAGCCGTTAAATTTAGATAAAATAAAGCTATATGATGATATTACTTTAATCAAATCTGTTCTTGAAGAAAAGTTATGATTTGTTTATTTTAAAATTATTAATCTGACTGACAACTATCTTTTAATCACTGTAAAATGACAAAATATTTAAATAATGTGAGTTTTTTTATTTTATGAAGTATGGTAAATTAGTGGATGTTTTATTGCTGGTGTCATTAACGGCGGGTTCTATGGGTATAGTTGGCTGTATGTCTAAAGAAGAAATGTTGGCTAGAGAAAAAGAAAGAAAAGAAAAAATAGAGAGGATTATTCAGAATATTTATGATTCGAGTGAGGGTGTTGCAAAATATTCTCAACCTGTTATTCAATTAAAAGCTAAAAAATCAAGATTATCATTAGATATTTTTGAACATATAGGTGATGAAGCGAAAGCTGAAAAATTTTATATTCCTGTTTCAGAAGAATTTTATAAAAAAACAGAGATTGGGGATGTTTTTGACACTAAAGATAATATTGCGGGATTTCTTTTTGAAGGAGAGATATCTAAATATACGATTTCTGTATCTGATAAAAAATTAAATGATCTTTATATTTCAATTACAGGTGAAAATTCTTGGGAAGAAATATCAGAATCGCAATTCGATGAAATTCTTAAAAAAGATAATTTTGCTAAAAAATTTAAGAAACAAGGAAATCTTTATGTTGCTGATGAGACTCTTAAAGATTTTTTTTCAGGTACTTGTAATATTGAAATAGAATCTTATAAATCGAATTTAACTTTTGATATATTTAAGCATCTAGCAAATGCTTCAAATCATATGGATTATGTGGTTGAAGTGCCTTCTTTTATATGTGATAAATTAAATGTAGGGGATACTATAGACAAATCTTTTGTTGGTGGAAGTTTATTCTTTTCAAAGAGTTTATCTGTTGTTTATTTAAAAGTAAAAAATAAATTTTAAATACTTTTTTTATTAAATGTATTTTTGAGATATAAAATAAAGCTATATGATGATATTACTTTAATCAAATCTATTCTTGAAGAAAAGTTATGATTTGTTTATTTTATTTGTTTTGCATCTAAAAAGTTATTTATCTTAAAAATTCCTAAATAGTCATTTTCTGAAATTTTTAAAGCATAATCTGTATCTTCTTTTAATTTTGAAAGATTTATGTTTCCCCAAAATTTACCTTCAAAAAGCTGTGGTTGATCGTAAACAGTTATTTTTTGACCATTTTCTGTTGTGAAATTTCCTGTGTATACGTCTCCAACTCTTCCGGTTTTATAATTTTTAATTTCAGTTAATTTTGCGTTTATTGTTTTGATATTTCTATTTTGTAATAATTCTAATCCTGTTTGTATGGGTATGCTTATTGCGGTTGCGGCAATTGTAAGGGCAGCATATCCTGTTAATAGTGCCCCTGTAAAAAAGACTGATGGTTTAAAGATAAAATCTATGGTTGTGTCTTCTATTCTTTCTCCTATTTGTTTAGTTGTATTTAATATTTTATTTGCTTTTTGCGCTCCTTCTTTTGGATCATATGCTTCGTAATAATCTACGAAATATTGTTTTAATTCGTTTTTTAGCTTCATTTTAATGTAGATTGCACATTCATATTTAAATATTTTTACTCAATAACTATTTAATAGTAGTAAAATTTATATGTTGGTTTGTTTTTTTATATTTTATGAGTAAAATAAAATTGGGAGAACAATTCCTTGAAATTTTTAATGATTTTTTTCAAAAAGAAGCAGATAAATCAAAATATGGCGCTGTATTTAAATTTGGCAGTCTTGATTATAAACGAGACATCATTGCTGATGTGGATGTTTATTTTAGTCCGAATAAAAAAGTTCATCCAGTTGATTTTTATAAAGAACATCACAGATTTATGTCTGAATTAAAGCAAAATCTTGTGAATGATTATGGTTCTGATTTAATCCCGTTTCCAACAGTTGTTTATAAGCCTGAAGTTGTAACTCTTAGCAATAGGGTTTTAGATGATGTTTTATTTCATAACTTGGTATTTATGAATGTTTCAGATATTTTTAATAAATCAAAAGTTATAACAAATAAAGTTTTGCAAAGTGAACAAATAAATATTCTTAATGGGGATATAAATGATGTTTCTAATTTTACTAATCTTGATTTTTTATTTAATTTTTATCAATTTGTTGCAAAAGATACGACTCTTTCTAATTACGATAAAGAATTGAATTCTTTAAAAGTTATTGATCAAGTTAATTATGTTAAAAAAAATCTTGCAAATGAAAAATCAATAAGTATTCAAATGTTATCAAATGAAGATGCAACTAAATTGATGTTTGAAGGATTAGATATAATTAAAGATTATTATTCGTTTGATAAATTAGTTGCGTGAATAAAATGGTAGGAAAATTAACTGGTGGGAAAGTCACTGAATTGTTACAGAAGGTTATACTTGATAATAATTTAGAAAATATTTATGGGTATGTAATTAAGTTTGGTTCAGAGAATTTTTCAAGTCATAAATTTGCGGATCTTGATTTAAGTTTTAGTCCTAAATCAAAAGAAACTATTGTGAAAGATTATTTATCGCATATGACTGTTTTAGAAGAATTAAAAAATATTTTGATTAAAGATTATAGTTCTGATCTTGTTCCATTTCCCAAAGAATGTTATAAGTATGAGGTTGCTGTTTTAAGTGATAGAAAATCTTCTGAAGTTTTTCTTCATAATATTTATTGTCTTGATTTTGAGGATGTGTTTAAATCAACTCCTTTAACAAGTAGAGTTTTCGAAAGTGATAATTTTGGAATTTTAACTGGAGATATAAAAAATGATGTAAAATTAGATTCTCTTTTAAAACATTATTTTTTTATGGCTGTGTCTCAGGATATAACTTTATCAAATTATTCTAAAGAAAATTTATCTCAAAAAGTTATTTTGCTTGATAATTTTATGAATAAGCATTTATTTGGAGTTAAACAAGAACCACTTAAAATTATGAGTTTTGAAGAGTCTAAATTTGTTTTTGAAAATGTTCTTTACAAAATAGCGGATTATTTCAATTTAGAATATTAAATCAATAACCTTTTTTAATGAGAACTTAATTCTTGTTTGTTATGACAGATTCAATGATGTCTTCTTCGGACATAAAGCGCATGGAAAAACAAGCTTATCGTATGGTTGGTACGCATAGCGCTGTTAAAACTTGTGGCTGGACTAAAAAGATGCTTAAAGGTGAAGGTGGTTGTTATAAATTAAAATTTTATGGCATAATGAGTCATCAGTGTATGCAGATGACTACGAGTATGAGTTGTGCTAATCGTTGTAGTTTTTGTTGGCGTGATTATAAGGCTCCTGTTAGTAAGGAGTGGAAGTGGGAAGTTAATGAGCCTGCGTTTATTTTGGCTGAAAGTTTAAAGGCTCATGATAAATTGTTGCAAGGTTTTAAGGGTAATGATAAAACTTCAAGGGCAGTTTATGATCAATCAAAAATTCCAAAGCATGTTGCTTTGTCTTTAACTGGCGAGCCTATTATTTATCCCAAGATTAATGGTTTGTTAAAATTATTTAATGAAAAAGGAATTTCAACATTTCTGGTTACTAATGCGCAGTATTGGGAACAAATCAGGGATTTAGAACCTGTTACTCAACTTTATCTTTCAATTGATGCGCCTAATAAAGAAATCTTAAAAGAAGTTGATGTTCCTTTATTTTCTGATTATTGGGAGCGAATGAATAATTCGCTTGATGAATTAAAAAAGAAAACTGATAGAACTTGTATAAGGCTGACGATTGTAAAAGGAGTAAATGACAAAGAACCAGAAAATTATGCGAAGCTAATTAAAAAAGGAGATCCTGATTTTATTGAAGTTAAGGGTTATATGTTTGTTGGCGCTAGTATGGATAGGTTAAAAAAAGAAAATATGCCTTGGCATGAAGAAGTTGTTTCTTTTTCAAAAGAAATTAATAATTTTCTTGATAATTATGAAATTGTTTCTGAACATGTTCCTTCAAGAGTTGTTTTTTTAGCTAAGAAAAAATTTAAGATTGATAATGAGTGGAGAACGTGGATTGATTTTAAGAAGTGGGATGAATTAATAAATTCTAAAAATGATTTTTCTACTATGGATTATATTAAAAAGACTCCTCAAATTGGTCTTAGTGGTCGAAATACTAAAAGTGAAGTTGAAGCTAAAAAGTTAAAAGAATTAAAGACTAAAGAAAATGAATTGCTTGCAAAAGAAAAAGGTATTTTTGTGAATGAAGACGAAGATGAACTTGATTTTTGGAAAGAAAATGTTGATGATGAATCAAAGGATTCTGATCGAGGGGATGGTTGTTAAGTTAATATTTTTCTTTTGAGTTTAACTTTTCATAATTTATATATCCATTATGTTTTT
The DNA here is from genome assembly GCA_021736975.1 of Candidatus Woesearchaeota archaeon. Taxonomy (GTDB): domain Archaea; phylum Nanobdellota; class Nanobdellia; order Woesearchaeales; family 21-14-0-10-32-9; genus JAIPET01. Next base: position 28,017 of record JAIPET010000008.1, read on the forward strand.
TTATATATTCGCGTATATTGTTTAATTGTTTTGTGGTGCAGTTTGGATAAATTATGAAACTATGTTCATAAATTATTAATTTTGGTGGCAGATTAAATAGTTCTTGAATAATTTTTGGTAAACAAAGAAAATTGTCTATTTGTGATATTAGATATTTTTCTTTATTGTATTTGTTTAATAGATTTTTAAATGGAGTTAAGCTCAAATTTAATTCTTTTTCGTCTTGTAATGATTCATCGTTTAATTTATGTTCTATTGTTGTTTTATCTATGATTTTTTGTGGCAAAAGTACCTTCATTGTTTGTTTAAATTGGTTGTTAATAATTTTGTTTAAAAGTTCATTATTTTTTTTAATTTGAGAGGTATATTTTTGTATTAAGTTTAGCGCATTCATTGAATGATTTTCAATTATTTCTGTGTATATTGCGATAGAGTTATTTTCTTCATTTTTTGCACTTTGATATATTCCAAGTTTTGCATCTTCTTTCATTTTATAATGTTTAGTAATATTAATTATTATTTTAATTTTTATAACCACTTTTGTGATAACAATAGCAAAATTTTTATATATTTATTATTTTTCTATGTTAAAATGGATTTAGAGGCATTAGAAGATTTAGGTTTGACAAAAGCGGAAATTAAAGTGTTCATAACTTTACTTGATTTGGGATCTTCTAAAGCAGGGTCAATAGTTGAACGTTCAGGTCTTCAAAATGCGGTAGTTCATAGAACATTTCATTCTTTAGTTGAAAAAGGTCTATTAACTTATGTTTATGATGGGAAATCAAAAATTTATCAGGTTATAGAACCTAAAGAGTTATTGAATTTTTTAGAAGACAAAAAAGATAGATTAAATAAATTGTTACCTGAATTAGAGGCTAGAAAATTAAAAAAATTAGATGAACCTAAAGTTGCTATGTATAGAGGATCAAAAGGTGTTAAAGAATTGCTTTTAAAATTGATTTCTAAAAAAAATGTTTTTTATTATTCTTATGGTGGTCCGTTTCAAGCGCATGATTTATTTGGAGATTTTTTTTGGAAGAATTTTCATAGAAGACGAATTGAAAATCATATTGTTGCAAAAATAATTTTTAACAATTCTTTAAAATGGTGGGCGGATGAACTTAATAAGCAAAAATTTACTAAAGTTAATGTTTTTGATAGCAATTATGAAGAATGTTCTGAAACAATTATTTCTGGAGAATATGTAGCTATAATAATATATTTGGATAAACCATTCGGGTTTTTAATCTCGTCTAAAGATGTTTCAAATTCTTATAAGAATTTTTTTAATTATTTGTGGCTTGCATCAGCAGATATGGATCGTTCAAAAAAATAATTAATGCAAACACAGTATATTTATTTTATATTGTGTTTTCTTTAGTTAAAATTATGTATGTTTTGTTTTTTCATTTAGATATATTCCTTGGTGTTCCCATTCGTTTATGAATAAATTAGGATTGATATCTTTTTCTGATTTTAATACGCCATAATTTTTTATTTTATTTTCTGCTAGCATTTTAGCGACTATTCCTAGTGAATATCCTGTTGTTCTTTGCATTGCTGTATGGTTTGTTTTTTCATTTTGAAAATCTATCGTGGTTAATATGTGTTTTTTATTTTTTATTTTTGTTTCTATTTGTAATATTAACATATCAGGTCCTTTGAATGTTATTTGTTTTTCTAATTCTTTTTCATATGTTTTTCTTGGCGTAGTTTTTTCCCCGTTATGCGTAATTTGTTTTTCTGAAAAAAATCCTTTTTCTTTGTGTTCTAATATTTGTTTAAAATGTCCTGGGTGTCTTAGAGTTTTATATTCTAAATTTTCGATTTGTCCGTCATACGTTTGTGTTAGGGTCGATGAGCCTCCAGAGGTATATGCTGCTTCTAATTCTAAACTGCCATTTGGAAGTCTGTCGTCTTTTATTATTAATGTTTCAAGTCCTGTTAATGAGTCAACTAGTTGTGTTTGTTTATTTTTTAATATTTCAGTTGGTTCTTTATATTCATTTATTAGTCCGTGAACTCCAAAAACTAGTTCATATTCTAATTTGTTTTTTGGAATTTTTGGTAATCCTCCAACTAATATTTTTAGTTTTTCTGGCAAGCCATATTTATCTATTAAGTATTTTGATAAAACGCTTACAGCGCCAGGAGCTACTCCGAAATCAGGTAAGATTTTTACTTTCGCATTTTTTGCAAATTGATCTAACAAGAATTGTTTTTTTACTACGTTATTATTTCCTCCTGCATCTATCATGTGTGTTTCTGAACTTATTGCCGCTTCTGTTATGTTTTCATTTAATTCATAATTTGCAGTGCTTATTACTACGTCTTTGTCTTTTAAAATATTATATGTGTCTATAAAATTTGATGCATCTAATTGTTTGATTTTTATTCTTTCATCTTGCAATCTTAGTTTTGTTGATATTAATGCTTCTTCGTTTATATCTATAAGGGTTATTTGTTTGGTGTTATGTTTGTTTAATAGGTAGTGTGCTACTGCTTCTCCCATCATGCCTGATCCTATGATTGTGTAATTATGCATTTAGGATTCCTCTTGCACATTCATTTTTGTATTCGCATTTGAAACCTATTTTTCCATCGTAACAAGTTTTGTTTTTTATGTCTAGTTTTATTATTTCATTTATGCATTTTTCTAAAATGTTTTCTTTGTTGTTTAATTCGTCTAATATTTTATTTGTTCTTTCTTCGTCAAATATTAAATTCCTTATATTGTTTTTATATCCTAGATCTGTTAATAAGATTGAATCTTTAAAATTCACTATTTTTGTTAAACCAATCGTGTGTGTGAATTTATATTTGTTTATTTCATTAATACCAAAAGAGCCTTGTTCTATGAATCCTACTACTGATTTTTTATGATATACTTCAAATTCAGGTCTTTGACAGGTTGTTACTAGAAAAAGATATTTTTCATCATTTTCTTTCATTAAGTTTATATTTGGTTGAAAACAAGGATTTAGAAAATTTTCTGCACTAATTTCTATGTGTGGTTCTGTTTTGAATCCTTCGCCTTGTTCATTAAGAACATCTCTTATTGGTAATTTTGATGAAGGACTATGATAAAAGTATTGCATTCTTCCAATGTGTTTTTTGTTCATTTGTATGTGGAAATTCATATTTACTAATAAATCTTACTTTCACAAAATAGATAAAGGGTTATTTTTTTAATTATATATGAAATTTCATTACATTTTATTGTTATTAGTGCTTTTCATTTCTGCGTGCACATCTGGAGGTGTTAATTTGGCAAATAATTCTTTAAATGATTCTTTAAATGGGTCTGATGTTAATTCAAATTTTAAATCAAAAATAGTTTCTTCTAAAGATTTAACAAAAACTTCGTCTGGTTCTTTAGTAGACGGTTCAAATCCTTCTTGGGCTGATGATTTAAGTGATGAGCAAAAAGATGTCTTGCTTAGTTGTGGTACGGAAAAACCTTTTTCTTCAGATTTATTGCATGAAAAAAGAGAAGGCACATATGTTGCTGCAGGTTCTAAGACTCCATTATTCAGATCAGAAACAAAGTTTGATTCTGGTAGTGGTTGGCCTAGTTTTACAAAGCCAATTAATAATGATAACATAATTTATAGAGAAGATACTAGTTTAGGTATGAAGAGAATTGAAGTTCTTTCAAAAGAAGGAGAACATTTAGGTCATGTTTTTGATGACGGTCCTGGGCCTACGGGTGATAGATTTTGTATTAATGGAGTTGCTTTAGAATTTATTCCTGATGATGCAAATCCTGATGTTAAAGAAGCAATTTTTGCGGGCGGTTGTTTCTGGTGTATGGAAGCTGCTTTTGAAGATATGAATGGAGTTATTAGTGTTGAATCAGGTTATATTGGCGGAACTAAGCAAACGGCTAATTATAAAACTGTTAGTTCAGGAACTAGTGGTCATTACGAAGCTATAAAAATAAAATATTATGAAAGTTTAGTTTCTTATAAAGAATTAGCTGATTTTTTCTTACAGCAGATTGATCCTACTGATGATGGTGGTCAATTTGTTGATAGAGGTTCTCAGTATAGAACCGCAATTTTTTATGCTAGTGATGAACAAAAAAGTGTTGCAGAGGAATCTTTGAAAGAGTTAGAAGAAAGTCAAAAATTTAGTGAACCTATTGTAACAAAAATCATTCCTGCATCAAACTTTTATTTGGCTGAAGATTATCATCAGGATTATTATAAGAAAAGTTCTGCTAGTTATCAAGCGTATGCTGATAATACGGGTAGAAAAGAATTCTTGAAAGATACTTGGGATGATTAAGTCTTATATGCTTCGTCGTGATGTGTGAAAGAAACAAATTCTATTGATTTATTTTCTTCTAAGATTTTATAAATAAGAACAAAGCTTTTCATAATGTGTACTCTTCTTAATCCTGATAATTCATTTTTTAACGGTTTGAACTGTTCAGGATTTTGAAGAATTTGTTTTATCTTTTTTGATATTGCTTCTTTTAATTGTTTATTCTTTGCAGTTTTCTTTTTTATTGCTTTTTTGCATGATTCTTTTATTCTCAATTCATATTTCATTTGAATATGTCTGAGACAGAATTAATCTTTAAACTCTTTTCTTGTTTGGTTCCGGACAGCTTCCGGAGAAATTCTTTTTTTAATGGCAGTTCATCAACAGGGTGCCAGTCTGTTTCTTCACAGTATTGAATGTCTTTTTTGGTTATTTTACCTGTACGTATAAATTTTTCAAATATTATTTTCTTTTTTGTTTCCTGCCGTGCTATTTCTGACCAGTTTATCCATGATTTTTTCTTAATTTTATTCCAGGTTTCATCTTCTAGCGGTATTGTTATTGAGACCATTTTTAATTCATTTAATTTGTTTAAGTTTTTCTTTAAATTTCATTTTTAGGTATTGTGATATGTTTATGTCAGGAAATTTATCTAATTCTTTTTTCATATCTTTTGGTATTGATACAGTTATTGATTTCATTTTACACGAATATTCGTATGTTTATGAGAATTAGTTTAAATATTTTTTGGGTTATTCTTCGAAAATTAATTTCTTGCTTGGAAATACGTGATCTTCATACATAATTGCTGTTTCTACTTTATTTATTATGTCTGAGAATTCTTCTGTTAGATTTGATATTATTTTGTTGTATTCTAGATAGTTATCACACATTATTTCAAGTTCTACATCCCAAGGACTTATTTGTCTGACAAAGTGTATTATTTTGGGCTGTCTGAGTGTGTATTCTATTAATTTTGTTTCATCTTTTTTACTTAAATTTTTGAAGTAGAGAAATGTCTTAAAGAATTCTTTTCCGAGTTTATGATGGTCAGTTACTACTTTGTATCTTAATATTATTTTTTCTTGCTCCATTTTTTTTATTCTATTTCTTATTATATCTGTTGTTACATTGTACTTTCGGGCTATTTCTGTGATATTTACTCTTGCATTTTTCATAAGTTCTTTCAAAATTTTTGTTTCTATTTTATCCAATTTAATGAATTGTTGAGTTTCAAACATTGTGTTCCATCCAAGATCTGTTTCATAGAGGTCTTTTCGATCGCAGTAGTTTATGCTTACTATTGATGCTGTTTTGCTTTCCAAAATAAGCTCTTTGTATTTTGAGAATAGTTTATTTTTTAGTTCAAAGAATTCGTTGTTGTTTTTTACAAAATAGGTTAAACCAAAATCCCACGCTCCGTCTGCTGTTCCAAGCCAGAATAATCTTTTTTCATTTTTTAATTCTTGTATCATTTGCTTTTTTTGTTCTGGTTTATTCGATATTTTTAGGTATAATTTGGCGGAAGAGTATCCGAGTCTTGGCAAATCTATCCATATTGTGAATCCTTTTATTATTTCTTCTTCTTGTAGTTTTTTTATTCTGTATCTTACTGACTCTTTGCTTCTTCCGACTATCTTGGCGAGTTTGGTGTCTGGTATTCTTGCATTTTTATCAAGTTCATAAATTATTCGTTTATCAATTTTATCCATTGTAATCATCATATTTTAGTAAATATGCGTATTTATTTATATAATTTTACAATTTTTTATTAAAAATAGAGCAATAATTTAATATACTATTTTTACTTCTAATAAGTAATAAAGATGAATTTGACAAAAAAACATGTTGTTGACACAGGTAGTAGGGTGACTTACTCTGTATTTGTAGGAGCTCTTATAGACTATTTTTTGGGAGGATTAAGTGGGTGGGGAATTGTAAGTGCTAGATTTACCGCTACAGGAATAAATTCTGTGACCTCCGGTCCTTATGGTTGGTGGCAAGACAAATGGTATTCTCTTATGAAAGTAACTCCTGAAAAAAGAAAGCTGAAAGATATTTTTGATAAAAAAGACATTTCAGATTATTTAACTAAGCAAAATACTAAAGAAATTTTGTTATATTCTGGAAGAAAATTATATCGTTGGTCTGCAGACATGCTTGCATTCAACACTTTTGAACCTTTTGTGTATGGGATTGCAAATTCAGTTGGACAACTAATAGATGCGGGCGATGTTGATTTCAACCAAGTGTATGAAGGGATGAAAGGTGTTATGTATATTTCTCCGCTTGTAGCACCTACTATGCGTCTGGCGATAAGTGGAGGGAGAAAACTTTTTGGATTAAAAACTTCTGCTGAACTTGCAGAAAAAAATCTGGATGATATTATTTAAGAAGATTAAATATTTATTATCATTCCTTTTGGTCCTGGATTAATTAGTTTTGTTTTTCCTATTTTGTCTTCTATTCCGAATGTGTCGTGTATGTGTCCACTTATGCTTAGGGTTGGTTGATTTTTTTCTATGAATTCTCTGTATGTTTTTGAACCTACGTGTCCTACTCCTGGTACTAAATCTAGTTTTGTGTTTATTGGCGGTGCATGCGTTAGTAAAATTGTTTTTTCAGAGGTTTTCATTGCATCTGAAAATTCTTTTTTTAAATTTTCAAAGCTTGGGTATATGCTTGTAAATCCGCCACCTCCATGTCCTATGAATAATATTCCTTGGTAGCGTAAATATTTTTTATGCATGAATTCTATGTTTAATCTTTTTTCGCATTCTTCTCTTGTTTCTTTGCTTGGTTCATGGTTTCCATGTATTACTAAGCAAGGTTTGTTTAGAGATTCTAAGAAGTCAAAGAATTCTTTTGTTCCATTGTCAAATAATGTGTGATCTCCCAGACTTATAACTAAATCTGCATCTTTTGACTTTTTTGTTAATTCTTCTATGTACTCGTATTGTGCGTGTAAGTCTGTGAATATTAGTATTTTCATTTTTTTTTAAGTGTATGCTTTTTTTATTTGTTAAAGTTCATCTAGTTCATATGTAATATTTATATCTACTGGTATATGTTCCATTTTTTTAAGCATATCTTTTATTTCTTGGTTTACTGTTTTATATTTTTCTATGAATTTTTTTGCGCCTTCATAATCTCCGTTTGCTTGTATTGTAAGGACTTTTGTTGCTAATGATTTTACTGTTTCTCTGATATTTTCAAAGTTTACTGTGTAATTGTTTTCTTTTTCATCATATATCAGATTGTTTTTTTCTTTAAAGTAATTTAGTATGATTATGTTTGATCCTGCGTGTGCTTCGTTTAATCCAAATCTTAGCGGTCTGTATGTCATTGCTAAGAAGCATGCTAGCATTTTGTTTATTTCTTCTTTTGTCAGGATATTTTTTTCTTCTAATAAGAATGATGTGTATATTCCGCATATGTCTGCTTTTAATTCTTCTATTGTTGAGTATGTTTCTTTTAAGGTTTTATTGACAGTTGTTTCTTTTCCTTCTAATATTATTTTGCCTGGTCCTATGCCGTGGCTTATTTCATGAAGTACGACGTGCATAAAATATCCTTCGAAACTTATTAGGTTGTGTTGTTCTTTTTTTAGCACTTCTTTAAATATTGGTTCTGAGCATGATTCGAATTTTGCGTTCATTATGTTTTTGAACATTACTTTTTTTGATCCTTTTTCTTCTCTTACTTTTTCATCATTTGGAAGATTATGTGCTACAAAGTGAATTCCTGATCTACAATCACCTCCTGAATGTATTGCGTTCACTACTATTGTTGGTGAATGTTTTCCTTTTCTTGGAATCGGTGTTTTTATTGGTAAATATGAATCGAATTCTTGCATTAGTTCTTCTAAGTGTTTTAGTTTTTCTGTTTCTTTTTTATCTAATATAGAAATAACTGATTCAAAACTTGCTTTATATCCAAATAGTTCATCTTCATATACTTCGTATGGGCCTATTAGTGGTTCTAGTTTTGAATTTAAGTCCATCCATGCGCAGTCTGATTCAAAGTAATTATCTTTAAGAATTGTTTCGCTTAATTTTGATAAATAATTTTTTAATGTTTTATCCTGAGAAATTTCTGCTGCTTCTTTCAAAACTTTTGATATTTCTTGTGTTTCTTCTTTGTATGATTTTGAATAGGGAATTGCAATTAATTCTTTTTTTTCATTTCTTCTTATTAGTGTGTATTCTGATGTGAATTCTTCTTTTTTATCTGGGTTTTCTGAGATATAGTGTTCAAATTCTTCTTTAGTCATGTCTTCTGGATAAAAGTTTGCTCCTGGTTTTTGTGTGTGTCCTTCTAGAAATGTTTCGTTATGTTTTAGTCTGTTAAATGGTCCTTTCATGAATTCAAAGAATTTTAGTTTATCTATGTCTCCTTCTTCAACAATTTGAATGTATGCTTCTTTGTTTTTTGAGTATGTTTGGTCAAAGAATATTTGGTCAGTAATCTTGGATACTTGTACTAGTTTTTTTACAACTTCTTTTTCCCAATCACTTAATTCTGAGAATCTGCTTTGAATTGTGACTGGTTTAAATTTGCTTAGTTCTTTTTTTAGGTCCATGAATTCAAAACAAATTTATATTATATAAAGGTTTTTTAAAATTATTAAATAGGTTGATTTGAGCTTATTTTTTGAAAATATGTTGATTAATAATGCCGGTTTAAGTTTTTTGATACGATTAATGTGTTTATTCGATTTTAGAAATGTTTAAATAGTTATTATTTAAACTTAAAGTTGTAAAAATTGATGTTGTTTTGGTGATTGTGGTGTTTTTTTACTTTTTTTTAAACAATTACCTTCTAAAAAAGATGGTGAGTTGTGAGGTATTTATGGATAAAAAAAAGCTAACAATTGTTAATGTTTTGTATGCAAGACCGCACTTGGGTGGTAGTGGTAAGGTAGGGTTGGAGATAGGGAAAGAAATGGCTAGAAGAGGTCATGATGTTCATATAATTAGTTATTCTGATACTTATTTGAGTGGTGATGAAAAAAATTTACTGAAATTACATCCTGTTCACGAAGTAGGTTATGATTCTTTTAAAGTTCCTCCTTCAGGTTTGGTTTTCCCAAGTGAGATAAGAAACTTAGCTGAAGAAATAAAAATTGATATTTTGCATGCGCATTATGCTATACAACATGGTGAGGCGGTAATTGATGGGAGGGAATGCATTCGAATGGATATGCATGAGTTAAATTATGAAAAAGTTCCCAAAGCAGTCACTACATTACATGGTACTGATATTAGTGTCAATGGTTATAAGAGGGCGATAGGGCACGGTATTAGATTAAGATTGTCTCAAATGGATTTCTTAACATTCGTATCTCAAGATTTGCAAAATCAGGCTAAAAATTTATTCAAATTAGATAATTATGGTGTTGTTATTCAGAACTTTATTGATGAAACAAAGTTCAATATTGCTGATGCTGAAAAAGTAAGAATGGGTGTAAGGAATGAATTAAATATTCCTTTGGATGCTGTTGTTTTTTATCACACTTCTAATTTCAGACCTGTAAAAAATACGTCTGCAATTGTTGATGCATTTCATTTAGCTAAGTTAAATGAAAATAATTTTCCAAAAAATGCTTTTTTGCTGTTTTTTGGAAATGGACCTGAAAAATCTCATGTTGAATCGAAAGTTAAACAATATGGTCTTGAAAATAGAGTTATATTTACAGACACTATTCAATATGAAGATATGCCGAGATACATACATGCAGGAGATGTTCATGTTTTGCCTTCTTTGAAAGAGGCTTGTCCTCTGGTGAATCTTGAAGCGATGGCTGTGAAGAAACCAATTATTGCATCTAATGTTGGGGGTATTCCTGAACAAATAATTGATGGTGAGACTGGATTTCTTATTGAACCTCAAGATACGGTTGCTTTATCTAAGTATGTTGGATTACTTTCTTTAGATGAAGATTTAAGAAGAAGCATGGGCGAGAAAGGATATAAATTGCTCAATAAAAAATTTTCAAGAAAAGAAATCGGGGATGCTTACGAAAATATGTATTATGATTTGTTAAACACTACTAAATAGTAAATAATATAAATTTGGAGTTATTTCTTAGTGTTATGAATATTATTTTAGATAGTTATGCTGATGTGAGGGTTCACAAAGATAATGCATCTGGTCTTGAGCAAATGATGATTATTTTTGATAAGGAATTAAATAAAAGAAATATTAAAACGTTTATTGCGGGTGTAGTTGGATCTGAAGTTGTTGGAAATCTTATTGAACCTATTTTGCCTGATAGAGAAGTGGATCAAGACAAATTTACATTTTTATTTAAGAATGTTTTGAATATAAATAATATTATTTCAAAAGTTGATGAGGAAAACATAGATTTGATTCACAATATTAATGGTCCTGTTGTTGCTTTATCTAATTATTTTGGTAAAAAAAAGGTTCCTATACTTACTAATTTTCATTCTCCTCCAAATTTTGATTTTAAAAAATATTGTGTTTTTTTTGCAGATAATTTGTTCTTTTCTTATGTTAGTAATTTTCAAAAGAATTTGTTTATGGAAAAATTTGGGGATTTTGTTGAAGGTCCTGTTATTCACAACGGGATTTATTGTGAGGATTTCTTTTTGAGTAATAAAGAGGATTATTTGTTGTCAATGTCCAGAATATCTCCAAGAAAGTCGGTTCATCATTCAATCGAATTGGCTAAATCAACTAATTCCAAATTGAAATTGGCTGGAAGGCTATATACGGAAGAAGAAGTTGATTATCATAGAAAAAAAATAAAACCTTTTCTTAATGAAAATATAACTTATGTGGGTGAAGCATCTTATATTAAAAAGAGAACTCTTTATTCTAAAGCTCTTGCTACGGTGGCTTTGATAGATGATTTTGAATCATTTCCTTTAATTGCTTTAGAATCTTTAGCCTCTGGAACTCCTTTGATTGCGTATAAAAATGGTCCTTTTAGTGAATCGGTGATTGATGGAGAAACTGGTTTATTGGTTGAATCTGTAGATGAAGCAATAGAAAGATTAGATGAAATAAATTCTATGGATTCAGTTTTTTGCAGGGATAGTGTTATCAAAAAATTTTCTGTTGATACTATGATGGACAAATATGTTGAATTATATCATAAAATTCTTAATTATTGATTTTTGTGTAGTTATTTTCTTGAATTCTACACTATTTCACCATAACCCATATCAGTATACAAAATACCCTACCAATCGAAACATTTATATACTTGTAGTGTTTATGTAGTGTTATGGTGATATTATTTGATCAGTTCAACATGCCAGACAGCATATTTGAAGTTATATTTAGTACAAAACAACAAGTCGTAGTAGCTCAGATGCTTATTGAAGAGATGAAAGTTAAAGATGGAGAAATAGGCAAAACTGAGATGTCCTTATTCGCTACAGCACTTCACGATGGAACTATAGTTGCTCCAGAGGAGTCTGATCCTAGAAATCCAATAAAGAAAAAACCAGTACCTATATCGTATAATAAAAGGCAATTTTATGATAGGATCCTAACACCTATGAAAACAATGGGTATTATTGATTATGACTTATACAAGAAAACTTACAAGATAAGTGAGAGTTTTAACAAGAATATGATGAAGATTGGCTTGTTATGGCTTCAGGAGATTAGAAGACCTCCTAGATCATTTTCATTCAAGAAAAAAGAATGATATTGCTTCCCACGGACTTTTTTCTGTAAACCACCCTCCCCCCTACACGAAAGTCCGGGAAGCTTCTTTCTTTTTCTTTTTACTTTATTCTTTATGTTTGATTTTTTTCTTAATAAGTTTAATAAATGATCTTGTAATCTTTTAATTATGAAAAAGGTATTATTGATTCATTCACCATTTTGTACGCCTGCAAGTCCTCCGTATGCGCTTACAGGTATATTTGATTTTCTTAAAAATAATGTTTCTTCAGATTCTGTTGAATTAGATATTTTGGATTTGAATATTGAATTTCATAAGTTAAAATTTCAGAAATTTCAGAAACTTTTTCAAAATAAAATTTCAGATAAACATAATAATGAAGAAAAGGGTATATCTAAAAATATTTTTGATTTAAATGATTATGATGTTTTTTCAAAAGAGTATGATTTATTAACTTCAAAGACTTATTCGGATAATAATAAAATGGTTCTTCGTGGTGAAAAACCTGAGTTTTTTGATGATTTGTTAAATTTAATTAAAGAAAAAAAACCTGATATTGTTGCTTTTAGTATAGTTTATTCTAGTCAAGTTTTTTATACGACTGCTTTACTTGAGGAATTAAAAGATTTTGAAACAATTTTAGGAGGTCCTAGTGTTAATGATAAGTTATCAAATCTTGCTTCTTTTACTTTGAAAAATGAAGTTGAATTATTAGAACATATTAATCAAGAAAAAGTTGTTTATAAAAATTTAAATTTTGAGACTATTCCTGATTTTTCAATTTATAATTTAAATGATTATTTTTCTCCTTTTCCTTCAATTCCTATTAAGACGTCTAATACTTGTTTTTATAAGCAATGTGTGTTTTGTTCTCATTTTACGCCTGATAAATATTTTGAATTTTCTTTGGATATTATTAAAAAAACTATTGAGAAAAGTAATCAAAAATATTTTTTTTTAATTGATGATATGATTCCTAAAAATAGGTTGCTTGCTTTAGCAGAAATTTTTAAACCTTTAAACATTAAGTGGGGTTGTCAGTTAAAACCTACTGGTGATTTAACTTATGATGTTTTAAAGACTTTAAATGAGTCGGGATTAACTTTTGTTCTTTGGGGTGTTGAATCAGGTAATCAAAGGGTTTTGGATTTGATGAGAAAAGGCTCTAAGGTTGATGATTTAATTAATGTTTTAAAGAATAGTCATGCTGTAGGTATTAAAAATATTACTTATATGTTATTTGGTTTTCCAACAGAGACTAAAGATGAGTGTATTTCATCTTTTGAATTTTTAAAAAATAATTCTGAATTTATTGATTTGGTTTCACCAGCTATTTTTGGTTTACAAAAAGGAACTTATATTTATAATAATCCTGAGAAATTTGGAATTAGAAAAATTATTGAAGAAAAAAGAACTTTACTTGAGCCAAGAATCACTTATGAAGTTAGTTCTGGATTGACTCATGAAGATGTTGTTAAACTTAAGAAGAATTATAAAAAAACGTTAGATAAAATAAATAAGTATCCTAAATCAATGAATTTTTTTAGGGAGCACATGTTTTTTGTTGATTAAGTTTAGTTTTAGTTTTAAAAAATATTACAAGTCTCATCAATTTTTTCTAAACTTCTTTTAGTTCTAAAATTTTTAAATTCTTTTCTAAGATTTGTTATTTCCTCGATGTTTAAATTTGCTTGTATCATTCCTTCTTTATCTTTTATTGCTTTTAATTGTTTTAGTGGGTGACAAATTTTACTTTTCTTGAATGTTTCTTCAGTTACTGCATCTACCATTATAAAATAAGACATATAATCAAAAGCTCTGACTTGAGGTATTTTTTTAAGAACATTTTTTGTTTTTGGAAAACTCATTAAATATGCTGGGCAAAATATGACTTTGGCTCCTTGTTCTGCTAAATTTCGTCCGAATTCTGGGAATGCATAGTCCCAACAATTTATGACCGCGCATTTTATTCCATCTAATTCAAAAGGTTTATTGTTTCTTCCTTTGCTTAAATATTTTTCTTCAGATGAATATGGGTGTTTTTTATTATATTGGTATATTAATTTTCCTTTTTTATTTATTACAAAAAGTCTATTTTTTATTTTGTAATTAATTTTTATGTATGCGCCAAAAATAACATTGATATTGTGTTCTTTTGCACTTTCACATATTTTTTTTATATCTTTGTTTATAGATAAAACATTTTCTTGATTACATTGCAAACTTAATTCAGGAAAGCATATGACATCAGAAGATTTTGCTTTTTTTATATATTCTAAAATTTTTTTTAGATTTTCGTTTTTTGAATCAGTAATTTTTATTTGTGCTGCTACTACTTTCATGGTATCAATATTTTTGTTTTATTTAAAAAGTTTATTAGCAAATTTAGATTTGCTAGTTTAGTTTATATTGTGAAAAATCCGCCAAGAGAAATTGAAAAAATGAAATAGAATATTATTGCTGTTGCAAGAAAAAATGGTATGTATTTTATTCCTGCTCTTATTTCTCCTTTTTGAATTATGCTTAGTATCATTGATGCAAATATAGATATTACGGATAATGCTCCGATTGAAAAGTTTCTAAAAGTGGTAATAGACATGGTTATTTCTTTTATTTTAAATCCTGATGATGCTCCTTTTGCAGAGCTCATTGCTGGTGCTACTTGTTTTGATACATCTATAAGTATTCCTAGTAATACTTTTGCTAATGCAAAAAGCATAGGGCTTATTACTGCAACTATTGCAGCAATAAATATTGTGAATAATAGTGTATTTGCACTCATTTCGTCTTTGATTATTTTTGTTTTTCTTAAGTTTTCTATTATTTGATCTAATACGTGTGCTACTTGACCTCCGGTTTCTATTTCTCCTAGTATTATGTCCATTGTTCTTTTTAGTGTTGGTGAGTCGTATTTTTGTGCGAGTGCTGTTAATGCATCTGTTATTTCTTCTCCTGTCATTACTTTTTTGCTTACTATACTCATTTCTTCTCCTAGTATTTTAAAGTCTGGTTTTATTGCGCCCCATAATGATTTTTCAAAGCTTAATCCTCCTTTAAGATTTGTAGATACTAATGTTAGGTATTCTGGTAGTTGTGCTTCGATTTCTTTGACTCTGTTATATATACTCATATTTGTTGTGAAATAGAATCCTGCCATGATTATTGACACGATTAGTGATGAGATAATTATCCAAAATAAGAATACGTAGAGTCCTTGAAGTATTATTGGTTGTTGTATTATTATTTTTGCAAATCCTGATGCAAAGAAGATTATTGCAGTTATTATTATGCCTATGAAGAATAATATTCCAAAAAAACTATATGGTACTTGAGGATATCCTGCTTTTGCTAAGTATTCTCTTAGGTCAGGTCTTAATTTTTTTGGTACTAGGGATTTACCAAATTCATCAAGGTATTTTTTTTGCATTTCGATTTTTTTTGTCATTTTGTTTTATATGTTTATGTTTGGTCTAACCGGTTTCGCTCGGTTAACGCGCATATTAAGTACCGTGCAAGACGGTACGAATTTTTGTTTTATATGTTTATGTTTGGTCTGATTGATTTGTATACTGATAAAAAAATTACTTGAATTACGACTATTAAAAATAGTAGGCTTACAAAAAAGTTTGTATCTATGTTGCTTCCTGACATGCTTAGTACTATGACTATTATTGTCAAGCCTAGTGATGGCATTACTATTGCAAAGAGCATATAAAATAATGTTAGTGAGTTTAGTTTTTTACCGTATCTATTTATTTCAATTAATTGTTCTTGTGCTATTTCATTTAATGTTGCTTCTAAAAATTCTGTGACGTCTATTCCTATTTTTAGTGCGTTACTTATTTGAAATAATATTTTTTTGAATTTGTGTGATGGGCTGTTGTTTGATTCATCTTCTAGTGCATTTTCAAGTGGTTTTCCTAGTTCTATTTCTTTTACTATTTCTTTAAAATATTTGTTTGCAACTCCGTAGCTTTTTGATGCGTCTACTAATGCATTTATTAGTGGTTGTCCTGAATTTAATTTTACTAGTAGATATCTTCCTGCGAACAATACGTCTCTGTCTATTTCTTTTCTTCTTTTTAATATTCTGGCTTTTATTTTTAACATATTAAATTTGTACATACCTATAAACATCACAGGAACTATTATGAGTAGAATGTATAGTATGCTTGGGTTTTCTTTCATTAAGAATAATAAGATTAGAAAACAGAATCCGAATGTTGTGTATGATGCAAATAGCAGGCTTTGTTTTATTACTTCTTGTGGCGTTTTATCTATTTTTGCCATTATAAGTTCCTTTTTTAGAAAAGGATTTTTTGCTGCTATTGCTGTTGATAAACTCATTATTTAACCTTTTTTTTGAGTATATGTTAATTTACCCATGTAGTATTTTGCCATTATTTTTCCTATTTGATTTATGTCTTCTATGTTGTTATTTACCATCCATTTTAGTATTTCTTGTTTTCTTTTTAGGTCCATTAATATTTGTTGTTTTGTTAGTCCTGTGTATAAAGAGAGTGTTTTGTATAATATTTCTGGTTCTTCTATTTTTTCAAGATTGTCTTTTGCAACATTTAGTTGTAGTATTATTCTTGCATCTCCGTTTGGTTTTACTTCTGCTATTTGTAGGGTTCTTCTTTTTCCTGTTCGTCTATTTCTGTTTTGAACTAATATCATGGATAATGAAGATATCATTGGTTTAGGAATATCTATTGGTGGATTTGTTAGTCTTGTTACTGTTTCTTCTGCATTATTTGCGTGTATTGTTGCGTATACTGAGTGTCCTGTATGCATTGCTTCCATTAGTACTTGTGCTTCTTGTTTTCTTCTTATTTCTCCTACCACTATTCTATCAGGTCTCATCCTTAAACTGTTTACTAGAAGATCTATCATTGCTACGCCTCCTTTTCCTTCTGGGTTAGGTAGTCTTGTTTCCATAGGTACCCAGTGTAGGTTTTTTGGAAGTTGTAGTTCTCTTGTATCTTCTATGCTTAGTATTCTTTGATTTGGAGGGAAAAAGTTTGCTACTACGTTTAACATACTTGTTTTTCCTGATCCTGTTCCTCCTGCTATTAGCATGCTCATTTCGTTTTGTATTCCGAGCCAGATTATTGCTGCTGCTTCTAGGTTTATTGTTCCCATTTTTATGAATCTTGTTATGGTCCAGGGATCTTCTGAGAATTTTCTTATTGTGATTGTGTTTCCTTTTGAGGATATTGGTGTTAGGGTTGCATTTACCCTATCTCCGCTCATTAAGTGTGCGTCCATTAAGGGGTTTAGTGTTGTTATTTCTTTATTTACATCTCTACCTATTATTGTTGCGTAATGTCTTATTCTTGCTTCTGTCATTATTTTTATATTTGTTTCAAGCCATCCAAATTTTTTGTGGTATACCCATACTGGTTCTGTGTGGTTATTTATTACTATTTCTTCTAAATATTTGTCTTTTAGTAATATGTCTATTTTTCCCAGTCCTAGGTTTTCTTCAAGAAGATAGTTTACTAACATTTCTTTTGTTTTATTGTCTGTATCTGGGAAGTATTTGTTGATTAGTTTTGTGATGCTTTTTGTAAATTTTTGTCTTAGATCGTCTGATTCTGCAGTTTTTGAATCTTCTAGTTCTTGAAGGTCTAGTTTTGATATGAATTCTTCTCTTATTTTTTCTAGTACTAGTTTTGTTGTGTCTGATATATTTGTTATGGATACGAAGTATGTTGGTACTGGATTTTCTTCTTGTGAGATTATTTCTATTTGGATGTTTATATTATTGACTGTGATTGTGTATTTATCTAATAGTCTTTTTGTTGTATTTTCCATTGTAAAAATCCTCTTTTTTAATTTTGTACTTTTGTTGATTCATTATTTGGTTCTAATAAATTTTTATTTTTTTGCATATTGAATCTTTTTATGAATTCTATTCTTTGATTTATTAGGTCAATTTTTGTTTCAAGTCTTTGTTTTATAATTTTGTGTTTATCTGGTATTTGGCTTGCTATATGTTTTAATTCAATTATTTTATTTTTTGCTTTTTCAAATTCTTTTTCTTTTGAATCTTGTTTTATTGAATTTATTATTTCTTGAATGTTTTCTAGGTGTAGTTGTTGATAATTTTCTTTTATTTCTAAATCTTTTATTATTTTGTCTTTTTTATCGTCTTCTTTATTTTGTGTTAATTGTTTCATTGTTTTTTTTATTTGCATGTAGTATGATATCATGTCGTTGTATAGTTCTTTCTTTTCATCAATATATATGCTTGGGTATCTTGTAAATATTTGTTTTAATAATTTGTATTTTTTCATCGCTGTTTGTACGTCTTTTTTTAATAGTGCGATGGATAGGTCTTTTTTTATTTCGCTTAGATGGGCTATTAATGTTTTTTTGATTTGATAATATTTTTCTTCTTTTTCTCTTGTTTTTTGTTCTTTTTCTTTTTCTAGTTTTGTAAATGTATCTAAGTTTGTTATTTCGTTTTCATTTAGTTCTAGTTCTTCTAGGAGTGTTTCGGTTACGTGTTTTATTCTTGTGGCTTCTGGATTTTTTTGGCAAAATATTTTTAGAAGTTCACTTATTTCAAGTATGTGTTTTAGTCTTATTTGTTTATATGGATCTGTTGAATTTGTTACATTAAATTCTTGTATTGCTTTTGATAATATTTTTATTGCTGTCACTGTATCTTTTATTTCTAAATTTTGTTTAATTTCTTTTATATATTCTTCTGATTTGTTGTCTCCTATTTGGATTGATTTTGAAATATTATCTAAATATTCTATTATGTCTCTTTCTATGTATTTTTCTAAGACTTCTGTACTGTTCAATTTTTACCTCTGATTTTAATTTTTTGCTTTTTTTGTTTTTATTATTGAATTGCTTTTTCTTTGTATATGTTCCATATTTTTTCTACGTCGTTTATTCCTCTTTTATTTGCTTCTTTAAAGAAGAATTGTTTTTTGTTTTCTAGTACTTTTGATATTTGATTTTGCCATAGGAATTCTGTTTTTGTTTCGTTTAGTTTGTTTTCTTTGGCTTTTCTTGCGAATGCATTTTTTATGTCGTTCATAGTTTTTTTTTGTTGAATTTGTTCATCTTCTAAAATGTATATGAATGGTGTTGTGAATTTGTATTCTACACTAATTATTTTTTCTTCTACTAAAAAATCTACCCATCTTTGAAGAGTTTCTGTTGAGACTCCTAAGTTTTTAGCTACTTCTTTTACTTCGATTTGTCCTTTCCCTTTTAGAAAGTCCACTAATTTATCTACTCCTGTAGTTATTACTTGGTTTTCAGATGATTCCATTTCTCCCCTCTTTTATATGAATTTGAGGTTATTTACTATTTAAAGGTTTCTAATTGATGGCTCTGTTTGGAATAACAGATTTTAGTATTATGCCTTGAAGAATTTTGAGATGAGTTTATTGACAAAGTCAATGAAATTACGTGCTCATCGGTTATTTCTTTTTAGCGGAGATAAAAAATAAATTTTCGCAGTATACAAATTTATTCTTTTCTTGCTAGAGCTTAATTGATGTTCTTGTCAGAATCTCTGATATTCGTATATTGTGTTGAATAATTGTGTTGAAGAAAAATTGATTTGACTTTTTGAGTTTTAATTCAAATATTGGTTGTTTTTTTTGGTTTTTTTGAAATATTTTAAATGATTTTTTTTATAAATAATTATTGCGTATTGTATTGTGTGATTAACACATTCCACAATCAGCAACGCAAATTCCGCAAGTTTCTACGTATTGTTGACATATTCCATCGCCGCAGTTAGCTTCTGAGTCAATTGTATAGTCTGTTGGTGGATTGCTTGGATCTGTCATATTTACATCTTTCCACAGATTTGTTGGGAATATTGAGTTATTTAGATTTGCTCCTGTGCTATTATTTATTCCGTGTATTGCTCGTATTTCTGGCAGTAAGTAATTTGTTGTGTCGTCTTGGTTCCAGAAATTATATTTTTCTAAATTCCAAGGTCCTAAGTTTCCTGCTCCGTATTGTTTAAAGAATAAATAGTCCATGTTTCCATAATTTTCTTTATAATCTTTTGCGAACTCTACTGATTCTTCTAGTATTGAGTTGTTTATGAATGAGGCTATTCCGCAGCAACTTGAACTTTGTTTTGCATTTCTTAATCTATCTAAGTAACTCACACCTACTGCTGTTGGGAAATACATTGTTGTATTTATGTAGTCATTAAAGCCTCTGTTGTTTCTCCATTCATTTACTTCTCTTGTAAATATTCTTCTACTTGAATTTTTATATTCTGAAATGATATCTTTTGAATTTACGTTGTCATTTTCTATGAAATATGTCGGATCTTTAAGTCCAACTATTGATAAGGTTGATGTTATTGTGTAGTTACTTATGTTCCATTTTGCATATCCGTCATCTGCATTTATTGTTAGATTTACTTCTGTTTTTATGTCCCATGGGTTGTCTTGATATACTCTTATTTGTGTTCCTTCTTTTATTTTTGCATCTAAATGTTTGAAGCCTATATTTTTCATGCCGTATTTTGAGAAATTATCAAGCGCACTTTGAATAGAAATTCCGCAATGTGGTTCTTCTTGTTCTCCTGTTAAACATTCTTTTAGGTTTGTATTAAATTCTTCTGGTGTAAAGAATCCTTTTGTTTCCATTTCCTCAATTAGTTTAGTTATTGTGCCTTTTGTTGATTGTCTTGCTGTTTCTTCTGAAAAATAGGTTAATTGATCTAAGTAAAAATTTGATTGTTTGATTCTTGTTCTTGTTGATTTTGTTTTTTCATTTAGTGGTGTTTCTAGGAGTGTAAAGTATGTTGATAGTATTAATGTTGCAATTACTACTGCGGCTATTGTGAATACTGCTGCTTTTTTATTTGATTGTTTTTTCATTTTGACCATATTTCTATTCTTGTGGTTTCTGGACCTATAAAATTTTCACTATCATCGATATAAAATGTTGCTAAGTTCATTGATATGTTTATTATTGGGTTTTGTATGTTTGTGCTGTAATTATATATTATTTCGTTTTTGTATTTATATCTAAATCCAAATTGTTTCGGAATCATTACATCTGTAAAGTTTTTTAGAAAGTTTCTTGATTTATTTCTATTCTCTTCTGTTCCTGTGTCCCATAAATATGCTATTTTTTGATGAACTGAGTAGTCTGGGTGTGGTTCGTTTTCATCATAATATATCATAGTATTTTTTTGTGTAAAAAATTTCATTTTTGTTGTTGATATATAATCTACATAATTATTTAGAACTGTTTGCACATCTTCTATTTCAGGTTTTGATATGTATGAGGAAAATAGTGCTGTAACTGCTGCAACTATGATTAGCCCCGCAATCATTGCGTCTATTGTGAAGAATGAGGCGCCTCTTTTTTTTATTTGTTTCATTGGGTCTCATTTATTATTTTTCGTAAACTAATATTTTTACTTGTACTGGTTCTCCTTTAATTTTTTTATTGTATGTTTTTGTGATTAGATTTTTTATGTTGTCGCTAGATTCTAGCTTTACAGAGCCTAATTTTTCTGTTCCGAATTGTCCGCTGCAACAATCTAAATATAGTACTGTTGTGTGTTGTTCGTCTTGCCATTCAAGGTTTATTCTTGCTCCAGGTTCTAAGTCTTCACATATTTTTGCAGCATCATAGTTTTTTCCGCTTGTTGGTGATGTTGTGCTTTGAAATGAACATCCGTTTATTCCTTGACATCTTGCTCTACATAATTCTGTTCCGTAGTCATTTGGTACTGTGCATTCTGGTGTACAATATGCTTCTGTCATTCCGCAATCTAATACATTTATTCCTGGTTGTATGAATGTGTCTTTTACTATAGGTCTATAATCTTTTTTTGTGCACGTAATTTTTACATTTCCCCAGGGTACTCCTGACATGCTGAAGAGTCCTTGATTATCTGGGTTTGTTGGTACGTCTATTATATAATTATAGTTTGAGGTTACTGTGACTCTTGCATCTGGTATTGTTTGGTTTGTTGATTTTGACCATGTTAGTCCTGTTAAATTTGCTGTGCAGTCGGGATCATTACACCATTGGCATCCTGCTGTTCTTTTTACGCTATTACATTCTACTAAAAAATATGATGTGTCATTTAATCCAGTTTCTATGTTTGTATTGCATTCATCAGAATTTGTTTGAATCCATTCATCTTCCCAGTTTTCTTTTGTGTATACTTTGTTGCATGTTGCATCTGGGTGTAGGTTTGTGCATGCCGTATTGGGTGTATTTTCTATTTTGTTATATATGTTGGGTGCATTTTCTCTTAATTTTTCTGGTCTTTGGTTTTTTGGTATTTTTATTAAGATGCTTGTTTTATTTGTATCTGTTTCATTTTCTCCATCAGTATATTTTTCTGGGCATATTCCGTCTTGTTTTCCACATACTGCGCATTCACCGCATATTTCAACTGCTCCAAATCCTGTTTCTGTTAAATCATGATTGTAACATATAGGTAATGTTGGGCTACATATTTCTGGTTCTTGCGCTATTATTGTGTTACTTAGAAGTATAGTTGTTATGATTATTGTTAGTATTGTTATAAGTAGGATTTTTTTTATTCTGCTCACCCCTATTTGTTATTTTTTATTTAGTATTTAAGTATTTTTCCATCTATTTTTATTGTTGGATTTTTTATTACTTGATCTAGGTGGATTATGCTTTTTATGTTTCCGCCAAACCATGAATTGCTTCCTAGAGCAAAATGGCAAGTTCCGTATGTTTTTTCATCTATTATTGTTGCGCCTATTATCTTTGCTTTTTTATTAAGTCCTATTCCGAATTCGCCTATTTTCCATACATTTTCTGGATGTAGTGATTTGTTGTGCGCCCATTTTAGTGTTTCTAGAAGTTTTTTTGCTTCAAATGTGTTGTTTGTGATTGTTGCTATGCCGTTTTTTATTTCTAATTTTATTGGGTTTTTTATTAGGATTGTTTCGTCTTTTAGTCTTGCACTTCCATCTATTATTATTATTCCATTTATTTTATTTTCATTTGGTGCTATGTATGCTTCGGTTCCTGGTAAGTTTCCTCCTTCTCCTGGTTGTTTGTATATTCCTGTCGCTTTTTTTCCTTCTATTCCGGATACGTCGATTTTTATGTTTGTGCCTATTTTTGTTGTTACTTCTATTGTTTTTGCTTTTGTTAATATTTTTCTTATTTTTTCTGTTTCTATTTCTGCTTCTTTGTAGTTTATGTCTATGCTATCAAGTATTAATTGTAGGTTTTCATTTTTTATGGTTCCAAGACTGCTACTTGATATGAATTTATGTTCGTTTTTTGCTGCGAATTTTCTAAAACTTAAACTTAGGCCTTCTAGGCGTCCTATTCTATTTGACATGTTTAGAATTATCACGCTTTTTTTTGGAAGCTCTTTTATTTTTTTTATTGCTATTAGGTCTGCATCATCTCCTCTGCCTTTAAAATTTTGATATATTGTTTCGTAGTTTAATTTTAGTTCTTCTGCAGCTAGAGAATATGCGTTTGTTAGTATAGGGGATATTAGGCTGTCTTTGTATCCTTTATCTCCTATGATTAGTACTTTTTCGTTTGTAATATTTAGATTTTCTTTTAGTATTTTTTTGAATAGTTCTAATTTAATTTTTTTTTTGAATCTTTCTTCATTTATTATTTCTTTAATTTTTTTCATTTTCTTTGTTATTATTGTATTTTCTTTGTTTTTTAAATTTTGTTTATTATTGACTTTATCCGGAATAACACATTTGTGTATATTGGTGCCCGTTGAGGCACATGCAGTCTAAAAGAGAATGCTTAGGCTGTGCCGTGCTTCTGTATGTATATTTATTCTATTCCGGTTGGAGCTTTATTATTTTTTTCTTTTTTTTGTTTCTGAGTTATATTTATATATTGTTTGTTGTTTCATTATAATGTTATGGGTAAAGATGATGCGAAAATTAAGGAGCTTGAAGATTTGATTGCTAGTTCTCAGTATAATAAAAGAACTCAAAAGGCTATTGGTCAATATAAAGCTCAATTAGCTAAGTTAAAGGTTAAAGATGAGGCTAGAAAAAGTGGTGGTAAGGGAGGTGAAGGTTATTCTGTTCGTAAAACTGGGGATGGTACTGTTGTTTTATTAGGTTTTCCTAGTGTTGGTAAAAGTACTTTGTTAAATAGTATTACTGATGCGGATTCTGAGGTTGGTTCTTATGCATTTACAACTCTTACTTGTATTCCTGGTATTTTGGATTATGAACATGCAAAGATTCAGATTTTAGATGTTCCTGGTATTGTTAGTGGTGCTGCGTCTGGAAGGGGTAGAGGTACGGAAGTATTTTCTGTTCTTAGAAGTGCGGATCTTATTATTTTGTTAATTGATGTTAATTATCCTGAGCATTATAGTGTTTTGTTAAATGAAGTTTATGAGTCTGGTATTAGGATTAATGCTAAAAGGCCTGATGTTAAAATTAAAAAGACTGCTAAGGATGGTGTTAAAATTGGTAAAACTGTTAAGTTATCTTATCTTGATAATGAAACTATTACTGCAGTTTTAAAGGAGTTTAAAATTGCTAATGCTGATGTTGTTATTAGATCTGATATTACTGTTGATCAGTTTATTGATTGTATTGAGGATAATAAATTTTATACTCCCGCGATTACTATTTTAAATAAGGTGGATATGGTTTCTCCTGAAAAGGCTGCTGAAGTTGCTAAAAAGATTAATGCAGACTTACTTATTTGTGGTAAGGATAAGGAACATTTAGAAGGGCTTAAAAAATTGATTTTTAAAAAATTAAAATTGATTAGAATATATTTAAAGGAGCCTTCTAATCCTCCTGATATGGATGTTCCTTTAATTGTGTTTAAGGATTTTTCTATTAAAGATATTTGTAAAAAACTTCATAAGGATTTTGTTAAGAATTTTAAATTTTGTAGGGTTTGGGGATCGTCTGCTAAGTTTGCTGGTCAGAAATTAACTATGAAGCATGTTGTTAAAGATGGGGATGTTGTTGAAATTCATCTTAGGTGA
The DNA here is from genome assembly GCA_021736975.1 of Candidatus Woesearchaeota archaeon. Lineage (GTDB taxonomy): Archaea > Nanobdellota > Nanobdellia > Woesearchaeales > 21-14-0-10-32-9 > JAIPET01. The sequence goes on from JAIPET010000008.1 coordinate 52,943, forward strand.
ATTTTTATTTATCTAACTCTTTGTTTTATTTGTTTTATTTTTGTTGTTTTTTTAAGCTAATATGAAATCCTTAGTATTGCCTTGAAGTTAATTTGAAATATTTGCATTTTGTATAGCAAAATAGGTGCAAATATTGGTTTTTTGTTTTTGACGGAGTTAAAAATAGTGCTTCGCAATACAAAAAAAGATGTTCATATTTGTCATTTTTTTAGGCTCTGTCTCAAATAATACTATTTCGTATACCGGCGCCCATATAGACACATGCACGAACGAAAAGAGTGGATATGTTGTGCCGTGCTCTAGTATACTAATCTATTCCTTTCGGGACAGAGCCCTTTTTTTTAAAAAGATTTATATATTTCTTTTTTAGTATTTTTGTTAGGTGACATATGTTAAGATGTGATTCGTGTGGTTCTGAAATGCGAGTTGGTAAAAAATACCTTTCGGGTAATAGCAGATTTGCAGAATTTTTTTGTACGAATTGTTTTAACAGAAAGACTGTTTGTGAGTTGGTTGCTGTTAAATAGGTGATTTTATGGCGGGAAGTGTAAATATTGATTTTAGTGAATTGTTTGACAAATTGAAGGAATTTTTAGAATCTATGAATCAAACGCAGATTATTGGTTCTGTTCTTGTTGGTTTAGGCTTAATATTGTTAATTATTGGTGCTATTCTCTGGTAATAACCAAAAGCTTATATAGTATTTATTGTAAAGTATAATTTATGGGTCAGCAAGAAGTATATGATTTCCTTTGTAAGAATAAAGGAAAATGGTTTACGTCAAGGGATATAAGTGATGCGCTTGGTGTCAGTATTGGTTCTGTGACAATGTCTTTGAAGAAATTAAGAAAAACTAATATTATTAAATATAAGAATACTGGCAAACGAAATACTTATCGTTATAAGGTAGAAGCTTAGATTAGTTTTTGTGTTTTTTTCTCAATATTATTACTAATAGTGTTATGAGTATTATTGATATTGTTAGGCTTGTATATTGCCAGGTTTGTGTTTTTTCTATGTTTTTTAAATTTATTACGTTTCCTGTTATTTTTTGTAGTGTTGTTGTTTTTGTTTTTTCTGTATCTAAATTAAGTTTTGTGTTTTCTTGAAAAATATATGTTTCACTTGTTTTTTGTATTGTATTGTCTTTGGTTTTTATTGTTGTGGTGCATGAATATTTTTTATTTTTTTCAGGAAGTATTGTTTCGTTTGTTATATTTGTTTTTTGATTGTTTATGTTCCAATTAATTAATATTTCAGAATTTTTTGCTTTGTAGTTTGTTTGATATTTACATGTTATTGAATTTTGATTTTCTTCTATGTTTACTGATGTTATTATTAATGGATTGTCTATTTTTAATGTTACATATCCTGTTTGAGCTATAACTATGTTGCTAAATAGAATTGTGATCAGGATTAAAATTAGGGGTAGATTATTTTTCATAATTTTAGAAATTTAGTATTATTTTAGAATGTTTTGAATAAAAAAAGTTAGGTTTATCTTTTTTTTCTGCCTTTTGGTTCTTCAAATGCAGATTCGTATGCTTCGTCGCCTTCTAGTTTTTTATCTACTTTTTCTTTTCTTTGTTCGTAGCCAGCCATAAAACCTTCTTCTTCTGGTGAAATTTCGTCATTTTCAACTAGGTCTTCTCTTGCTTCATCATCATATACTTCTTCTATGTTTTGGTCATCATCATCCATAATCGATTTCTTTTGTCAGTATTTTATATATTTTTCGTTATTCAAATATATGTGTTGAAAAATTATTTAAATGATTGATTTGATTTTTATATTATGAAAAAAAGATGGGTGTTGTTTGTGTGTTTTTTATGTTTGTCTCAGTTTGTTTTTGCTCAGGATATTCCGCAGGGTGTTGTTGATAGTTCTTTGGAGGTTTTTGGTCTTGGTGATATGCCTATGAGTTGTTATGTTGGTTTTTGTAATGTTTCTCCTGAGAATTTGAGTTTTGATTATGTTGGTGATGTTATGTTGGTTGGGCATGTTAATCAGAGTTTGGATTCGGGTAGTATGCTTTGTTGTGGTAAGGGTTTTTCGTATGCTGAAAAGTATCATGAGTATGATTATGGGACTAATTTTTTTGTTACTAGTAATGGTCATTTTTGGAATGAGA
>JAIPET010000044.1 GCA_021736975.1 Candidatus Woesearchaeota archaeon
TGTTGGCGTTTTTTTTGATTGATTTTTTCTTCGTACAGTCTTGTGCTGTACTTATTTTTGGGTTCTATGACCGTAACCATAGTCTGGGTGTTGGCGTTTTTTTTGATTGATTTTTTCTTCGTACAGTCTTGTGCTGTACTTATTTTTGGGTTCTATGACCGTAACCATAGTCTGGGTGTTGGCGTTTTTTTGATTGATTTGAACATCTTACAAAGTCTACAAAATACTTTTCCTCAAAACATTTATAAATCATTAATTTATCCAAATAGTATTTCATGGGCCCGTGGTCTAGCGGCTATGATGTCTCCCTTACACGGAGAGGATCGCCGGTTCGAGTCCGGCCGGGCCCATATTTATCTATTCTTCATCTTATTTACTAAAATAAAAAGAAGCTTATTACTGGGACTAAAATACAAGCCATCATAATATTTCTAGGAATGCCTTTCCAATTAGCATAATAACCAATTGCCGAAGAAATAATTAAAATAATTATTCCTGTAAATCCAGAAAGAATATAACAAATAACAAATAAGAAAACTATGACGAATTTAACCACTAATTCATAATTTATTTTTTCCATCACCAAAAGAAATTTTTTGGAAACTCTAATAGCAATTAAAACAGATAATCCTCCAGCTAAAACACAAGCAATTATTAAAAGAAAAATATTTGGAATTTCTTGAAGAGTCATAACTGCAATTATAGCGCCATTTCTTGCTTTTCCAAGAACGCTCAATGCAGCTAAAGACATAAAAAAATTAACAGTACTAATTGCTCCAATCATTAATAAAAAATTTTTAGGCTCAGAATCTTCTCTAATTGTACTAGAAACAGCTGCAGCCGTACTTGCTCCCAGACCAGGAAAAAAAGCAGTAAAAAAACCAGAAAATACACCCAAAAAAATTGAAACAAAACTACTTTTATTTAATTTAATATTAAAATCTTTATTTTGCAAAGGAATTTTTGACTTTGAATTCAAACTAAATAAAAGAGTAGATATTCCAAAAAAACCAGAAAGCAAAGGAAACAAAGAGTTCTGAGTATTAGAATTTAAAACTATAAAACCTAAATAACCAGAAAATGCAAATAAAACCAGTGCTCTAAATTTATTTTCAGACTTATAAATCATAAAAAATCCGAAGAAAATCAAGATATAACCTATAAAATTTTTAATTAAAGGATAAACAAAACCAATGATTTGTTCAAATACAAAATATAAAATAAGAGATAATAAAAGACCAAATAAACTACCAACAACCGTTAACATAACTGCCTTTAAACCCTCGCCTTCAAGCAAAAGTCTATGTCCTGGAAGGACGCTTAAAGCAGTAGCACCATCAGGAGCACCAAGAAAAATGCTAGGGATTGTATCTATAAATGTATGTGTTATTGCCATACTGACAATGAAAACAAGCAAAGAATACAAAGGAACATATTTAAGAAGAAATCCGCTAAGTCCCAGAAGTATTGTTGATACTAAATTTACGTGAATTCCCGGAATTAAGCCTGTAAAGATACCTGCCAGGGTGCCTAAGGCAATTGCCAATATGATTTCCAGAAACATATAACCGCTATATCCCTCGGATTTATATGTTTAAGCGGTTCTTTTCTGAAAATCTTCCAATGACTTTGTAGCGATTTCCGGTGTCCATGTATTTAAACAAAAGCGTCTTTTTGCTTCCGTCATTAGGAAACCCAAAGGCGTACTTTCACATTTTCCGTATTTGGGTTCTTAATATAAATAAATACAGGCTCGTATATAAAGGTACGGACAGTCTTTTTAAATGAGAATCAGGGTAAAGGTCTGGTTAGGGTGTTTCAAGTAAATTCTTGATACCTTAATGCCTCTTTTTCAGTGCTTGTGTTTAGAATGCTATTGACGACTAAGATGATTCTTTTAAGATTCTTTTGCGATTTGATTTCATCCTTTGATTCATGTCCATCTAAGGGATATCCTTTTTGTTGGGTAACCTCTTCAAGTTTTTCGATTAGTTTTGTCATCTTTGTTGCTTTGATTTTATACTTTGGAAAGAATATGGCTTCGATTCCTTTTCTATTTATGGTATGATACTTTTGTCCTCCAAGTCCAATTTTTGATGTAGATAATTTGTAAAGTTCTATGCCTTTTCGTTTTTTGTCAACATTTCTATTGAACATATTGTCATCGATAAGGATATACAGATTGTCTTTGATATCATTACGAATATCAGAAGTAAGTATGGTCTCCTTTATACCCGAAAGTTTATACATTGCCAATAAGATTAGCTTTTGAATGTCATTAAAATCGTCGATGTTCACCATTATTGAAAAGAGATATATACTGAAGTATATAAGTGTTTTCATTGAAATATTGTTGAAGAGACTATTGAGAAGCATCCCAGATTTATTTTAATATGGACACAACATTACCATATTTATGACTCAGTCAAACAAGACTAGGACAGTAAAATTCCTCGTCACTCCAGACCAGTTTGTCAGACTGATAAACATTATGGAGTCGAGGGGTTTCACAGAAATTTCTTCCTACTGCAGGGAGATGCTTCTGGGCAGGTGTCTTCGAGAGAGTGAACGAATCGAAGCAATATATAATAAAATTGTTGGAGGTGATGAAGAGTAAAATGAAACTCTATTTTGCAGGTTGTCAAGCTGAGCAGATGAGACGGGCAATGAAAAAATGCAAGGTGAGAAATATCTTGGTGAGTTTCCATTATGTTGGAGACTCACTTAAAGATATTTATGACTACTTTGGATATGATGTTAACATTATGCTTGACTCAGGCGGATTTACTGCACGTACAAAGAATGAAGCAATTGACATACAAGAGTATATTCAATTCGTAAAAAGAAATAAGCAGTATGTCAACCATTACTTTGTTCTTGATAGTAAGAGAGAGAAACTTGACGACACAAAACGCAATCTGCAACTGATGGAAGAGGCTGGTCTTAACCCCATTCCCATATATCATACTGATGAACCATTTGAGTACTTTATCGAACTTTGTCAAAGGTATTCTTATATAGGGATAGGTGGTGCAGTCAAAAACTACAACAACATCTTTTTTACAGCAGAACAGCACAATGTCAAGATACATTTGCTTGGCAATACAAGCCCAAACATACTTGTAAAGTATAAGCCATATTCAGCAGATTCAGTTTCTTGGATATCTGGTGGAATGCATGGGAGAGTGTTTGTTAATACTCCTTTTGGATTTAAGTCTGCGTTAAGAAAGTCATTCAGAGCATACAGCCCTTTTGTTACAGATGCAAAAAGATTCATTCCACATGGGATTATCCCAGAGGATTTATCTTATGCTAATGATGGCAAGGGTGATTATGAAAAGATGATGTTGTTTAATTGTTTGATGTACTTGAAGTTTGAAAGATATGTAAGCGAAGGTGTTTTATGAGTTTAAAAAACACCTTCCGAGTTAGAAAATGGAAGAGAACGAACCAACGAGAGTAAAAGGTTCTCCTGAATGGAGAGCTTCCTGCGGTGATAAGAATAAAGATAACGCACACGCAGTTAAGCATGGCAAGTATGTTAGAAAACCATTGATGTGCAGTAAGGAGTGCAAGATATCCAATATCTGCCCATACTTTGAGTCATGCGAAGGAGAAGAATGTATAGAGCTTATCAAAGAGAAGGAGGAGATTGAAAATGTATTGAAAAAGAAAGAAGAGCTACTTAGCAGAAGGATAAACATCAATTCTGTAAGATTAGAGATAGCGGATAGGATATGCAAAAAGAACGGATACATCGATTATACGGATTTATATCCTATGGAGAAGCATCTTATCGAGTTAATGGAAAAACTGGAGAAAGGAATGAACAAGGATTAATCGTACATTATGAATTGCTTTGGCTTCAAAGATTGAAATGGAAATTCGGGAGAAGAAATTTGACCTTCATATCGGACACACATGAAAATCTTTGTTGTCCATCCTTGTTTTGACCGTTCAAATATAGTGGGGCGTAACAACCTCCAATTAGAATCATAGATTTCATTTTTCAGATAGTCGGAAATGGATATAAGATTGATTAGATTTTGCAATGCAATTGAAACCAATTCTCTCCACTTTTCTTTGGATAAGGAAAATGTTATAATATCCCCTTTAATCCCTTCTAAAACCTCATTTAACCCCTGTTTTTGCCGTGATACTTCCATAAGGGATATATTGTTATTAACTAAATTTCTTATTGGCACATTAAGGATATGCCCATGTAAACTCAAGTCTTTTGTTTCATCAGATAAGTATGGACTGAATAAGATTCGACTAATAAAAATAAGCAAGTATGCAAGTGACATTTCGATTCGGTCATTATTAGCATATACGTCCTTTCCTGATACTGCTTCCTCAAAACGATTACATACAAAACTCATCGTATTGTTAAAAGAATATCCGCTTGGCTTGTTTATCAAATCAAACAATGAATGTGAACCATCCTTCTTGAAAAAATATTCTTCATGTGCTCCCACAAAGAAAAAGAATAAACGAAGAATGTCATCTAATGTATATTCAAGGAAATGTAAATTGATTTCATTACCTATTACACTTAGTTTTCGTAAAATATAAATAACTTCTTCATCTGTCCTCCAAAGTGCAGATGCTTTTTCCATACGGGAAAGATATTCGGTTTCATCAATTATATCTAACTTATTTTTGAAAAGCAAGCGAAGTCGGTTTTCCAATAAAACAAAATTCTGCAATCTACTTTTCAATTCATCTGATGACAATTTCAAAACCTCAAAAATTAATTTTATTATTTAATATATATTGAAATCATATATATACGTTTTGGTGAAAAACGAGTATTTATCGACGACTGAGGTCATAACCTGAACACCAAAAATTTATATATCGAAATTATTATATTTATAATATGGTAAAAATGAAGGAGAAAATTGTATCAATGCCTGAATGGATGTTCAATCAATTACGAACTATAAAACAACATTCGGGACAGTCACAAAATGCTATCGTTAGACTGGCTTTAGTTGATTACATTAAAAGATACAATGATGAAAATAAACTTATGGAGGTGAAAATATGAACGCGGAGTCTGAGGATTTGGTTTCTATTGAAAAATCAGAAGAAGAAGTAACTGCAATTGTTAATAGATTTCATGATAATGCAGTAAAAGAATGTGAAGCTTTGCAGAATAAGATGTCAGAGATAGCAAAAGAAATTAACAATATGGATATCTCAAAGGAAAAGAAATCTCTTATAATGTATAGATGGCTTTGCTCACTTCATTCTGGAATGATTGGTTATCATCTTTCAATAGATAGTGCGGTGAGTGTGACCAAGAAAATTCTAGATGGATTTCAAGTTTCCAAATCTTTTTTAGAACATGATAAATTAATCAAAATTGATAATCTTTAATGCTTCGGCATTCACAGCATTAGTTGGCAGAATTCTATATTAAATTTTCGATAGGAGGACGAAGAAAGATGATAAAGGACGAGTTAGAAATATTTGTAGACAAATACTGCAAACTAATTCTTAAAGATGGTTTCAGTTACATTGGCAGACTAAAAAAAGTAAGCGAGACTTCTGTTACTTTTGATGATAGATTTGATGGCATATACTTATTTGATATTAGTTCTGTGAAGAGTATATGTGAAGTGAGGGGTGACAGAAGATGAGTCAATGGGATGATTTTGAAGCACCACCAAAACCAACGGAGGAAGAGAAGAAAGCTTTCTTTGAATTTGCAGAAAAGAAAAGATTAGCTTTTGAGGAAAGCAAAAAAAAATCTTTGAGTTATGAAAAACCTGAAAGTTTATATGACAATTTTGGTTGGGATGAAGATAATGTTTTGAATAACACAATTACATTGGCAGGGTTATTGTCAAAAGATATTGAAAAACCTATATGGAATATTGAGGGCATACTTCCTGAGAAAGGTATTGGAATTATTGGTGGCGATGTTGGTTGTGGGAAATCTCTGATTTCCATCAATATTGCTGATTGTATATCTACAGGCAAACCTTTGTTTGGCAAATTTAAAACAGTAAAGGGAAAAGTGTTAATTATTGATAAAGAAAATGCAGAGACTTGGATACAACAAAGATGTCTCAAAATAGTTAAAAAATGTGAAGGATTAGATGATGTTAGATTTGTTATTGAAAAAGATGTCAAACTTGATAATTTCTCACCCTGGTTCCAAAGACTGGATGCCCTCATTTCTGAATTTAATCCAGATGTCATTATCATTGATAGTGCTGTGCGATTTATTGATGGTGATGAAAATTCTTCTAAGGACATAAGAAAAATCTATGAGTTTATTAGACCACTAATCAATAAACATAATGTAAGTTGGATTTTACTCCATCATCTGAGAAAAGGTTATGGTAATAAAAGCGTCAATGATTTAAGAGGCAGTGGAGATTTTGGAGCTTTTGTTGATGTAATAATAATGGTCTCAAAAAATGGAGATGTCTTAACAGTAAAACAAGAAAAGAATCGTCATCAAAAACCATTATGCCCTTTCAAGGTTACATTTATTGATACTGAAGAAGGTGATTTATTATTTCAATATTCAAAAGATGTTCCTGAAGAAGTGATAAAAGAGTATGATAAATGTGCTACTGCTATTAAAAAATGGGTTGAAGAAGAAAAGCTAATACAGATAACAACTAAACAGACAAAGGAAAAATTCCTTAGGTCTGATGAAGACAATGACGAAATAGAAGATAAATTTGCTAATAACGCAATTA
>JAIPET010000045.1 GCA_021736975.1 Candidatus Woesearchaeota archaeon
ATATTCATAAAATTAGAGTCAGGATACAACATAGGCATAAAAAAAAAAAGAAAACAAAAAACAGATCTTCAAGTAAAGAAAAAAAAAACAAAAATCAAAAAAACAAAATACAAAACAAATTCTAAACTACAAAAAATAACAATACTACACACAGGAGGGACTGTAGCAAGCAAAGTAGACTATAGTACGGGTGCAGTAATAGCACAATTCTCCCCAGAAGAAATAATAGAACTATTCCCAGAACTAAAACAAATAGCAAACATAGAATCAAAACTAGTTGGAAACATGCAAAGCGAAATGATGAGATTTGATCATTATAATGTTCTAGCAGAAGAAATCAAAAAAGAAGCAGAAAAAGGAGTGGATGGAATAATAATAACTCATGGAACAGACACACTCCACGTAACCGCAGCAGCACTAACATTCTCCTTAGAAAATCTGAGAATCCCTATAATACTAGTTGGAAGTCAAAGAAGCTCAGATCGACCAAGTAGCGATGCAGCATCAAATTTGATAGCAGCAGCAAAATTCATATCGCAAACAGATTACTGCGGAGTATCAATATGCATGCACAAAAACACATCAGACAACGAATTCAAAATAATAAAAGGAATAAAAGCAAGAAAAATGCACACAAGCAGAAGAGACGCATTTAAAGCAATAAATGAAGCATCAATAGCAACAGTTAATTTAGAAAAAGATACAATCATAAAACATAAAGAAACATCAAAAAAAGACAAGAAACAAAAAATCACAATAAAAAAATTCGACCCAAAACTAAAAATAGGAATAATAAGACCACACACAAACATGTACGCAGAAGAATACACATTCTACAAAAACTACGACGGACTAATAATAGAACTCTTTGGCATAGGACATTTACCAACAATGAAAACAGACAAAACAAATAGTGAAAACGAAAAAATTCTAGAAGAAATACAAACATTATGCAAAAAAATGCCTGTAATAGGAACCCCACAAACAATAAACGGCAGAATAGATATGAACGTATACAGCCCAGGAAAACAACTAATAAACGCAGGCATGCTTGGAAACTACCACGACACACCAACAGACACAGCATTCATAAAACTAGCCTGGCTCTTAAGCAACTACGACAAAGAAGATGTAAAAACACTATACAACGAAAACTTTAGGGGAGAAATCTCAGAGCGAAGCGAAGAGAAGGATTACTAAAAATGACAAACTACAAAGAACTCGGATTCAAAGCAGGACTAGAAATACACCAGCAGTTAGAAGGTAAAAAATTATTCTGCAACTGCCCTACTGAAATAAGAAAAGATAAAGCAGATTTCACAATAACTCGAAGACTAAGAGCTAGCGCTGGAGAATCAGGCAAAGTAGACAAAGCAGCAGCATATGAGTTAGAGAAGAGCAAAGAGTTCGAATATTATGGATATCACGATTCAACATGTTTAATTGAAATAGATGAAGAACCGCCTTTACCAGTAAACAAAGAAGCGCTCAAAGTAACATTGCAAATGTGTCAATTGCTAAACATGAAAGTTGTAGACAAAATACAATTCATGAGAAAAACAGTAATTGATGGAAGTAACGTTTCAGGATTTCAAAGAACTGCACTCATTGGATATGATGGATACATAGACATAAACGGAAAAAAAATAGGCGTAGAATCTATTTGCTTAGAAGAAGAAGCGGCACAAGTAGTAAAAAGAACAAAAGAAAAAGACACATACAACCTAAGCAGACTAGGAATACCCTTATTAGAAATTGCAACAGCTCCAGACTTTGAAAACCCAGAACAAACAAAAGAAGGAGCAGCAAAAATAGGAATGCTTCTAAGATCAGTTCAAGGAATGAAAAGAGGAATAGGCAGCATAAGACAGGACGTAAATGTATCAATAAAAGGCGGAGCAAGAACAGAAATAAAGGGATTTCAAGAAATAAAATCAATACCCGTAGTTATAGATAAAGAAATAGAACGACAATTAAAAATCATAAAAAAAGGAGAAAAAGTTGAAAAAGCTGTTAGAAAAGCAGAACCAGATGGAACAACAACATACCTAAGACCAATGCCTGGAGCAGACAGAATGTACCCAGAAACAGATGTGCCAACAATAACGCCAAAAATTGAAGAAATGAAAGAAATAGAAACAATAGACCAAAAAACTGCAAGATACAAAAAAGAATACGAACTAAACGACGACTTAGCAAGCATAGCAGTAAAACACGAAAATAAAAATAACTATGATTTTGAAGAACTATTCAAAAAACACATCTCAAAACACTTACCCGCAAAAACAATAATAGACCTAATACTAATAAAACCAAAAGAAATAGAAAAAAAAATAGGAAAAACAATAAACATAGAAGAACATAAAGACCAAATCCTAGGAGAAATAAGCAAAGCAAAAATAACAGCATCAGCAATACCAGAAATACTAATGAAAATAGCAGAAAAAGGAAAACTAGAAATAGAAAAATTCTACCAAATAAGCGAAGACGAAATAGAAAAAATAATTCTAAAAATAATAAAAGAAAACAAAGACGCTCCAAGAGGATTACTTATGGGAAAAGCAATGGCTGCACTAAAAGGAAAAGCAGATGGTAAACTCGTAAGCCAAATCCTTGGAAAACATTTGAAATGAAAAAGACATAAAAATGAACAAAATAATATACGGAAACCCTAATTATCACACGCTAGAAAAAAATAATTTAGTTGTTGATATGCACAGCCACACAGAAGCAAGTCATGATTGCGTAACAAAATTAAAAGATTACGCTACAAGAACAAAAGATTTAGGAATAGGAATAGCAATAACAGATCACGACGAAATAAAAGGAAGCGTAGCATTCAAAAAAAGATATCCAAAATCATTTTTAATACCAGGAATCGAAGTTACATCAATAAACAATAAACACATACTAATGTATTTTAACAAAATATCAGAACTAGAAGAATTCTTTAAAAAAAACGTGAAAAATAATTTAAAACAACATAAAACAAACGCATTTAGAATAAGAACAAAACTAGAAACTGAAGAACTCATAGATAAATCAAAAGAACAAAACGGAATCAGTATATTCGCACACCCAATGATACTAAGCGAAGGAATATACGGTTATATGAAATCAAAAAAAGATTATTCATTATTAAAAAAAATAACAGGAATAGAAGCAATAAACTCTACACAAACAATAAAAGAAAATCTAAAAAGCACAGAATGGACGCAACTAGAAAAAAAACCATTCACAGGAGGATCAGACTCACATATACTAGCAACATTAGGAAATACAGTCACCATATCAACAGGAAACACCGTAGAAGATTTCCTTGAAAAAATAAGAAAAAAACAAAACCATGTAATAGGACATAGCAATAAATGGTACAACGAAATGAAATCACTAGCAACAATAATGAGAAACAAACTCAAAAAAAACCAATGATTATTTCAAATATTTTTTCTTCAAATCTAAAAAAATAGCGCACCAACTCATACCTTCATCTGAATAATACAATAATCTTCTAAAAGGTTTTCCATCTGACTCGTAAAGTTCAAGAAAGTTCTTATGTTTCACAACAAGTTTTTCATAAGACTTAAGATATATTTTAAGTTGCTTCTTATCAAACATAGAAACAACTTTCAAAAAACAAGAACCAAGATGCATCCACAAAGTATCATATTCATAACCAGGAACTAAATAATCAGCAATATTATAATGATCCTGAACATCTCCTTTCCTAGTATACTTCAAAGGCCAAGGACTATCAAGATTGTGTTTCTTAATCCATTTTAATGATGATTGAAACATTTTCTTATCTTTAATTAAACCTGTCCAGAAAGGAAAAGTGTTAGCATCACCACTCAAAACATTATTTCCAGATAAATCATCAACAAAATAGTCTCCGTTCCAAAAATATTTCTTTATAATTTTAGAATAATCAAATTTACTAAGTTCGCATTTTATTCCTGATTTTTTCAAATCAACACTCAACATACCAAGCATACAATTGTTATAACAATCACTAACTCTTTCAGAATGATCTTTCATACTGGAAAAAAACTTATCTTTTCTTAATAATCCTGTTTTCTTATCAATATCATTTTCATAAATCTGCTTTGCTTTTGAAGAAATAAAATATTTATATCTTTCAAGTAATTTTTTATCTTTAGTAAGCAAAATACTATGAAGCATGTAAGCAGTGCTTTCTGGCGTATGAAAAGGAAAATCAACAGATTTACCAGAAGGAGTAATATGCGTAGTTATTTTACCTTCTTTTTCAAAAATACTCATTGCAAAATTTAAAGTAGAAATAACTCTTTCTTTATAACCCAAAGATATTAATGATTCGCAAATCATTCCAAAATCCCTACAATAGAATTGACGAAAATGACCAACACTAACATTAAAATGACCTAACTTTTTATCAAAACAATCCTCAAGAATTTGCCTACAAATATTTTCTGAATCGCCATCATATTTTTTCAAACCAACAAAATGCTTTGCTAAACCCCTTGCTGAAATTCTTAAACCGTCAGATAAAATTCTTAAAGAATTCATTTTTCAATTTCTTCCTTCTTTAACTTTTTAACATCTTTGGTAATATAAGAAGTATCTTTAATAACTTCTTTTAAATTTAAACCATAAAATGCAAGTAAGATAAACCCGATAATAGTCAAAAATATATCTTTTATTCTAATAACAAATGCTAAAGCAACACCTGCTGCTTGACTAATCGCAAATAAAGCAAAAAGACCAACTTGACCAGCTTCTAAAGCACCTAAACCCATAGGTATAGGGACAACAAATGCGGCACCGACAACGCATACAATTAAAAATATTTGAAAAACACTAATATTTAAACCAACAATCATAGCAGCAACTTTAAATTCAAAAAACATCAATAACCAAGAAACTACACTCCAAAATAAAGAATAAAAAAAATGTTTAGTATCAGCACTATAAAATTTAACAACCAAATCTTCAAATTCAATAACTTTATTCAAAAGTTTAGATTTTTTTTTCTTAGAACTAAAAAATAAAAAGAACTTAGATAAAAACTTTTTACCCTTAATCATATTATAATTAAATAAAAAAATCAAGCATAAAAATATAACAATTATAACAATTAACATCGTTTTAATATTTTCAGAAATAACAAAACTAAAAAGAATCAAAATAAAACCTAAAACAGTAAAAAATCCATTAGTACTCAACTCAATAGTTTTATCAATAACCACGCTAGAAAGAGCCCTTTGAAAAGACATATTTTCTTTAGAAGAAAGTAAACCAGCTCTTACAGGCTCACCACCAATTTTAGCTGAAGGAGTAATAAAACTAACAGCATAACCAACCAATTTATACCCCATCAATCTCCAAACACCTATATCTTTATGATTTTGAGAATGTAAAATTAATTTCCATCTATAAGTTAAAACTAAAAACATAACAAATTGAATTAAAATAAAAATAAGAATTAATTCTATAGTCGCATCTTTAAACGTATCAAAAACTTGATCTATAGTAATATTTGAAAGAATATATCCTAAAGCAGCCAAACCTATTAAAATACTTACAATAACAGTCAAATTCTTCCTAAGTACTCTTGCCATAACACCATACATTAGCATCCATTTATTAATTTATCTCAAAAATAAAGAAAAATATTAACTCAAAAAAAAAATTCAAACCAATACGAGCCTGACGACACAGGAAATAAAATATCCCTACCACCAACTCTACACTACATTACGAGCCTGATGACACAGGAAATAAAATATCCCTACCACCAACTCTACACTACGATACGAGCCTGATGACACAGGAAATAAAATATCCCTACCACCAACTCTA
>JAIPET010000046.1 GCA_021736975.1 Candidatus Woesearchaeota archaeon
GTATATGTTTATTTTTTGGTTTTTTATTTTGTTTAGAATTTTATCTGTTATTTCCCAGCTTGCATCTAGTTCTGTTCCTCTTATGAATATTCTTTTTTGTCCTTTTATGCATTCTGAGATTATTGTTTCGTATGCTTCTGGACTATTTTCTTTGTTTTCACATGTTGGACAAAAGGACATTTGTACGGGTTCTATTTCTGGTTTTTCTGTTGGTAGTTTTGTGTTCATTGTTAAGGATATGTTTTGCATTGGTTGGATGTCTATTCTTAATTCATTTGGTCTTGTTGTTGGATCGCAGTATATTAAGCAGGGTTCTTTTTTGTATTCTAGATCTACGTATGCTTCTTTTTTATCTAATTTTTTACCTGTTTCTATTATTATTTGTGTGCCTTTCCATCTTTTACTTTTTGATTTTAATATTATTTTTGCGTATGTTTCTGTATTTGTTTTTTTGTTTAGTGTTTTTTGTACTTCTTCTTGGTATCCTTCGTATTGGCCTATTGTTGCTTTTTCAAATTCTAGTTGTTTTATTGCTTTTGTTTTTTGTTCTCTTATATCATCAGCATCAAGACTATTTGGAGGATTCATTAAGATTAGTGATGCAATTTGTAGTAAATGGTTTTGCACCATATCTTTTATTGCTCCTGACTCATCATAGTAATTTAATCTGTTGTCAACACCTAGTGTTTCTTTGCTTACTATTTTTATTTTATCAACAAATTTTGAGTTCCAAATATTTTCAAATAATGGATTTGATAATCTTAAAAGTAGTATGTTGTCGATTGTTTGTTTTGCTACGTAATGATCGACTCGGTATATTTGTTTTCTTGTGAAGTGTTTTTTCATATGTTTGTTTAATTTAGTCCACGTTTCAAAGTCTTTACCAAATGGTTTTTCTATCATTAGTTTTATGTTTAGATGTTTGCAATCTTTTACTATGTCAAATATTTTTTCAAATATTGTGTATGATGTCGCTAGGTAATATATTGTTTGATCAACTTTTTCTTTGTGTACAAATTCGTGAAATCCGTTCATTGTTTCTTTTTCAGATACATTTCCTTGAAAGTATTTTATGTTTAAATTTGAATTTTTATTTTTTAAATCAAGATGGGTCTCATAAGTTTCGTTATTAAATGGTGTTCTTCCAACACCTATTAGGTTAATTTTGTATTTTTGATTTTTACATAGTTTGTTTAGTGCTGGTGCTAGTTTTCTTTTTGTTAAATCTCCTGTTCCGCCAAATATTACAAAGTGTATTGTTTGCATGTTGTTTATTCTAAATGGGTAGTATTTAAGTATTATGAGTGTTTTAACAATAAAAAATATACATTTTTGTATACTGATTGACAAAAATATATAAAGAGATATTATTTACAATTTATTAATGGAGAGTAAATCTGGTGTAAAAAAATCAAAAATAATAACATTCACAATCACAATTATTGCATTATTGTTTGGAGTTGGAGTTGCTTGTTTTTCGTGGTATTCTTGTAGAGATTTTTGCACGAATTTATTTTTGATAAATAAAGATATTATTGTTTCAAAATTATTAGTTTATTTAGGAAAGTTTTTAGTAGTTATTTTATTATTTTTAGTTTTTAAAGGTATTCAGAAAATTTTAATTGAGAATTTATTAAAGAGACTAATAAAAAGAGTGAATTATGGTTCTGAAAATTTAGGTTTGATAAAATTTTGTAATTTTTGTTTATGGTTATTATTTACATTTATTATTTTATCTTATTTTGTTGGTGATGTTTCTGCTCTTTTAGCATCTTTAGGTTTGATTGGGTTTGGTTTAACTTTTGCTCTTCAAAAACCAATTTTGAATTTTGTTGGTTGGTTAACTATTATTTTTAAGAAAATATATTCTGAAGGCGATAGAATAAGGATTGGTGATGTTATAGGAGATGTTAAAGAAGTTCAGTTAATGAATACTGTTTTGGATGGTATTTTAGAAAATTCAAATATTTTAAGTGGTAAAGTTACTACGTTTCCTAATGAATTGGTTTTAACGTCTGGTGTTCAAAATTATACTAAAGAGAGTAATTATATTCTTCAAGAATTAAAAATTTCAATTACTTATGAAAGTGATTATCATAAAGCTATAAATTTGTTAAATGATATAATAATAAAATTAGTTAATAAAAATAGTTTAAAATATATTAAGCAAATTAAAGCTCAGGAAAAACAAGTTAATAAGTTTATTCAGAAACTTGTATCTAAAAAAGTTTCTTTAAAACTTGAAGATGATGAAGCAGAAGATGCTGAAGCTTTAAGATTGAATCATGAGAAGGAGAAAATTAAAAAAGACATTAGTAGTTTGGAGGATGAGTTTAAACCTCAGATAAGAGTTAATATGCTTGATTCAGCAATTGAATTGTTGGCTCAGTACAAATGCCCTTATAAAGAAGTTTTGGCTTATAAAACTGAAATTAATTTGGCATTTTTAGACGCTATTGCAAAAGATAACACGATTAGTGTTGCGTATCCACATATGCAAATTGTAAAAAGTGATTCTACAAAAACAAAACTTGTTAAAAAATAGGTTTAAATTTTTGGTTTAGTTATTTTTTTTAGTATGTCAAATAAATAACTTTTTAATATAGCTCATTTTTTATTATTTGTTATGTCGATAAGAATTAATTTTAATATTAAGAATCAGCCTGATGATTCTTCTTGTGGGCCTACTTGTCTTCATTCTATTTATAGTTATTATGGGGAGGATATTTCTCTTAAAAAAGTAATTTCAGAAGTTCATACTTTGGATAAAGGAGGGACTTTAGCATCTGCTCTTGGAATTCATGCTTTAAAAAGAGGGTATTCTGCGACTATTTATACTTATAATATTCAGATTTTTGATCCTTCTTGGTTTTTAAAAAATCAAAACTCTTTATTTTTAATAAATAAGTTGAAATCTCAATTGGAAAAAAAGAAGTTTGATAGTAAGAAATTATACGCTTCAAAGTTGGCTATTGAATTTTTAAAATTAGGTGGTCAATTTAAGTATGAAGATCTTAATATTAATTTGTTTAAAAAATATTTAAAAAAAGATGTGCCTATTATTGCAGGTGTTAGTGCTACGTATCTTTATAATTCTATGAGGGAATTAGAATCTGATGCTGAGTATGATGATATTTTGGGAAAGCCTTCAGGTCATTTTGTTGTTATTAAAGGTTATGATGCTATTAAAAAAAGAGCTTTTTTGTCTGATCCTTTAGATAATAATCCTTTGCATAAAAAAAATAATTATTCTGTTAGTATTAGTAAATTGATTAGTTCTATTATGCTTGGAATTTTAACTCATGATGCAAATATTTTAATAATTGAAAAGAAAAAAAAGGGTAAGGTGATTTAAGTTGAGTATTTTAATAGTTTTGGATAATCCAAAAGATTGGGATTTAGATATTCCTGATGTTGAAGTTGTTTCTTCTAAAGATTATTTGACAAATCCTGATTTTGTTGATAGGTCGGATATAAAAGTGTTTAATATATGTAAATCTTATAGGTATCAAACTTATGGTTATTATGTTTCTTTGCTTGCTGAGGCTAGAAAGCATAAACCTGTTCCTAACATTAATACTATTCAAGATATTAAGTCTTTGACAATAATTAAATTTGCTTCTGAAGAACTTGAGAATCTAATGCAGAGAAGTTTTGAAAATTTAAAATCTGAAAAATTTGTATTAAGTATTTATTTCGGGAAGAATTTTTCTACTAAATATGATAGGCTTGCAAGGCATTTGTTTAAATTGTTTCATGCGCCTTTTCTTAAAGCTTTTTTTTCTTTTAATATTAATTCTAAGAAATGGGTTTTACAAAATATAGATTCTATGTCTTTTAGCGAGATTCCTCAGGCGCATAAAGAATTTGTTGTGTCTTCAGCTAAAGAGTATTTTTCTAAGAAAAATCCTGTGACTTCAAAAAAGTCTCAATCTGGTTATGATATGGCGATTTTATTTGACCCGGATGTAGAAGATAAACCTTCAGATTTAAAGGCGATTAAGCATTTTATTAAGGCTGCTAATCATATGGGTATTAATGTTGAGCTTATCACTAAAGAGGATTATAGTAGGTTAGCTGAATTTGATATGCTTTTTATTAGGGAAACTACTGCTGTTAATCATCACACTTATAGGTTTTCTAGACGTGCCGAAGCTGAAGGTTTGGTTGTTATTGATGATCCTCAATCAATTATTAGATGTTCTAATAAGGTTTATCTTTCTGAATTAATGAATAAAAATAATATTAAAGCGCCTAAGACAATTATTATTAATAGTAAAACTGATTTGAATGAGATTGTTGACATTTTGAAGTTTCCTATTATTTTAAAGCAACCCGACAGTGCGTTTTCTCAGGGTGTTGCTAAAGTTTCTGATATGGATTCTTTTTCAAGTAGTGTTACGCAGCTTTTGAGTAAGTCTGATATGATTATTGCACAAGAATTTGTTCCAACAGAATTTGATTGGAGAATAGGGGTTATTGATAAACAGCCTTTGTATGCTTTTAAATATTATATGGCTGGCAAGCATTGGCAGATTGTTAGTAGGAAACTTGGGGGGAAAGCAAGATATGGGAAAGTTGAAGCTATTTCTATTGAATTAGTTCCTAAGGAAGTTTTGAAAGCAGCTCTTAAAATATGTAATCTTATTGGTGATGGGCTTTACGGTGTTGATTTAAAAGAGGTCAATGGAGAAGTTTATGTTATTGAAGTTAATGATAATCCAAATCTTGATTTTGGGTTTGAAGATATGTTTTTAAAAGATGCTTTGTATTTTAAAATTATGAGTGTTTTTTTGAATAGAGCAGAAAAAAAGAAATTCAGGGTGTATGTTTGAAATATTCTTTGTTTGAAGTTTTTGGTGTTGAACTTGAATATATGATTATTGATTCTAATTTTAAAATTTCTCCAGTTGCAGATTCTTTGTTTAAAGAGTTTTGTGATGATTTTAGTGGTGATTTTGTTAATGGTGATATTTCTTGGTCTAATGAATTAGTTTTGCATGTTGTGGAATTGAAAACAACAGTTCCGGTTAGTGATTTAGTTTCTTTGGTTGATAAGTTTCAAAAAGATGTTTTGGTTATTTCTGATTTTTTTAAAAGTAAAGGATTTTTACTTTTATCTGGAGCTGTTCATCCTTTAATGAATCCTTTTGATTAAACTGTTATTTGGCCTCATGAATATACTGAAGTCTATAAAAAATTTGATGAAATATTTGGTTGTAAGGGTCATGGTTGGGCCAACCTTCAAAGTACCCATATTAAATAGAAGTGCGGAAATCTCAACCTTTTAAGGTTTGAGATGGATAGCGTTAAATAATGGTTGTTCTAATTGTGTTTTTGATAGTATAATGATGTGCCTCACTGGAGGTGAGGCAACATGCATTACGACGAAAAT
>JAIPET010000047.1 GCA_021736975.1 Candidatus Woesearchaeota archaeon
GTTTTTCCCCACTTTGTGGGAAAACTTTTTTAAAGTTATAAATTCATCATTCATTTACTTTGCCTCCACGGAACAAAGCTCACGCTAACTTAATCTGAACAATTAAAAGCGCAGTTTCGTCCGCAGTTTATACTGCGGCAAAGCCGCGTAAAAAAGTTTTCTAGAATTATTTGTTTAATCGACCTAAAGGTCAGGGTATTAAACCCCTAACTCGCTACGCTCGCAATAAATTACCAATTTGGTTTTGCAAAGATTCATCAGATTCAATCAGATTAGATATATCTGTTTCCAATAATTTTAAATTAGAAATTCCTTCATTTGAATTTGGATTATATTTATCATTTATTGTTTGAGCATATAATTTTAAAGACAAAATTGCAGATTTCACCCCCATATTTTTTTCAACCTCAGGATATTGATACACTAATTCTCCTTTAATCAAAGTTGGTTTTGGATTTACATCTAAATTTTTAGCGTTTGAATTATTTATTATTTGCACAAGATAATCATCATTATTTTTTTCTTCCATTACTACTTCTTTTTTTAAATCAGAAAATTTAGAAACAATTTTTTTTATTTTGTCTGAAAAATAGTTGTTTTTTGGTTTCACCACACTATTTCGCCATTGAATTGCTTCATCAACAGCATTATCATACCAACCAGGTACAGGCGGCATCATTTCCAATGGCAATTCTTGTTTATTCATCAACATAATCCTCTTTTTTCCTAAATAAAGCAACAGTTATACTTTTTTGTATACCTATACTCATATTTAAATATTTCTTTTCTCCAATATACACTTATTTAAACATTATTTAGCAAAACACATATTTAAAAAGCCACATAATGTCATTTAATTTCATAAATCAACTCATAAATAGAATAATAGGACAATTATCTACATTTTTTTTAATTTAAAGAATAAATTGGCCTTTTTTGTATTAAATAAAATATAAAAAGACCTTTGAATAACCCTAAATAATGATTGAAATAGATGGATCATTTGAAGAAGGAGGCGGACAAATTTTAAGGACATCAATAGCAATGTCACTACACACCCAAAAACCTTTTAGAATAACTAAAATAAGATCAAACAGACCAAAACCCGGACTTAGCCAACAACACCTTAAATGCCTTGAATTAGCCTTAAAACTATCAAAAAGCAAATGCAGTGGAATGCACATAGGCTCTGAAGAAATAGAATTTTTACCAGGAAAAATCAAAGAAACAAAAAACATAGACTTTGATATAGGAACCGCAGGTTCAATAACCCTACTTTTACAAAGCATAATCTTACCATATATATTATCTGAACGAAAAATAAGACTAAAAATTACAGGAGGAACAGATGTTAATTGGAGCCCACCAATAGATTTTTATGAAAAACTCCTAATTCCAGAACTTAGAAAAATAACAGACATAGAAATATCAGTACTAAAAAGAGGATATTACCCAAAAGGAAAAGGATTAGTAGAATTAAAAATAAAAGGAACAAACAGATATCAAAAAATAAATTTAACAAATACAGGTTCTTTAAAATCAATACAAGGAATATGCCACTCATCAAAATCATTACAAGAATTAAAAATAGCAGATAAAATAACAGAAGCAACAAAAATATATTTATCAGAATTAAACACTCCACTAAATATTCAAGAATCATTTTCAGAAACTCAAAGCGAAGGAATAAGCCTATTCATATACGGGATATTTGAAGAAAAAGCATTTCAAAACCCAGAATTTTACAGAATATCATCAAATGAATTATGGATAAAAGAAAAAACTCCAGAAGAAATTTCTGAAAATATATATAAAAAATTCCAAAATCAAATCAATAAAGATCCAAGAGTTGATGAATATTTAGGAGATCAATTAATACCATTTTTATCAATACTAAAAGGAGAAATCAAAGTTCCAGAAATAACAAAACACATGAAATCGAACATATATGTATGTGAAAAATTCATCAAAAATAAATTTGAAATAAAAGGACAAACAATTAGCGTCTCATAATAGCAACATTAATATTTTCATATAAATCTTTTAAAGCCTCATGAGTTTCAATCTTATAAGAACCATCAACATCATAATGAACATATTCTTCTACCAATTCATTATACAACAATTTAGCATCATCTAATTCACCTTCCTCAATCAATTGCCTACAATCAGATATTTTTTGATGAAAAACATCTTCATCTTGAACATCGTTTGATAAACTTGGTGCTTCTCTACTATCAATCATAGACAAAATCCTACGTTCCTCTTCAACTAATTTATTCAAAGATTCCTCTCTTGATTTTAACTCTTCTTCTTTAGAATTTAATAAATCCAATAATTTTTTAGATTTTAAATCAACATCAGCTAACTTCTTTTTAGATTTCGACATTTCTTCTTCAAAACGTTTCATCTTTACTTCAAATAATTTTTCAGCTTTTGAAGATTCCTCTTCATAAAGTTTCTTTTCTTTTTGTAATTCTAAAATATCATCTTTAATTTTTTTCTGTCTGCCTTTTAAATTATCAATATCTTCTTTATATTTATCTTTCCTAGATTTTAATTTATTTTCAATTTTTTCCAATCTTTTAAGTTCAGACAACTTAACTTTAAAAGAATCTTGTTCTTTTTTAGCAAGTTTCTTTTCCTTAATTTCCTGATTAACAAGTTTCTTATTCTCTTTAATCTTTTTATTTAATTCAGTAGATTTTTTATTTAATTCCTTAACTGACTCCTTAACAACTTTAGAAAATTCCTTCTTCTTATCATTGAATAATTTTGTTACTTCCCTATTAATTTTCTTAATTAATTTCTCCTGATCTTCATCCCCTGATATGACTGAATGAACAGCATCAAGTAAATCTTGCTTATCAATACTTGCAGCACGTTCTAATTCTTCAAAGTGCACATCTGGAATAACTACATCTTGATCTTTTTCTACAGTTTCAATTAAATTTTCTTCTTCTAAATCTTCATGGAAAGGAATATCTTCTTCTTTAGCATCTTCTTCTAATAAATCTTCATCAACAGAAGAAACAAGAGTATCATCTATTTCTGAATTATCGTTTTTATGAAGTAAAATATCTTCACTATGATCAACCCAAGATTCATCTAATTCTTTTTTATTTGCAACAGATTTTGAAAATTCTTCATTTAATGGAGTTAAATTTTCTTCTTTTGCATTTGAAATATCACTTAAATCAACATCTGCATCAAATGAATCCAAATCAGAAGCTTTATCTTCAAATTCTTTTTGTTTAGATGGAGCTTCTTCTTGATCAAGACCAAGAGCTTTTCTAATATTAGAAACATCATCACCAGATAAACTCTTTGAATCCTTATTACCAACATCAGAATTTGATTCTACATCATCATTTTTTTCTTTTTTCTTTAAAGACAATAAACTCTCAAAAAAACCTTTTTTCTTAGGAGTTTCTTTTACTTCTTCATCTAATTTTTGAGAATAATAATCATCTTGAGCCAAATCTAAATCTTCATCAGTTTTTTTAGAAACAGAGTCAACAATATTTTCTTTCTGATTTGAAACAGATTTCTTATTTGTTTTCTTCTTTTTCACCGGCTTTTTAGGCGGTAGAATATCCTGTGTCAACGTATTACCTCTTTTTAACCCCAATATTATGGTAACTCAGAAATTACTATATAAAGATTTGTAACCACTATATAAAGTAAACAAACTTTAGAAAGATATATAATAACAATTATTTAATTAAACACCATGAACGATGCAGAAATATCCGATGCAAAAGAATTAAGATACAAAATAGATTCA
Organism: Candidatus Woesearchaeota archaeon; assembly: GCA_021736975.1. Taxonomy (GTDB): domain Archaea; phylum Nanobdellota; class Nanobdellia; order Woesearchaeales; family 21-14-0-10-32-9; genus JAIPET01. Next base: position 3,788 of record JAIPET010000047.1, read on the forward strand.
GTAACTAAAAGATATAATGAATTAGTTAAAGAAGTAACAAGAGTAACAGAAGAACACGATATGAGAGAATTAAAAATAAAAGATCTAGATTCAAATATAAAATCAGAAATAGAAAAATTCAAAATTCTTTTTAAAGAAATAAAACAAAATTCAGAAAAAACTGAAAGTCAAAAAAAAATACTAAGTAAAGAATTCAAAAACATAATCAAAAAAGAACAAATGAAAAAACTTGAAAGACAAGCAGATAGATTCAAATTTGAAGAATATGTATCAAAAGACGAACTACAAAGAAAACTAGGAAATGATTAATGTTTTTTCTCAGCCAACATACATTTATTTAATGACATGATTGCAACTTCAATTTGTTTCTTATTAGGTTTATTCGTGGTTAATCTTTGAAATTGAAGACCTGGCCACATAATCGCTCTAACAAATGAACTTTTATCATAATATTTTCCAGACAATCTAATAAGTTCAAAAGCAATACCTGCAATTACCGGCAACAACAATATTCTCAATCCTAAATTTTGCCAAAAACTAAAACCTTCAGGCAATAAAACATAAACAAACACACTAACAACAAAAACTAAAATTACAAATGTAGTACCACACCTAGGATGAATAGTTGAAAATTTATGAGCATTATCAGGAGTTAACTTTTTCTTAGACTCATAACAAGAAACTGCTTTATGTTCTGCACCATGATATTGAAATAAAGTGTAAACATCTTTTAATTTTCCAATTAAAAACATGTAAAGCGCAATAATTCCAATTTTTAAAACACCATCAATAATATTTAACACAACATAACTAGTATTAAAATATGAACTTAAAGCATTAGCACTAAGCCACGGCAAATATTTAAAAACAACAATCGCAACAATAATAGAAAATAACATCGTAAAAAATATTTCTTTACTTGATAATTCTTCCTCTTCAGATGCTTGCTGAGCAGACCATTGAAGCTCTGAAAAACCAATAGACACCATCTCAACCAAACTAACAACGCCCCTTAAAATAGGCAATTTTAAAATCTTATTTTTTTGAGTTACAGATTTAAATTTTCTTAATCGACTCCTAATTTTTCCCTTTTCATCCCTAACAGAAGTACAAACATAATTTTCAGAACGCATAGTTACTCCATCTATGACTGCTTGCCCCCCAATCTTAATATCTGGCATAATAAAAAAAAGTCACAAATCATTTATAAGCTTTCTGGATTTATTATCTTTTCATAAACTAAAAAAACAATATAATATGAAATTATTATTATTATTATTATTATTATTATTATTATTATTCATAAAAATGACCTACTCCCGCGACCTAAAGGTCGGGGTATCTCAGGCTGTGGCGTGATGTAATCCTTGATTTTTGATGTAGTTGTCTACTGTTGAGAATTCGTTGTAGCCTACTGTTGTTGCGCATCCTCCT
>JAIPET010000009.1 GCA_021736975.1 Candidatus Woesearchaeota archaeon
TTGTTTGTGTTGTCTATGTATAGTGTTCCTGCGCTTACGTTGTCGCTTGCGGTTACTAGTTGTACTGTTGTTCCTGTGTCGTTCCATCCTGTGTCGCTTGTTGCTTGGTTTGTTAATGAGCTTAGGCATGTTCCATCATCTAAACAAATATCGCCTGTTGCGTTTATTGTTCCGTTTACGTCTAGTTCGCTGTTTGGTGTTGTTGTTAGTATTCCGACTTTTCCGTCGTTGTCAATTATTACTTTTGTTGTTGTTCCTTGTCTGAATTCTACTATTCCTGAGTTTCCGTATTGTCCTACTACTAGTGCTGGGTAGCTGTTATGGTCTCTGTATATTGTGTTTGCTTCTGTGTTTGTATTTGGTATTTGCATTCCTGAATTTGGATAAAGTATTCCATTGAATATTCCTGTTCCTGTTGCTCTAAATGTTCCTGAAATATCTAATTTATAACTTGGGCTTCCGCCGATTCCTATGTTGCTTCCTGATTGTTGTATTTGGCTGTTTCCAAGGGTGCTGCCTGATAGCCATATTGGTATGTAGTTTGTGCTTCCGCTTCCTGTTATGTTTCCTGTTTCTGCTGCTCCTGCGGGGCAGTTTGTTCCATCTGCTAGGCATACGTTTTGTCCGTTTGTGCTTAGGTTTCCTGTTACTATTAGTCCTACTGTGTCTGATCCGTCTCCTAGGTATACGTCTGATGTTGTTCCTGATAGTGTATTTATGTATATGTCTCCAGGGCTTTGTATTGAGAGGTATCCTGCGCTTCCTATTATTCTTGCTTTGGTTCCTGTTTGTTCGCCATCTCCTCTTAATACTAAATTGTTTTGTGTTTGTATTCCTTGGATTGTTGTGTTTCCTGTTACGTTAAAATTTCCTGTTAGTTCGCTGTCTCCTGTTTGTTCTATGTATAGTGTGTCGTGTCCTGGATTATTTTGTGCTAAATTATTTGTTGCTAATAATGATGTGAAGAGTGTTAAAAATAATATTGTGATTATTATTTTTATATTGTTTTTCTCGTTCCTCTTTTTTTCTTTGTGTTTCATTTTGTTGTTTGTCTTTGTATTATTAGGTTGCTTTTTAGATGTAGGTCTCCTGTTTTTGTATCTATGTATGCTAGATTTACTCCTCTTATATTTTGAAATATGTATGCGCCTTTTGTTGGTTGCATGAAGAAGTCTTCTTCGTATAGTTTTCCTTTTATGTGGAAATTTCCTGTTTGTGTATTTATGTATGCTATTGGTGTTTCTTCATAGAATTGTCCAATGTTTACTATTTTGTAATCGTCTTTTTGTGGGTTTATATTTGAGTTTTCTATTAATTCGCCTTCTATTATTAGGTTTCCTACTTGTGTTATTCTTCCTACTATTTTTCCTTTTATGTTGTCTATGTTTATTCCTGAGTCGTCTATGTATTGTTGTGGGTTTTGTGCTATGCATTCAAAGGGTATCATATTTGGATTGCTATTTTGGCATGGGTCTGTTAGGTTTATGTCTGTTGTTTGGCTAATATTTATGGTGTTGTTTTTTGTTGTGTTGGTTTGGTTTGTTGGTGTTAGATCTATTTGTGTTTCGTTTATTGTTTCGTTTGTTATTGTGTTTGGTTCTTGTGTTGGTGTTGTTTCTATAGGTTCGTTTGACGTAGTGTTTTCTGTTGTTTGGTTTGTTGCGTTTGTTTGTGTTTCGTTTGTTATTTGTGTTGTTGTATTGGTGGTTGTGTTTGTTGTTTGGTTTGTTGTGTTTTTTTGTGTTTCGTTTATTGTTGTATTTTTACTTATGTTAAATTCGTTGCTTGTTATTGTGTTTTCTTCGTCGCTTGCGTATATTTGTAGTGTTCCTGTGTTTGTGTTTGGTTGGATGGTTAGTGTGCTTTCATTTATTGTTGCGTTTACATTATTTAGATTGTTTAGGTCGTAGTATAGTGTTTGGTTTTCTGGGTCTTTAAAGTAGTTGTTTAGGTTTATTTCTATTGTTTTATTTTGTATTTTAATATTTTGTATTGTTGTTGTTTGTGTTGGTGGGTTGTTTGGTATTGTGGTTGTGTTTTCTGTTGTTGTGTTGGTTTGGTTTGTTGGTGTTAAATCTATTTGTGTTTCATTTATTGTTGTATTTGATGTTACTAAACCAGTTATTCCTAAAGAATTTCCAAATATCAGTAATAGTATTAAAACTATTGTGACTGTTATTATTGTTGCTGCTTCTTTAAAGTGGTTTGTTTCTTTCATTTTATTTTGTTTTTTGTTCTTTGTATTGTTGTCCAAATCGTTTTTGGATTTTTTCCTAGTATTTTTGCAATTTCTACTTGTTTGTAATCTTCTTTTTGTAAGTGTAAACAGATGGCTTCAAGGATGCTTAGTTCTTTTTTGAATGCGGAAAAGGGTATTTTTGGTGATGTTTCTTGATCTTCAAATTTTTCTGGTTTTTTTGTTTTGGCTTTTTTGTATGTTGATCCTAAAGAATTTGATTTTCGTTTGAGTAGTTTTGCGATTTCTTTATATTTTAATTTTTTATTTTCTTTTAGATATTTGACTATTATTTCAAGGCTAGAAATTTTTTTATCATTTAGAATTGTTATGGGAATGCCATCTAGTTCTTCTTCTTCAAGGCAATCTATTATTTGTTTTGTAGATAGTCCGTATTTATTTTTCAATTCTTGAATTAGGAATCTTTCTTTTAACATTTATTTATTTGTTTTATGTAGGTGTTTATTTATATACTTTTGTATTAATTAAGTCAAGTATATGTTCTTTGTAGGGTTTTTTTGGTTCTTATAGGTTTTTTTCTTTGTTTTTGTAGGTTTTTCTTTGTTTTTATGGGTTTTTTATTTGGTTCTTATAAGTTTTTTTTGGTTCTTGTAGGTTCTTTTTTTTGTTTTTATAAGGTTTTTTTGGTTCTTGTAGGTTTTTTGTTTGTTTTTTGTAGGTTTTTTGTTTGTTTTATGTAAGTTTATGTTTTGTTATTGTGTGTTTTATTTATTTTTTTATTCAGAAAGATTTTTTTTATTTTCTTAAAAATAAGTTTTATTTTTGTAATTTTTTTTAGTTTATATTAAGAACGGAGGGTATTGGTAAATAGAAAAAACCATGTTTTTCTTTTAAGTATTGTTCTGTGTGATTTATTTTTTCTTTATTTTGTAGATTTATTGAGAATATTTTTGATATTGAATGTGTTAGCGCTTCAAATTCTAAGTGTTTGTCTTCTGTGTATTTTTTATTTGTTATTATGTCTGTTAGTTCAAGGATGCGATTATTTATTTTTGTTGAGAATTTATTGTTTGTTTCTTCAGGTTCATATATTATTTTAGTTTGTTCTATTGGTATGAATTTTTCTTCACTATATTCTATTAATGTATTTTCGTCAATTTCTTTAAAATATATTCTGAAGGGTTTTTCTGTTTTGTATGGTTTTGAGTTTACTATTTTTTTGAAATTTTCTCTTTCTATTGATGCTTCTAATAAGTCAAGGTGTATTATTTCGTGAAATAGGTATAGTGATTGTGCTGTTAAATAGTGGGATAGTATTTCTTCTTTTGTTAATATTTCGTTGTTTTCTTTTTTTTGTATTTTTAGATATCCGTTTATTTTTGTTAGTTGTTTTATTATATTTTTTTTCTTTAGGTTTCCAAAATTTGTTTGAAATTTTGAGAAGTGTTGATTTATTTGTTTCATTGAGTAAAAACCCATATTTAACTCATATCTTTGTCTTAGTTCAAAGTTTAAAGAATAGTTCATATTGTTTTTTTTGCTTTTTTTATTAATTAATTTTATGGAAGTTATTTATTTTATGTTTTTAAATTCTATTGTGTCTCCTTCTTTCATGTTTTTTTCTGCGGTTATATTTGCATTTATTTCTAATACGTATAGTGCTTGTTTTTCAGGATCATATATTGTGCATGGTTCTTCTTTGCAGGGTGTTGCGCTCATTATTTTTTCTATTTTTTTATTTTGATTTATCCATATTATGTCTAGCGGTATTAGTGTGTTTTTCATCCAGAATGGATAGTTTCCTGATTTTTCAAATATGAATAGCATTCCTTCATTTTCTGGTAGGTATTCTCTATTCATTAATCCTATTTGTCTTGTTTCTGGTGTGTTTACTATTTCTATGTTGAAGCATTTTTCATTTATGCATGCTTTTGGTTTTTGTTCTTGGCATCCTGTTATGAGTATTAAAGAAAGTATTATTGTTGCAAATATTATTTTTTTCATTTTATTTGTTTTATTTGTTTTAGTTATAAATATTGTTGTAGTTCTTTAGTTTTTGTGCGTAGCTAATGGGGTTTAATACAAATAAATGATTTGTATTTATTGTAGTTGTGCATTAAGAAAACTTTTAGTTTTTTTGTGTCAGAAGCTTTATTTTTGATTTGACTTGGAGTTGTCTTTTTTATTCGTATTCTTTGTCCATTAGTTCTTTGATTTTTTTTGCTTTAATTTTTCCAATAAGTTCTACTTCTTGTAGTTCTTCTAGTGATGCGTTTGCTATTGCTTTTATTGTTTTAAAGTGTTTTAGTAGTGCTGGTGCTAGTCTTGGTCCTATGTCTGGTATTGATGATATTATGTATTCTTGTATTTCTTTATCGTTGATTGGTTTTGTTGTGTGCATTTGCCAGTCTTTTTCGTCTGTTGATTGTTCTCTTTTTGCTATTTGTCTGAGTAGTCCTGCTGTGTCTTTTGCATTTCTTGTTTGTATTAGTGGTATTCTAAGTCCTATGGTGAGTGCGGCTAGCATTCCTCTTATTGCGTTTGGGTGTATTCTTCTTTGGCTGTATATGTCGTCTGTTCCTTCTATTATTATTAAGGGTTTATAGAATTGTTTGAGTTCTTTTGCTTGGCTTAGTAGTCGTCCGTCTATTATCGAATCAACAAAATCTTTTACTGTTTTGTATTCTACTATTACGTGTTCTGATAGTTGGTAGTCTCCTAGTTGCATACTTTCTAAGTTAATATTTACTTTTAGATCTAGTAGTTCTTTTATTACTTGGCTTCCTTTTTCTCTGTAGTCTACTTTTATTGTGATTTCTTCTTCGCTTAGAAAGTCTGCTAATGGTTTGTTTTGTGTTTTACTTACGGATTCTTGTGATCCTAAAATTGTTTTTTGTTCTTCGTTATTTTTTTCATGAAGTTTGTTTTTTATGTTTTTTAGTGCTTGATACATTCGTTTTTCTTTATGGTGTGCCGCCCATTTATATCCTTCGTCTCTTGTTCCTTTTGTTATTAGTGTTATTACTTGTCCTTCTTTTTGTCTTCCTGTTCTTCCTCTTCTTTGTACGGTTCTAATTGCTGATGGTATTGGTTCGTAAAATATGACTAGGTCTACTTCGGGAATATCAAGTCCTTCTTCTCCTACGCTTGTTGCAATTAGACAATTAAATGTGTCTTCTGAGAAATTTTCTAGCATTTGTTTTTGTTGTTTTTGACTTAGTCCGGTATTTTTTTTCTTTGCTTGTCCAACAAATATTTCTGAGCTTATTTTATCTTCTTCTAGTACTTCTTTTATTTTTGATGCTGTGTCTCTGAATTGTGTGAATATTATTATTTTACATTTTTGATTATGTTTTATGTGTTGGGTTGTTATTTCTTTTATTTTGTCTAGTTTTGGGTGTCTTATTTTTTGTTCTATTAGTTTTTCTGTTAGTATTTTTGCTGATCTAAAGTTTAAATCTTGAACTAGGTTTTTTACTGATTTTACTTTTCCGCTGCTTGCTTGTTTTTCTAAATCTGTCATGTATGAGTGTAGTGGGTTGATGTCTTGCGTTTCTATTAGTTCTATTGCGTGTTCTACTTTTAGTGCTTCTGCAACTAAGGATATTGATTTTAGCACATCATATTCTTTTTCTCCGCTTGCTATTTTTCCTTGCAGTGCTCCTATGACTTTTAGTAGTGTTGTTTTATTATAGTTATTAATTGCGCCATGTAAATATCCTAATTTTATTGCTTCGTCTATTTTTGATTCGTATGCTTTTTTTAGAAATCTGTGTATTCTTAGAAGTTCTTCTGTTAGTTCTACGTGTATTGTTTCTTGTTTCATTTCTTGGATGTATTCTTTTACGTCTGGGTCGTCGTGGCTTCGGTATTCTACTTCGTCAATAAATAGGTTTGAACATACTTCTAATATTTTTGCTTGATCTGCTCCCGGACTTGCAGTGAGTGCAAGTATTCTTTCATGTTTTGCTTTTTCATGATATTTTTTTGCTAAGAATACGTATGCGTAGTCTTTTACTGCTCTGTGCGCTTCGTCAATTATTAATAGGGATATTTCTTCTAATTTTATTCTTCTGCTTATTACGTCATTTTCAAGTCCCTGGGGCGTGCTTATTATTATTTGGTTTTCATCAAATAGTTCTTGTCTTTTTTCAGGTTTTATTGTTCCTGTAAATAATATTATTTTGTCTTTCATTTTAGGGAAGAATTTTTTTAGGCTTTTTTCGTGTTGTCCAGCTAATGGTTTTGTTGGTGCTAAGAACATTATTTTTGAATCAGGATAATTATCTAATCTTTGGGTCATTAGCATTGCAGCTATGGCTGTTTTTCCAAGACCAGTTGGTAAGACTGCCATTGTATTTGATTTTACTGCGGTATTAAGAATTGTTTCTTGATATAATCTTGGGGTTATTCCTACTAGCATGTTTGTATAGAAGCATTTTTCTTTTTAAATGATTTGTGTAGTTGTCCAGTGTTTATTCGCTCATATCTTTTTCTAGGAATATGTCATAGTTTCTTCCTATTTTTTCTCTTCTTATTATTTTTTTGTATTCTAGATTCGTTATTATTGCGCTGACTTTTGATTTTGACCAGTTTAGTTGTTTTCCTAGTTCTTTTTGTTTTATTTGATTATTATTTTCTTTTATTTTGTTGATTATTATTTTTTCATCTGGGTTAAATAGTGATGAGGGTATTTCTGTTATTTCTGTTTTTTTTGTTATTTGTTTTTTTCTATTTGTGTGTATTATTTGTCCATGCCATCCAGCTATTAGTCCTAGTATTAGTGCTATTAATATTATTATTAAAACGGATGTTTCTTTTAATTCGTTTACATATTCAGGTATTATTTCTTCTGAGTTTTCGTGTCCACTATATTTTACTTGGTATATTTTTGGAAGATCTGGGTTTTGTTCTTCCCAATTTACTATTATTCCTTCGCCATCCGTACTTATATGTGAATTTTTGGGAATTATGTTTGTATTGTCGTTTAAATTTATTTTTTTTCCTATTGGGATTTTTATTGAGTAAATTAGATTTGCGGGTTGTTTTGGTAAATACATTGTTCTTGAAAATATATCTGTGTCGGCACCTATGTTTTTTACAATATTTTTTAGTTCGTAGCTTAATGTTATTTTACAATCAACACATGCTGTTTTTAGATTTAGTGTATTGTTTTCTGTTTTGGTTTCTTTTCCGCTTATTTTTATGTTGTATGCATCTTTTGGTAAGTGTAAGTTTAGGATGTCATTAGTATTATTTGTCATTATTAATGTCATTTCTTCTAGTAGTTTTCCTGTTTCTGTTAGTGAGTCTTTTATTTGTACTGATTCAAGATTATATGCTGTGCTATTTTGTGAAAAAATAGTTATGAACAATATAATCATAATTATTATTGTGGTTTTTTTCGTCATTTTTTATCTTTTTTTATTTTTGTTTATTCAGAAAACAGTTCTGAACTATTTAAATTTTACTTGTTTTGTTGCATTTTGAGTTTTATTGTTCTGAACCTTTAAACATCAAAATTTGACTATTAGACGCTTTTTAAACAATATATAATTTGTTTTGTTTCGTTGGTTTACAAAGATGTATTATATATTTCTAGATGTATTCTTATTTCATGAAACATAAATTCGAGGTGATAAGATTGAATAAAAAATTTGGTGTTTTGTTATTAATAGGGTTGGTTATGATCTCTGCCTTAAGTTTTAGTGTACTAGCAGATGATGACGATGATGATCATGATGATCGTGAGAGTGATAATGATCGTAGATCTAGCCATGATGATGACAATGATTGGGATTTTAGTGATGATTTTGATGACGATGATGATCATGAAAGTGATAATGATGATGATTATTATGAGGAAGTAATTTATGAAGAGGTTCCTGTTGAGGAAATTGTTTATGAAGAGGTTCCTGTCATTGAAGAAGTTATTGTTCAAGATGTTTTATCTAATAATTCAAATTTTAGTGAGTTAATGGATTTGAATGAGTCGTTAAATTCATCATTTAATGAATCAGATTATTTAGATGATGATGGAGATGGTGTTTTAAACATGAATGATTTGTATCCTGGAGAAAATGATTACATGTTTTTGGATTCAGATAATGATGGGGTTGTTGATGCTCTTGATTTGTATCCTGGTCTTGACGATTTATTTATGAATCAAACTCCAAATTCTGAAGTTATTCAAGAAGATTTTGTAGTTGAACAAAAGGAAACTTGGTTTAGAACTTTTTTACATTGGTTAGGAATATTATAAAATTTAGGAGGTAAAAAATGGCGTATAAAATAATTTATGACAAAGATTCTTGCATTGGTGCAGGAGAGTGTGAGGCGATTTCAAAGAAATTTTGGAAAGTAGATCGTGATGGAAGAGCGATTCTTAATGGAGCTAAGCTTAATGAGGAGACGGGAAATTACGAGCTTATTATTGGTGATGGAGATTTAAAAGAACAAGAGGTTGTTGTTGGTAGTTGTCCTATTGCTTGTATCAAGCTTGAAAAAATGAAGGAGTAGACTCGTTACGAGTTATAACAATAGAGGTATTAATATGAATTTATCAAAAAAATATGAAGCGAAGTTGATTTCAAACTCCGTAAAAACCCCGACGGTAAAAACTTTTGTATTTAGTGTTGATCAGGAATTTAATTTTATTCCTGGTCAGTACATTTTTTTAGAAATTCCTGGGTTTGAAATTAAGAGACCGTTTTCAATTCTTGACTTTAATAAGCAAGAAAAAACATTGAGTTTGGGAATTAAAAGAAATGGTGAGTTTACAGGCAAACTTTGGGATTTAGAAATTGGTTCTAAACTTTTTTTTACAGGTCCTTTTGGTAGGTTTTGTTGTAATTCTGAAAAAACAGTTTTTATTGCTGGAGGTATTGGTATAACACCTATTTACAATATGATTATTAATAGGGATTCAAAAAATGATTTTTTATTTTATAGTTCTAAATCAGAAACTGAAATGCCTTATTTAGATGAAGTTTTAAATTTAAAGAATGTTAATAAAACATTATTTTTTACAAGAGAAAAATGTGATAAGGGTTTAAATTGTAGAGTTTCTGCTAGTTATATTTTAAAGAATTTAGATGATTGGAAATATTATGACTTTTTTATTTGCGGTCCAAAAATTATGATTGATTCTTTAAAAGTTGATTTTTTAAATTTGGGTGTTAGTAAAGAAAAAATAAGAAGTGAGGTGTTTTAATATGTTAACAGAGATTAGTTTTCCTATGTTTGGAAAGGAGATAGTTATTGGTTTTGAAGATGTTGATGATGGTATTTTAGAATTTAATAAAGAGGATATTGTTAGTGAAGCTTTAAGGCTTCAGAAAGTTTTTAATTTTTATGATGGAGATAGCGAGCTTTCTAAATTAAATAAAAATAGAAAAATTCGTGCAAGTGATGATTTTTTATTTGTTTTAAATTCCGCTTTGAAATATTGTGAATTATCAGATGGTAAATATGATATTTCTAAAGGTTTTTTATTTATTGCAAGAAAAAATAAAGTTCCTATTTCAAATATTGGTTGTTCTTATAACGATATTGTTGTTAAAGAAAATTTGGTTACTTTAGTTAATGATGATGTTTTAGTTGATTTAGGAAGTATTGCTAAGGGGTTTATTGTTGATTCGTTAAATAAATATATTTCTGATTTGGGTTTTATTGATTTTTTTATTGATGCTCGTGGAGATATGGTTTTTAATAATTATTATTCTGAAATCGGAATTCAAGATTCTAGGTCTAAAGGTGTTGTTCATGAGTTTGTTTTAGAATCTGGAAGTGTTGCAACTTCAGGTGATTATTTGCAGTATTTTGATTCTTTTGAAAATAATCATTTATTGAACAATTCTTTTTATTCTTCAGTTACTGTTGTTCATGATTCTTTGATGATTGCAGATGTTTTAGCTACAGTCATTAGTGTTTCAGGTAAAGATTTCATAAATGATCATAAGGATTTATTTGAAAATATTCCTATTTTTGTTTTGGATAAATTTGGAAAAATTGTTTATGATTCATTAAATATTGTTGAGGTGGGAAATTGAATAATATGCTTAAATATTCTTTAATTGGTATTCCTTTTCTTGCTTTGTATATTTTTATTTCAAGTTTGATTAGTTCAACTGAATGGATTTGGTATTTGACTAGAATGTTTGGTTTAATATCTTTTTTCTTTTTATTTGCAACTATTGTGTTGGGAGAATTAAGATTGTTGTCTTTTGTTAAGGCGGATTTTAAATTGTTTAAGTATCATGTACCTATTAGTGTTTTCACTTTATTCCTCGTTTTACTTCATTTTATTTCTGCAGTTTTTGACAAGTTTAAATGGGGTACTAATTTAGCGTTCACTGATTTTTTAGGTTTTAGTTTTTCAGATAAGTGGCTTACTTTGTTAAGTTTAGGAACTTTGGCGTTTTATTTGTTAATTATTGTTGGCATGACGTCTATGAAAAAATCTATTAGGATGCTCGGTTTTAAGAAATGGAAGTTAGTTCATTTTTTAAGTTATGCAACTTTTGCAACTGCTTATTTTCATACAGTTAATTTAGGTACTGATATTAAATATTCAGTTTTAAGTGTTTTCCTTAAACCTGCTGTGATGTTTTGCTTTTGGTTTGTTGTCGCATTATTGATTGTTAGGGCTTTAAAGTCTTTTGATTTGTTTACTGATCAAGCTGAAATAACTTTGACAAGTGCTTTTTTTGTTATTTTAATTGTCGGCGGTATTTTTGTATCTTCAGTTATTTTTTCAGTAGCACTTGATGTTCCAAGTGATGATGTGAATTTAGTTAATGATGTTTCTGCGGATATTGCATATTATGAGAATGCAAATAGTTTGATTATTCAGCAAAATAATGCGTTGTTTAATCAATTAATTAATCAAGGAGGTGGTTATATTGCGAACAATAGTTAAGACATTTTTATTTTTGGGAATTATGTTTGTTGTTTTGTCTTACTCTTTGTTAATAGCTTATGCTTTGACGGTTCAACAAGACAATATGCACAGTTTTGAATCTAAAATAGATGTTTTGCTTGCTAGGCGTGATGAATTATCCGCGCTTAATCAGGAATTAGCATTTAAAAAAGCGAATCTTTCTTCAGAACTTATTTTGCAAAATGAAAAGAAAAAATTAGTTGAAGCTAGTGCTACTATTGATGCTGCTCAAGCGGATATGCAGGCTTTTTTGAAAGCTCAAGAAGCGTTAAAATTACAGCAACAAATCCAGCAACAAAAAATTCAACAGCAACAATTGCAAGCTCAACAAGTTTCGCAAACTAATTCCGTAGTTCAAACTGTTAAAAAAGTTCCTGTAACTACAACTAAAACTGTTGCTAAAACTGTTAAAAAACCTAAAACCAGAGCGTCATAATTTTTTTGTTTTTAACTTTTTTTGTTTTTTTGTTTTCTTGTTTTTTTCTTTTATCATATTTTATTTTTTCAAAACAAATATTTATTTTCTATATTGCAAATAAGTGTGTTGTTTTTTTCAAGTTCGAAAATAATATATAATCATTCAATATCTGTTATTTATGCTTTTATCAAAGACTCTTAAATTCTATAAGCGAAAAGAAGTTCAAAGTCTATTAGTTCATTATGCTAAAGATAAGGAAATTGCTGTAAGATTTAAGGATTATTTTGGTAAACGACCTGATACTTTAATGTATGATGCGGATATTATTGAGTTAGCAAAAAAGAAAGCGACTAGTTTTCATTGTTCTGAAGAACTTTGGATTAATCCGTTGCAAATTAGTAGTGATTTGAAAAAACAAGAGCTTGATAATTTAAGAAAAGGTTGGGATTTAATTTTAGATATTGATTGTCATCATTTTGTTTATAGTAAAATTGCAACTCATATTCTTATAAAAATATTAAAAGATCAAGGCATAGAAAGTATTTCGTGTAAATTTTCTGGTAATAAAGGTTTTCATATAGCTGTTCCTTTTGAAGCATTTCCAGAAGATGTTAATGGAACTTTAGTCAAGGATTTATTTCCAGAGGCTCCTAGGAAAATTGCTTTTTATTTAAGAGATAAATTAAGACCTTTATTTGAAAGAGCGATTTTAAAATATGAAAAAAATGATATTAACAACATTATGAAAAGAACAGGTATGGCGCATAAAGATTTAGTGATGCAAAAAGATGTTAAAGCAATCATTGATGAAAATACAACTAGTGATAAATTAAATGTTGATTCGTTTTTAGAAATTGATACTATATTGATCGCGTCAAGACATTTGTATAGGATGCCTTATTCTTTACATGAAAAATCTGAATTAGTTTCAGTTCCTGTGGATATTAATAAAATTTTGAAATTTTCAAAAAAAGAAGCGGAACCTGAAAATGTGAAATTTGATATTCCTTTTATTCAAAGAGAAAAAGCTAAATCTGGTGAAGCAAATCAACTTTTCATAAATGCATATGATTTTAATTTTGATGAATCTAAATCATCAGAAACAAAAGAACGTAAGGAGTTTAAACTTCCCGAAACAGCTATTAGAGAAGAACTTTTTCCGCCTTGTATAAAATTCGCTTTAAACGGAATGAAAGATGGTAAGAAAAGAATGCTTTTTACATTAACTAATTTTATGAGAGGAGCTGGTTGGGGTTTTGATGCGATTGAATTAAGATTAAATGATTGGAATAAAAAAAATCCTGAACCTTTAAGACAAGTTTTACTTAATGGTCAATTAAGACAATTAAAAAAGAATAAAGATGTTGTAGCACCTCATAATTGTCCTCAAGGAGGAACTAGGTATTTTCAAGATTTACAATTATGTCATCCTGATTCTTTTTGTAGTAAAATAAAAAATCCTTTGCAATATTCTAAATTAAAATATGAGACTGAAAAAAATACTAAAGGAAAATCTGAATTAACAAACGAACAAGTTACTGCAAGAAATTTTGATAAAGTTTTAACAGAAAATATTATTGAAAAAATTAAACCTTTTGCAAAACTTTCATCTGCTAATGTTTTAGATGTTGGTTGCGGAGATGGTAAAAAAGGCAGATATTTGGCTCAGAAAAGTTTTTCATATACAGGTATTGATTTAGATGAACAAAGAATTAGAATTGCATCTAATCTTGTTAAATCAAAAAAGATTACTTTTTTTAATGATTCGTTTGAAAATTTTCAAACAGAAAAATTGTTTGATGTTGTTTATTTTATTTTTTCTTGGCGTTATATGAAAAATTTTAATTCTATTTTAAAAAAATTAAAATCTCTTTTATCTGATAAAGGGGTTATTGTAATTGTAGAACCTTCTGAAAAAACTGAAAATTGGAAAAGTCCTTATTTAAGAAAATCAAGTAAAGATTTTGATGAAAATATTTTTAATGAAACTATTGAAAAAATAAATTTAGCAATAAATATTTTAAAAAATTCAGAAAAAATAGAGATTATTAATAAGTCTCAAATTAATATTGATTATCATTCACTATATATATTAAGGTTAAAATAAACTCTTCTTGGCAGTGATTAATCATAGGCTCTAGCCGGAATAACACTTTTGTGTATACTGGCGCCCATCGAGGCACATGCAGTCTCGAAGAGAATGCATAGGTTGTGCCGTGTTCCAGTATACAAATTTATTATTTTCCGGCCAGAGCCTAATCATACAAAGCTTTTTAAATGGTTGTGCTTTCCCATAATACATAACTCGTGTTAAACAATTAAGTTTAGCGACGAATCATCGCCTGAAAAGGGGTTTTTCAAGAAATTGAAAAACATCTGGATGAAAACTCCAATAATAGGCGAATAAAGCAAAAACCAATATATCAAGTTAGAGATAAAGATAAAAATGGGAAAAACAGGAAAACCAAGAAGCGGAAGTATGGGTGTTTGGCCTAGAAAAAGATCTGTAAGACCTTATGCTAAAGTAAGAGCTAAAGCATCTGTAAAAGAAGCAAAATTATTATCTTTTCCAGCATACAAAGCAGGTATGACTCACGTTATGGCTGTTGGTTCAGATAAAAATAAAAGAACCGCAAAATTAAACACTGCTGTTTCTGTAACAATTCTTGAATGTCCACCTATTAGATTAGCATCATTAAGATTATATAAAGAAACATCAAATGGATCAGTTGTTGTTTCACAATTAAATTTCAAAACAGAAAAGGAGTTAACAAGAAAGCTTCCAGTTGTAAAAAAAGGGAAATTATCAACTACTGATGATTTAGCAAAATTAAATTCAGATGATTATTCAGATGTAACTGTTCAAGTTTATACTCAACCTAAACAAACAAGCATTAAAAAAACACCAGAATTATTTGAAATAAGTCTAGGTGGAAAAGTTGCAGATAAAATTGAATGGGTAAAAGCACATCTTGATTCCCAAATACCAATCACTGAGGTTTTCAAAGAAGGACAATTTGTAGATTCACATTCAATAACTAAAGGAAAAGGATTTCAAGGACCTGTTAAAAGATTTGGTATTGGTTTAACAAGTCACAAAGCAGAAAAAGCAAGAAGAAACCCAGGATCTTTAGGTGGATGGAAAGGTCAAGCACACGTAATGTATAGGGTGCCACATGCAGGACAAACAGGATATCATCAAAGAACACAATTTAATAACTCTATTCTAAAAATTTCAGAAAAACCAGAAGAAGTTAATCCAAAAGGGGGATTAGTAAATTTTGGAAATGTTAAATCATCATACTTATTAATAAGGGGAACTATACCAGGACCTAAAAAAAGATTAATTACATTAACAGAGCCAGTAAGATTAAATGGTAAAAAACCAGAATTTACGCCTGACTCAATTAAACAAATAATTACAGATAGTAAACAGGGAAGATAAATGAAAATACCAATATTATCAACAAACGCTGCACAAAAAGGAGAAATTGAATTACCAAGTCAATTCAAAGAACCTGTTAGAGAAGATTTAATTTTAAGAGCAGTAATTGCTTTAAGAGCAAATATTAGACAAGCGTATGGATCAAATCCGGAAGCTGGAAAAAATGTTTCTGCAATGCTTAGTAAAAGAAGAAGAAAATACAGAGGAACATATGGTATTGGTCAATCAAGAACTCCAAGAAAAGTGATGAGTAGATCAGGAACAAGATTTAATTATACTGGCGCATTCGCACCTCAAACAGTAGGTGGAAGAAGAGCACATCCTCCTAAAGCTGAAAAAATATGGAGTCAAAAAGTAAACAAATTAGAAAATAGAAAAGCAATCAGATCCGCATTATCCGCAACAGTATCTAAAGATATTGTAGCATCAAGAGGACATAAAGTTCCAGCAAATTATCCATTCGCAATCACAGATGATTTTCAATCAACTAAAAAAACAAAAGATGTTAAAGAAATTTTAGCAAAACTTGGCTTAAAAGATGAGCTTGATAGAACAAGTCAAAGAAAAATAAGAGCTGGTAAAGGAAAAACAAGAGGAAGAAAATACAAAACAAAAACAGGTTTATTAATTGTTACTTCGGAAGAAGGAGCAATATCAAAATCAGCAAAAAACATTCCTGGTGTTCATATTACAACAGTTGAAAAATTAAATACAGAAAGTTTGGCTCCGGGTGCAGTACCTGGAAGAATAACTTTATTCACAGAATCCGCAATTAAAAAAATATCAGAATCAAAAATATTCACAAGCGCTTTTAAAGCAGAAACTACTAAAGAAGAAAAACCAAAAAAAGAAACAAAAAAGAAAATTGTGAAAAAAGTTGTAAAGAAAGTAGCAAAAGAGGCTGAACAATGAAAACATTACTATATCCATTAGCGACAGAAAAAAGTATTAAATTAATGGAATCAGAAAATAAATTAGTTTTTGTTGTAAATTTAAAATCAACAAAACCAGAAATTAAAAAAGCAATCGAAGAAGAGTTTGATGTTAAAGTTACAGATGTAAAAACTTTAGTAGATACAAAAGGAAGAAAAAAAGCATATGTCAGATTTGCAATGGATACACCAGCAATTGATATTGCAACAAAATTAGGATTAATGTAGGCACATAAAAATGGGAAAAAATCTAATACAACAAAGGAGAGGAAAAGGATCAGGAAGATTCAGAAAACCTACTTTTAGATTCAAAGGAGATATAAAAATGCTTCATAAAGAATCTTATATAGTAAAAGATCTAGTTAGATGTGCAGGTCATTCAGCACCATTAATAGAAGCAAAATACGATGATGGTTCAACATCATTATTAATCGCGGCAGAAGGAATATCTGTTGGAGATACATTCAAAATTAACAATGGAGAAGTAAAAATAGGAAATATTATGTCTCTAAAAAATATACCTGAAGGAACTAGTGTTTTTTGTATAGAAGGAAGACCTGGTGATGGCGGAAAATTTGTAAGAGGATCTGGTACAAGTGCAAAAGTTGTAGCAAAAAATAAAGACGCAATAACAATATTATTACCTTCAAAAAAACAAAAAATATTCCATCCTGAATGTAGAGCAATGATTGGAGTTGCATCAGGAGCAGGAAGACCTGATAAACCATTACTTAAAGCAGGAAAAAAACATCATATTGCAAAATCAAAAAACCAATATTATCCAATAGTTTCTGGTTCAGCAATGAACGCAGTAGCACATCCATTTGGTAATAAAAGAAGTTTAAGAAAATCAAAAGCAAAACCAACTAGTAGAAATGCGCCTCCTGGAAGAAAGGTAGGTATGATTGCTGCAAGAAGAACTGGAAGAAGAAAATAAGGTAAATCAAAATGGCAAAAAAAATATTCACATACAAAGGAAAAAAACTTGAAGAATTACAAACTCTTTCAATAAAGGAGTTAGCAGATTTATTTCCTGCAAGACAAAGAAGGAAAATTAAAAGAGGATTTTCAGATCAAGAAAAATTATTCATTGAAAAAGTTTCAAAGAAAGATAATGTAAAAACACAATTAAGAGATATGATTGTGCTTCCAAATATGGTTGGAAAAACAATTAAAGTTCATACAGGTAAAGAATTTTCACCAGTAGAAATTCAACCAGAAATGATTGGACATTATTTAGGAGAATTGATCCTTACAAGAAGAAAAGTAGGACATAGTTCACCAGGAGTTGGAGCAACAAAATCATCAGGTAGTGTATCCGTAAGATAAAAATGAAAAATAAATACGCGTTTAAGGAACTTGAAGAAAACATGGCTAGGGCTATGGTTAAAGATGCTACTATTAGTACAAAAACATCAATAGAAATTGCATCTTTCCTTAGAGGAAAAACAACAAAAAAAGCTTTAGCAATCCTTAATAGAGTATTGAAGAAAACAACTGCAATACCATTCAAAAGATTTACAGATGGTGTAGGTCATAGAGCAGGAGTAGGTATCGGTGCAGGTAGATTTCCTCAAAAAGGTTCAGAAGAATTTATCGCTTTAATAAAAAATGTGGAAGCAAATGCTCAAACAAAAGGATTATCAGACAATTTAAAAATAATACATTTAGTTGTTCAAAGAGGATCAAACCAATATCATATGGGTAGACAAAGAAGAAGAAGATATAAAAGAACACATTTAGAAATTGTTGTTCAAGAAATGGAAGAAGTTAAAGAAGAAGTTAAAAAAGCACAATCAAAGAAAAAAGAATCACAATCAAAAAAACAAGAAACAAAACAAGAAGTAAAAAAGGAAGAAAAAAAACAACCTGAAGAAAAAACTAAAGAATCAGAATCAAAAAACAGTGTCGTGGACGCAAAGTCACAGACTACTGAAAAAGTAGAGGATAAAAAATGATTGAAAGAAAATTCGTCGCACAAAACATAAAAGAATTTGAAATTAAAAAATACTTATTCAACGAGTTAAGTAGAGTAGGTTTAAGCGATGTAAAATTACAAAGAACACCACTTGGTGAAAAAATATTAGTTAGCGCTTCAAGACCAGGATTAGTAGTTGGTAAAGGAGGAAGCAATATTACAAGATTAACAAAAGAATTAAAAGAAAAATTTAAACTTGAAAATCCGCAAATAGAAATAGAAGAAGTTTTGGATGCAAGAGGAGATGCTTCAATAACAGCAGAAATGATTGCAAATTTCCTAGAAAGATATGGACCTCAAAGATTCAAAGGAGTAGGACATAAAGCAATGAGCACAGTAATGAGTTCAGGAGCTTTAGGTGTAGAAATATTAATTTCAGGAAAAATACCAAGTAGTAGAGCAAAAACATGGAGATTCTACATGGGATACTTAAAAAAATGTGGAGACATAAGTGTTTCAGGTGTTTACAAATCACAACAAATAGCAAGATTAAAATCAGGAGTAATA
This sequence comes from Candidatus Woesearchaeota archaeon, assembly GCA_021736975.1. GTDB lineage: Archaea > Nanobdellota > Nanobdellia > Woesearchaeales > 21-14-0-10-32-9 > JAIPET01. The sequence goes on from JAIPET010000009.1 coordinate 18,419, forward strand.
GGAATTCAAGTTACAATTATGCCAGGTACTACTGTACTTCCAGATAAAATAGAAGTACTTACTGAACCAATTCAAATAGTTGAAGAAGTTGAAACAGAAACAAAATCAGAAAAAGAAGATAAACCAAAAAAGAAAGTTAAGAAAAAAACTCCTAAGAAAAAAACAGCAAAAAAAGAAGAAACTAAAGAAGATTCAGTAAAAGAAGATGTGAAAGAAGAAACTGAAGAATCTTTAGAACCAGCAAAAGAAGAATCAAAAGACTCAGAATCAGAAAAACCGGAAGTTGAAAAATGAAATCAAAAGAAATCAGACAACAAAAACCTGAAGATACTCAAAAGAAAATGAAAGAGTTAAATTCAGAATTAATTCAACTACATGGACAATCAGCAACAGGAACTCCACCAAAAAATCCTGGTAGAATAAAACAAATTAAAAGAATAATTGCAAGAGTAAAAACAATACAACACGAAGAAGAATTAAAAGAATTAGTAAAAAAAGCAAAATTACAAAATGAAAAAAACAAAAGGAGGATAAGTAAGTAAATGCCAGAAATAGACCCTATCACAGGCTTGCCAAAAGAACTTGGTGCTTGGGACAACATTGCCAAAGAAAATCAAAAGATAACAATTAAAATCATAAAGAAAAAATTTGGTAAAAAATACACAACAATATCAGGCATAAACAAACACGAAGTTGACCTCAAAGACATTGCCAAAAAATTGAAATCAAAATTCGCATGCGGCGGAACTGCCAAAGACGGATTGGTAGAACTTCAAGGCGATCACATGAAAGATATGAGAAAAGAACTAATAAACATCGGTTTTAGTCCAGATCAAATCGAAAGATGATGAAAATTAAAGAGATTTTCAGCATGCCAAAAACCAGAGGTTTTTAAGCATGAAACAAAACAAATATCAAAAAAATTACATTGGAAAAACAATTGAAATAACAAAAACAAAAAACATGGAGCAACAAGGAATCAAAGGAATAATAACAAATGAAACAAAAAACACGTTCCAAATTCAAACAATAAAAAAATCAATCAAAATACTAAAAAACAATAAAGAATTCAAAATACAAAACGAAACAATTCAAGGAAACAAAATAGCAAAAAAACCAGAAGAAAGAATTAAAATCAAAGGATGAAAAAAATGAACGAAAAACCACTAAGCATCAGAGGAAGAAAATTTACAGGAACTGTAGTTAGCGACAAAATGTCAAAGACAGTAACAGTTGAATGGGAAAGAAGAAAATATATTCCAAAATATGAAAGATATGAAAAAAGAAGAACTAAAGTAAAAGCTCACAATCCAGAAGAAATAGACGCAAAAGTAGGAGATAAAGTAATAATCGCAGAAACAAGACCTATAAGCAAAACAAAAAATTTTGTAGTAATCAAAATTATAACAAACGAAGAAAAGGAAAAAACTGAATAAAAATGAAAAGCATTAAAGCAACAGTAACAAACGCATTGCCACATGGAGCAGTTATCGATACCTGTGACAATTCAGGAGCAAAAACATTGAAAGTATTTTCAGTAAAAGGCTCTAAAACAGTTAAAGGTAAAATGCCAGCAGCTGGAGTAGGCGATTTAGTACATGCATCAGTAGTTAAAGGAAAACCAGACATGAGAAAAACAGTGGTTTTAGCTGTAATAGTTAGACAAAAAAAAGAATACAGAAGACTTGATGGAACAAGAATAGAATTTGAAGACAACGCAGCAGTTGTAGTAAAAGATGATAAAGGAAATCCAAAAGGAACAATATTCAAAGGACCAATCGCAAAAGAAGCATGTGAAAGATGGCCAGGAATAGCAAAAATAGCAAACATAATCATATAAGAGGAAAAAAATGAAAACAAAATTTTCAAAAACATGGAATAAAAGCGTTCAACCTAGAAAGCAAAGGAAATATAATTATAATGCTCCATTACATGTTAAACAAAAATCACTATCCGTAAACTTAAGTAAAGAATTAAGACAAAAATATGGTTTAAGAAATATACCTGTAAGAACTGGAGATAAAGTACTTATTCAAAGAGGAAGTTTCAAAGGCAAAGACGGTAAAGTAGAAGAATTAAATTTAAAGACTTCAAAAATATACATAACTAAAATAGAAAGAACAAAAAAAGATGGATCAAAAACAAGAGTTCCAATGTTACCTTCAAACCTTCAAATAGTAGAATTAAACCTTGAAGATAAAAAAAGAAAAGCAAAGATAAATCAAAAAACTGCAAGTAAATCTCAAAAAGCAGAAAAAACCCAAACAGCACAGAAAACAGATAAGGGGGCACAATAAAAATGGTTAAAAATCACATGAAACGACTAACTACTCCAAAAACATGGAGAGTAGCAAGAAAAACTATCAAATTCATAACAAAACCTCAAGCAGGGGGATACAAACAAAGTATGGGTATAAGTATAAACACATTCCTAAAAGAATTAACAAATGTAACAAACACTACAAAAGAAACAAATTACTTAATGACTAAACAAGAAGTTCTAATTAATGGAACAAGAAAAAGAAGTAGAAAACATTTAGTAGGTTTTTTAGAATCTGTAATTGTACCGAGCATTAACAAATCATTCAGATTAATAATGGATGATAAAGGAAAGTTAAAAGCCACAGAAATAAAAGAAGATGAAGCAAAAAAAACAATTGTTCAAATAATTGGAAAAACAAAATTAAAAGGTACAAAAATCCAATTAAATACATTATCAGGAAATAATATATTAGTAGAAGAAAAAGATGCAAAAGAATACAAAACAGGAGATTCATTATTAATAAGTCTTCCAGACAAAAAAATACAGGGACACATAAAAAGAGAAAAAGGAAACTTAGCATTTATTTACACAGGAAAACACGCAGGTAAAATAGGTTCTGTGGAAAATATTCATGCAGGAGATGTATTAATAAAAACTGACAAAGAATCTTTAGAAACTAAAACTTCATATATTATAATAGTAGGAACAAAAAAAGCTGAAATAATAATTGAATAAAAATGACAAACCCAATGAAAGAAATAAGGATAGAGAAAGTAACCTTGAACATAGGTGCAGGTAAGGATCAAAAAGTACTTGAAAAAGGAATAAAATTAATTAAAAACATAACTGGAAAAAGTCCTATTAAAACAATAACAAACAAAAGAATTCAAGGATGGGGATTAAGAGCAGGTCTTGCTATAGGAACAAAACTAACTTTAAGAAATGAAGAAGCAGTAAATATAATTCCTAGATTATTAGTTGCTAAAGATAATACTTTGAAAAAATCAAGTTTTGATAACAATGGGAATGTAAGTTTTGGAATACCAGAATACATTGATATTGAAGGCGCAAAATATGATACAGAAATAGGTATGATGGGATTACAAGCAACTATAACACTTAAACGACCAGGATTCAGAATTAAAAATAGAAGATTAAATACTAAAAAAATTCCTTCAAAACATAGAATAAATCAAGAAGACGCGATGAATTTCATGAAAGAAAAATTTCAAACAAAAGTAGGTGACGAAGAATGACTCAATCACAACATGACAAATCATTAAAACAAATAGGAAAAAAACCTGGAAAATACAAAAAATATCAAAAGTATAACACTCCTAAAGAAAGAAAATTCGGAAAAGCAGCAAAAAAATGCAAAATGACGGGAGCAACAAGAGGCGTAATTCACAAATATGGAATTAACCTTTGTAGAAAAACATTTAGACAATTTGCAACGAAATTAGGATTCAAAAAATATTCATGAGGAAAAATAAAAATGTCATTAAACGACCCATTAGCAAACGTATTATCAAGCATATATAACTACGAAAAATTAGGAAAAAAAGAATTAACAACAAAAAATAATTCTAAACTAATTAGAGGAGTACTTACAATAATGCAAGAAGAAGGATTAGTTGGATCTCAAGAAATAACTGAAGATGGAAAAGGAAACATCTTAAAAATAAATTTATTAGGATCATTAAATAAAACAGGCGTTATAAAACCAAGATTTAAAGTAAAAAATACAGAATTTGAAAAATATGAAAAAAGATTTTTACCAGCAAAAGATTTTGGAATATTAATTGTGAGTACAAGTAAAGGATTAATGTCTCATAAAAACGCAAAAGAACAAAACATTGGTGGAACACTAATAAGTTTCGCTTACTAAGGATAAAAATGGCAGAAAATAAAGAACTAAAAGTTGAAATTGAAATTCCTCAAGATGTGGAAATAAAACATGAAGGAAGAAATATTCATGTAAAAGGACCTAAAGGGGAAGTTCACAGAAAACTAGCAGATATACATATGACTGTAGAAGTGCAAAAAGACAAAATGTTCATTTCATATCAAAATAACGGAAAAAAACAAAAAGCACAATTATTCACAACGAGAGCGCACATAAAAAATATGATTGATGGTGTTCATAAAAGTTTTAATTATAAACTTAAAATATGTTCAGGACACTTTCCAATGAATGTAAGTCTAAAAGGAGACATAATCGAAATTAAAAATTTCATAGGAGAAAAAGTTCCAAGAACAGTAAAAATCAAAGAAGGAGCAAAAGTTACAATTAAAGGAGAAATAATTGAAGTTGATGGTATTAACAAAGAAATTGTTGGTCAAACAGCAGCAGACATTGAAAAATTAACTAAAAGACCTGGCTTTGATAAAAGAATATTCCAAGATGGAATATACATAATAGAAAAAAACGGAAAGAAAATATAACTAAGTGAATAAACATGGCCCCAAAAAAATTCCTAAGAAAAGACACTCACAAAAAAGCTAGAATTGGCAAAAAGTGGAAAAATCCTAAAGGACATCAAAACAAAAAAAGACTTCATGTAAAAGGACATTCAGCAACAGTTAAAGCTGGGTATGGAAGAAAACTTGAAGAAAAGAATACTAATAAAGAAGGATTACAAATAGTTATTATAACTTCAATTGAAGAACTAAAAAGAATAGATCCTAAAACTCAAACAGCAAGCATTGAAGGTTTAGGAAGAAAGAAAAAAATAGAACTTTTAGATGAAGCAAAAAAATTAAACATAACAATACAAAATTTAAACATAAAAAGATATGAAGAAACTGCAAATGCAAAACAAAAAGAAAGACAAAAAGCAGCTAAAATAAGAAAAGAAAAAATATTAGAAAAAGAAAATGCAGCTAAAAAAGCAGAAGAAAAAGCTGAAAAAAAAGCAACTAAAAAAACAGATGAAAAACCTGAAGAATTAGTAATTGAAGAAAAAAAGAAACAAGAAAAAGAAGAAAAAGATAAAATCCTAACAAAAGCAAAGTGATAATATGAAAATACAAAAAAGACTCGCAGGCCAATTATTGAAATCATCCACTAAAAGGATAAAATTTGATAAAGATAGACTTGCAGATATAAAAGAAGCTATAACCAAAACAGATATTAGACAACTAATAGATGAAAAAGCAATTAAAAAAATTGATGAAAAAGGCGTTAGCAGAAGTAGAGCAAACAAAATAAAATCACAAAAAAGTAAAGGAAAACAAAAAGGTCCTGGAAGCAGAAAAGGAAAAAGAACTGCAAGACTTCCAAGAAAAGAAGAATGGATGATAAAAATAAGATCACAAAGAGAATTAATTAAAGAATTAAAAGATAATTCAGTAATCACTCAAGAAACTTACAGAATGGTATATAAAAAATGCAAAGGTGGATTTTTTAGAAATAAAAGACATATAAAATTATTCCTAGGAGATCATAACTTATTTCAAAAAGCAGAACCAGGTGTTAAGAGAATAGTAAAAACAAAGAAAAAAACAGTTAAAGTTACAAAAAAAGCACCAGCAAAAAAACAAGAAGCTGAAAAGAAAGACTAAGTGAACTAAAATGCCAAATACAATAAGAACAATAAAATTTAGAAGAAAAAGAGACGGAAAGACTAATTACAAAAAAAGACTTTCCTTACTTAAATCAAGAGAAAACAGATTAGCAATAAGAAAAACAAACACTCAAATAATATTACAAATAATTAAGTATGAAACAGATGGGGATAAACCAATTGTAACTGTTCAGAGCAGTCAATTAAAGAAATTAGGTTGGAAATATTCATTTAAAAATTTACCAGCAGCATACTTAGCAGGATTATTGCTTGCAAAAAAAGCAAAAGAAAAAGGAATAAAAAAAGCAATCTTAGATATGGGTTTGCAATCTCCTAAAAAAGGAAATAAAATATATTCAGCACTAAAAGGTGTAATTGACGGAGACATAAATGTTCCAGCAAATGAAGATATATTTCCACCAGAAGACAGATTAAAAGGAGAACACGTAGGAAAATATTTAGAACAATCAAAAAATATAACGCAAGATTTTGAAAAAATCAAAACAGAACTAACAAAATAAAATTAACCGAGTGAAAAAAATGCCTAAAAAGAAAATTACTAAAAAAGAAGAACCAGAGGAACTAGTAGTCTTAGAACCTACGGACGAAGAATCAACAAAACCAATACCTGAAGAAACATCAATACCAGAGAATTGGCAACCAAAAACAGAACTCGGAAAAAAAGTAAAATCAGGAGAAATTACTAATATGGATCAAATACTAGATAATGGCATGACTATTTTAGAACCAGAAATTGTAGATTCTTTATTAGCAGAACTTGATTCAGAATTATTATTAATTGGTCAAGCTAAAGGAAAATTTGGTGGCGGTCAAAGAAGAATCTTTAGACAAACTCAGAAAAAAACAAGAGAAGGAAATAAACCAAAATTCACAACTCTTGCTGTTGTAGGTAATAAAAATGGATACATAGGAATAGGTATTGGAAAAAGCAAAGAAACAGTACCTGCAAGAGAAAAAGCAATAAAAAATGCAAAATTAAATATTTTTAAAATCACAAGAGGCGCAGGAAGCTGGGCTTCAAATAGTAAAGAACCAACAAGCATACCTTATGCAGTAGAAGGAAAAGTAGGTTCTGTAAAAATTAAATTAATGCCTGCACCAAAAGGTAAAGGATTATGTGTTGAAAAAGAATGTGGAAAAATTTTGGCTTTAGCAGGAATAAAAGATGTGTGGGCTAAAACAGAAGGTCAAACAAAAAATAAGATTAACTTAATCACTGCTTGTGAAAAAGCATTAAGAAATTTGATAAGTACAAAAACAAGACCACAAGACATAGAAACATTAAGTATACAAGAAGGAAGATTGAGGTTGCCAGAAAATGAGTGAAGAAAAAACAATCGCAAAAGAAAACATTCAAACTACAGAAAAGAAAGTAGTAAAAGATACTGAAAAATCAAGTTCTGAATTCTTCGCAGTACTTCAAGTAAGAGGTTTAATTAATGTTACTGGTCAAGTAAAAGACACTCTTAGAATGTTAAATTTACAAAATTCAAATCAATTAACAATAATTCCAAAAAATAAACAAACACTTGGAATGTTACAAAAATGTAAAGATTACATAACTTGGGGAGAAATAAATGAAGAAACTAAAAAACTCCTTGATGAAAAAAGAAAAACAACAAAAAAATATTATGCTTTACATCCACCAAGAGGCGGTTTTGAAAGAAAAGGAATAAAACAACCATTTAATAAAGGCGGAGTATTAGGTTATAGAAAAGAAAAAATCAATGAATTAATAAAAAAGATGTTATAACTGCGTTCAGATCGCAGAACACATATGGCTGATAAAAATGACTCATAACAAAAGAAAAAAAGTAAGTAGACAAAGAGGCAGTTGGACTCATGGCGGCGGAGAAAAGAAAAAGAGAAGAGGCGCTGGTCATAGAGGAGGACGAGGAAACGCAGGATCTGGTAAAAAAGGAGATGCTAAAAAAACAATGTTTTGGAAAGACACAGAATACTTTGGTAAACATGGTTTTGTAAATGTAACTGCTGATACTGACATCGCAATTAATATATCAAAATTAGAAGAACAAATAGAGAACTTCTTAAAAACAAAACACGCAAGTAAATCTGGTGATATAATAAAAATAAATCTACACGCATTAGGTTTCACAAAATTACTAGGTGCGGGTACTTCAAAAACTAAATTTGACATTGCTGTTAACAAAGCTTCAGAATCTGCAGTAAAAAAAATTGAAGCGCTTGGTGGAAAAGTTAATATAGGAAGTAATAAACCAAAAACTGAACAAAAAGTTCAAAAAGAAACAAAGTCAATTTCAAAAAAATAAATTTTGGCGTTTAATTAACAATCGTCAAATTAAAAATAAACATTTTAAGAGGGAAAAATGGGGTTCTTAGACAACCTAATATCAGTACTACCGGAAGTAAAGCCACCAACACAGAAGAAACTGTCATTCTCAGAAAAACTTAGATGGACATCAATAGTTTTATTATTATATTTTGTATTAAGTCACGTACCTGTTTTTGGTCTTGGACAAAATACATTAGCACAATTCGAATTCTTATCAACAATCTTAGGAGCAAGTTTTGGTTCATTAGTAAGCTTAGGAATTGGACCTATAGTGACTGCGAGTATTGTTTTGCAATTACTTCAAGGATCAGGTTTAGTTCGTTTTGATTTAAGTAGTGAACAAGGAAAAAGAAGATTTCAAGGATTACAAAAAATTTTAAGTGTATTTTTTATTTTACTTGAAGCAACTATATTTGTAATAACTGGCGCTTTAGGCGCAGATCCGGGAATGACTGGAATAGTTATATTTCAAATCGCACTAGGAGGTTTATTCGTATTATTTATGGATGAAATCGTTAGCAAATATGGTTTTGGTTCAGGAATAAGTTTATTTATTGCAGCAGGAGTTAGTCAACAAATATTTTTACAATTATTCAATCCATTAGTTGGAGATGGAGCTTCACTTCCAGCAGGTCACGTTATAGCAATTTTATCAGCTTTGTTTACACAAACTGGAACAGATATAATTGCAACAAGTTTCGCAATAATACTAGCAACTGTATTAATATATTTATTAGTAGTATATGTTCAAGCAATGAAAGTAGAAATTCCTTTAAGTTTTGGAAGAGTGTCAGGACATGGAATAAGATGGCCATTAAACTTTTTATACGCAAATGTAATACCTATAATTTTAGTTTCGGCATTAATTGCTAATTTTCAATTATTAAGTCAAATGTGGCCTTCACTTCAACCAATATTTAATTGGATAAATGCACCTAATATTCTTCAAGCAGCATTTAACGGTCAATTATTTGCAGTGGGAGCATGGACTATTATTGCTCAAGCATTAATATATTTATTAATTTATATTGTTGGCGCGACAGTATTTAGTTTATTTTGGGTTCAAACATCAGGTCTTGATGCAAGTTCACAAGCACAACAAATGATTAATTCAGGTTTACAAATTCCAGGTTTTAGAAGAGATAAAAGAGTCTTGGAAAGAATGCTTAAAAGATATATAACTCCTTTAACTGTTATGGGTGGAATAAGTATTGGTATCTTAGCAACACTTGCAGATCTTACAGGTGCTATAGGAACAGGTACTGGACTTTTATTAACTGTAATAATTATCTATAAATTATACGAAGACATAGCAAAACAACATATGTATGATATGAATCCAATGATGAAAAAATTCATGAAGTTCTAGAAATATTTTTTTGTAATTAATATTATTGTATTTTTTTCTCATTTTTTTTGTGATAGATAACGTGTTTCGCTCAATTTAAATCCTTCTACGTATGTTTATTAATAACTCAAAACACTTATAAATAAGTAAATATTCTATTAGAATATTGAGGGGTTAAAAAATGGTTTTAGATGCAATTTTAAGTTTAGATTATTGGATTCTTATATTTTTATTATCTTTGATAGTGACTTTAATTTCTACTATTACTTACAAATATACTACTGATCAAAAGAAGATTAAACAATATAGGAAAGAAGTAAAAGATATGCAGGCTGAGATGAAAAAGCATAAAGATGATCAGAAAAAAATGCTTAAAATTCAAAGAGAAATGATGTCTAAAAATGGTGAATTGATGAAACAAAGTTTCAAACCTATGCTTTATACATTTATTCCTTTATTATTGATTTTAAGTTGGATGTCTTCAACTCTTGCTTATGAACCTTTACAACCTAATATTCCTTTCTCTGTAACTGCTCAATTAGATGAACTGTATATGGCGAATTTATCTGATATAACTATTAAAAGTGATAAGCCTATTAAAATGAAAGAAGATATTGAGTTTCAAGCTGAGGGAAAACAAAAAAGATGGATTTTGCAAGCAAATGAATCAGGCACTTATACTTTATTATTTGAAGGAGATTCGTTTAAAGAAACAAAAGAAATTTTAGTTACAACTGAAAAAAAATTCAAACAACCAATTCAAACTTATAAAGGACAATTAAAAAGTGTTACGACAAGTAATAAAGAAGTTACAATGGATTTTGGAATATTCAAACTTAATTGGTTATGGAGTTATATTTTATTATCAGTTATAATGAGTATTGGTTTAAGAAAAGTAATGGGTGTTGCATAAATTCTTTTTTTATAATTTTTCTAATATGTGGTACTGCTCCTCGTAGCTTCTTGCAATATCATTATCTTTTATAATTACAGTTTTTACGTTCTTTTTCCAATTTGTTATCAAAGTTGTATCTCCGCAAACAATTGTTGAAGCAAGAGAATGACGTTTTTGTTTGTTTTGTATTGCGTAGGTTAATTTCATTTTTTTAAGGAATTTTATTCTGTCTTTTGCATCATAATCATATATGTGGTGCATTTTTACGCCTTGTTTTATTCTTTCCTTATGAAACTTCATAATGTAGTATTTGACAATATCAGGAACATAAGCAGGAATATCAAATTCTTTATCTCATGCTTCTGTTTTTGTTGATTATCTTTATGAAAAAATAAATATGGTGAGAAAAACAACAGAGTTTGTTTCTGATTTTGATGTTTTTGATGGTGTTGATGAAGATTCTGTTTATAAAATTCAAGAATTATAAAGTGCTTCTTTTTTGCCTCCTAGTCCTCTTATTTTTTCTACGAATTTATATTTCTTGTTAAAAGAAAATCATAATATTTCTGAAGATGTGAGAGAAGAAACATTGAAACATTTATCTGAACATTATGTGAATAAATTTAATTATACTTTTAAAAATCCGTACAAGGTTGATTCTTATCTTTCTTTTAATTCATTTTTGCCAGAATGGTCATATAAAAAAGTGAAAAAAGAAATAAATAATGTTCTTTACATCAAAGAAATTCAATAAATTCTCACAATAAGCTTTATAAATAGGTGTTCTTTCCCAAATAGTATTATGGCTCAACACAAAACAAAATCAAGAACTTTTGCAAGAGTAAAAGTTAGAACAGTTTCAGGTACTAAAACAAGATTTGATAGAAGAAAACCTTCGCTTGGTGTATGTCCTGTTACGGGTGAAACTCTTAAAGGTGTTCCAAGAGTTAATGCTGGTGAAATGAAGAAAATTGCTAAAAGTTCAAGAAGACCAGAAAGACCTTTTGGTGGTGTTTTATCAAGTAAGGCGACTAGAGCTATAATGAAAGATAAAGCAAGAAAAGAACAGTAGACTTAGCTTTCCTGGCGACGGGAAGGGCTTCTAATAAGGTCTAGGAGGATTAAAATGTATGAAATAGGAAGATTATGTGTAAAAATAGCTGGAAGAGATGCAGGTAATTACTGTGTTATTCTTGAAGAACAAAAAGATGGTTTAGTTCTTGTTGATGGAGAGACAAGAAGAAGATCTGTTAATGTTAAACATTTAGAACCGACAAATAAAGTTCTTAAAATAAATAAAGGTGGCTCAAGATCTGATGTTGTTGCTTTATTTAAATCAGAATTGAATATAGAATTAAAAGATTCAAAACCTAAAAAAGCAGCTGCTAAGCCTGTTAAACAAAAAGTTAAGAAAGAAAAAGTTTCAAAACAAGCTAAATCAACAAAATCAGCTAAAAAAGTTTCTAAAAAAGAAGAAACAGTAAAAAAAACTCCTGAATCTGCAAAAAAAGTAGAAAATGAATCAGATGTAGAATCAGAAGTTAAAAATGAGCTTTCAGGTAACAAAAAGTAATAATTTATTTTTATTTTATTTCTTCACTTTTAAATAGTAACACATACAAACATTTATAAATATCTGCGTATTTCTCTTCATATGATGACAAATAATCAAAGGTGGTATTAATATGCTAGTAAAAAAAGATTTTCTTGATAAATTAAAAGATTTTGGAATAAACAGTTATGAAGCAAAAATATGGACAGCACTTCTAAGCCGAGGCGTAAGTACAGCAGGAGAACTTTCTGATATTGCAAATGTGCCAAGATCAAGATCTTATGATGTTTTAGAATCCTTAGAAAAAAAAGGATTTGTTGTTATGAAAATAGGTAAGCCAATAAAATATATTGCGATACCGCCTGAAGAAGTTTTAGAAAGAGTAAAAAAGAATGTTAAAGAAGAATCAGAAAGAGCAGTAAAACAAATTGATGAAATAAAAAATACAGAAATTCTAAATGATTTAATGAATTTACATCAAAATGGTGTTGATATGATTGATCCAACAGATTTATCAGGAAGTATAAAAGGAAGAGATTCGCTTCATGATCAGTTAAACATGATGATAAAAGAAGCAGAAAAATCTATAGTTCTAGTAACAAGTCAAGAAGGCTTAATAAGAAAAGCAGAATCACTTTTAAAAAATCTTAAAAAAGCACATGCAAGAGGAGTAACAATAAGAATTGCAGCTCCGATAGAAAAAGAAACTGAAGATATAAAAGAACTTAAGAAAATTGCAGAAATTAAAAATATAAAATTAAAAGCAAGATTTTGTATTACAGATTCAAGTGCAGTGATGTTTATGCTTTCAGATGATGCAGAAGTTCATCCTACATATGATATAGGGGTTTGGGTAAATACGCCTCTTTTTGCTTCAGCACTGCAACAATTATTTGAGACAACTTGGGAAAAAACAGAAAAAATAAAAGCATAAAAATATGTTGAACAATTACAATAAATCCCAAAATACTTAAATGAATCTAAAAAAAAATTAGAAACTGAAATTCTATTTAAAATTTTCAGAGTGTAGGTTGGTATAAATGGAAAAAAATTACGTGAGTCAAACAAAAGAGGACGCATTCAAAAATTTAGTTGATGTTGACAAAGAAAATAGTCACCTTAAAAAAATAGGTGTTTATGAAGCGAAAATGTTACACTTAGTTCAAAAATATGAATTAAATCAAGAAAATAATTTAATAACAGATTCTTTTAATGATTTACGAAAACTATTTGTCAAAAATAAAGATTATAAAATTAAAAGTCTAGAAAATTTTTGTGCTGAATTAAACAATTTTTGTGAAGATCTTTCTTTTTGGAAAAATCAAGAAAATAATTTGATTGATTATTCTGCAGGTGAATTAGTTATTAATTCTTTCATAGATTATTTTGCAGAAAATGTGAATAAAAATAGTTTAGTTAAAAAAAGAATAAAAAATGTTATTATTGATAATGATAATTTAAATAAATTATATTGTGCAGTAACTAAAGAAAAATATTCATCAAATTTATAACTTAAAAGACATTTCTACAATGTATGAATACAAACAGAATAATGATTATTGGGACAAGTCATGTTGCAAAAGAATCTAAAGATAAAATTAAAAAAGCTTTTGCAGAATTTATGCCTGATATTATTGGTGTTGAACTTGATAGGCAAAGATATTATGCATTGATGAATAATGTTAAATCTAATTTATCTATTATGGATATTAAGACTTTAGGTGTGACTGGTTTTTTATTTGCGGTTATAGGAAAATTTGTTCAGAAGAAAATAGGGGATGTTGTTGGTATGAATCCTGGTGAGGAAATGCTTTTAGGTGCAAATTTAGCAAAAAATAATAAGTTGTTGCTTGCTTTAATAGATCAAGACGTTAGAGTTACTTTAAAGAATCTTAGTAAAAAAGTTAAATTTTCTGAAAAATTAAAAATGGTGGGAGATTTGTTTTTAGCGCCTTTTCAAAAACAAGAAAAAATGAGTTTTGATTTGAATAAAGTTCCTAAAAAAGAATTAATAAATAAATTAATGGGTTTAATGAAAAATAGATATCCTGGTTTTTATAATGCTTTAGTTGAAGATAGGAATAAATATATGGCGAAGAAATTGTTTGTTCTTTTAAGAGATAATCCTGATAAGAAAATTATGGCTATTGTTGGCGCAGGTCACGAAGAAGGTATGTATAAACATCTTGATATGTTGATTGCAAGTAATCCGATTTAGGTTCTTATTACTGTTTTTTAGATCTTTTTTAGCATTTTTTCCATTAATTTTTTAAATTCGTACTATTAATATTATTTTTATGTTAAAATTAGGTTATGGTTGGAAAAAAATTTTGCATTATAAAAATCAAGAAATCAGGGATTTTTTTATTACTGTTTTTGTTGCAGGTTTTGTTCTTTCTATTAGAAGTTTTATTTATTCTATACAAACAGGTATTTTTAATTTTATTATGTTTACAATTTTATTTGGAATAGCATATTTTTTATTTGTTTCAACACAAAAATGGATTGCTTATAGTAGGGGTTATGAAGGGACATATTCTAATTGGAAATTTGGTCCTTTTTTGGGTTTTTTATTAAGTATGTATTTGATTATGTTTTTTCCAGATGAAAAATTATTTTATTTAGTTCTTTTGTATTTAGGTAATGTTTCAATTAAGGATATTCCTCATTTAAGGTTGGGTGAACACAGAAAATCAATTAATATGAAAGATATGATGATAGTTGGTCTTGCAGGGCCTATTATGATGTTAATTCTTACTGTTATTTTAATGCCTCTTTATTCGGCTACAGGGGCAGATAGTTTCAAATACATGTTGATATTCTCTTCTTTGATTTTGTTCTTTTCTGCGCTTCCATTGCCTTCTATGAATGGTATTAATATTTTAATAAAGAGTCGTATGGGTTGGGTGTTTTATTTTTTCTTTTGTTTGGTTTTTATGATTCTTGTTGCTGTTGTTCTTGCTAGTTGGAACATTTGGATTTATTTTGTTGCTTTAGTTATTGCAGCTTTGCTTGCTTATATTTTTAAGAAGTATTTTGTTCCAAAGCTTCATTCATAATAATGAAATTGCACCTTTTTGAAACATCCAAACTGTTGTTATGAGGCTTAAAACAGTCAATAGGCTTGTATGTGGAGAAAATATCATAAGAATCATAAATATTGCTATGCCAAGATCTGTAAAGCTCGCAGTATCTCCTCTAAATGCGAGTCCTTTTATGAGTAAGTATAGTATTGCTGAGATAAATAGTTTTATTCCTAGTAATTCAAAATTGTATAATAATATGAATAGTCCTGTTAGTAAATCTAGTAATCCTAGTAATTTTATTATCATTTTTAATTAGAAATTGGGTTTCTTTAATATTATTTTCTAAGATTTTGTTTTTTTTACATTTTTTTCTGATATGTTCAAAATAAGTAGTTATTAGCTTGTTTTGAGGAAACATTTAAATACTCATTTTTTCAGAGTAACACTATAACTTTATTCGGAGGGTGTTTTTTATGGCTAAAAAGGTTGTCAAAGTTGGTGTTAAAAAAGAATCGGGATATTTATACTTTGTTGATAAAAATGGAAATGTTGCTCGTGCTGTTATGAGTAGAGGTAATAAAAAAGGTAAAAAAGGTAAACCTGAAGTTGTTGCTAAACCTGGTATTGAGAAAGAATCGGGATATTTGTATTTTGTTGATAAAGATGGTGATGTTTCTAAAGCTAAAATGGCTCGTGGTAGAAAATAATTTGTTTGGTTTTAATACAAATAAATTTTATTAATTATTTGATTTAATATATTTTTGTACTAGTAAAAACAACGAGTTTATTATTTTTGTTGACTTTAAATATTTTTTTAATATTGGCTCTAGCCGGAATAACACTTTTGTGTATACTGGCGCCCATCGAGGCACATGCAGTCTAAAAGAGAATGCATAGGTTGTGCCGTGTTCCAGTATACAAATTTATTCTTTTCCGGCCAGAGCCTTAATATTTACTTTCAATATTATTTATATATATGCATGTTTTTAATTAATTATGACTAAGCTTGAAGAGCTTTTATCTGATGAAGAATTTAATAAACTTGATACTAATTTAAAAAATAAATTAATTAGTAAGTTTAATGAAATGGAAGATGAACTTGGCAGATTTAATTTAATTAAAAATAATTCTTTGACAGGATATGCACGTCATAAAATGATTTTTGATGAGAATGGCAAATCTTTAGATTATGTTTTTTTGGAAGTTAATGAAAAATTTGAAGAGATGACTAATTTAAAATCAACAAATATTCTTAATAAAGGACTTAAAGAAACTTTAAAAGGTTCTGAGTTTGATTCTGAAAATTGGATTTCTAGGTATGGATTTGTTGTTAAAAAGAAGGGGTTTGAAGTGTTTGAGGATTTTTCTTCTTTTTTTAATAAATGGTACAAAGTATCTGTTTTTTATAGTGCTGATGATGAGTTTATTACTTTATTTGATGATGTTACTGATATAAAAAATAAAGAAAGGGATTTGAATCTTAGAGTTAAGCAGCTTAATGCGTTTCATGAACTTGGAAAATTAACTTCTGAAACAAATTCTCTTGAAGATATTTTTGATGTTTTTGTAAATGATATCCTTCCTAATAGTTTACAGTATCCGGATATTGCTTTTGGAGTACTAGACTTTGATGGCAAAAGGTATTTGTCTTCTAAAGTTGTTGAGGATTTAGAAAATTTTTCTATTTCGTCTGATGTAATTATTAATGGTAAGATGAGGGGAAATTTAAAAGTTGGTTATTTAGAAGATAAATTGTTTTTGCCAGAGGAGAAAGAAAATGTTGATGATTTAGTTGAGCGAATTTGCAATGTTGTTGATAGGCTTTCAACTCATAAAATTTTGAAATTAAGCGAGACTAGATATAAGGCCGTTGTTGATAATTCTCCAATTTCTATGTTTATTGCTGATGAAAATGGAAATTATTTGTATGTTAATCCTGAAGCGATAAATTTATTGGGGTTCTCAGAAGAGGAACTTTTAAATTTAAGTATTCCTGAATTACTCACCCAGGAGTATTTAGAAAAAGGTATTGCTGTTTTTAAAGAATTAAAAGAAAATAAAATTGTTTATGACTCTGAATTGCAATTAAAATCTAAGAATGGCCCTCCTGTTGACATTCTTTTGAATGCGAGTTTTGTTGAGAATGTGGGTTATATTGGTCAAGCTATTGATATTTCTTTTCAGAACAAAATTTCTGGACAATTAGAAGAATCTTTAACTAAATATAAGTCTCTTTTTGATAATGCTCCTAGTGGTGTAGTTAATTTGTCTAAAAATTTAAAAGTTTTAGATGTTAATAATTATGTTTGTGAGATTTCAGGGTATTCAAAAGATTATTATGTTGGTAAACACATTAAAGATATCGCAAATATTAGTGCAAAAGACATTCCTAAATTATTGAATATTTCTAAGGATTTATTTTTGGGAAAAAATATTAAACCATTTAATTATGATTGGTTCGATATTGATGGCAATAAAAGAACTTCTTTTGCAAATGTTGTTCCTTTAAAACTTAATGGTAAAAAGGAGAGTTATCAAATTTCTTTGGTTGATGTTACTGAGATGGTTTCTCTTGAAAATAATTTAAATATTTTAACAAATGAGTTAAAAGAAGCTTATGAAGTTTTAGAAAAAAAGAATGTTGAATTAATTATTGCTAATAATATTAAAGATGATTTTCTTAATAATTTATCTCATGAAATTAGAACTCCTCTTACAGGGATTTCTTCAGGGGTTGATTATTTTTATGAACTTTCTTTAGAGCAAGTTATGGATGATGAACAAATGATGTTTCTTGATTTGATAAAAGGAGCAAAAGACAGGTTGTTAAGAACTATTACAAATCTTCAATCTTATGTGGATTTGTATGTTCAAGATTGTAATTTAATGCCTGAAAGAATAAATGTGTCTGATTATGTAAATAAAATTATTTCAAAATATGATTCTAATAAAAATATTAAAATTTCTAATGAGAATGTTATGGATTCTCTTTTTGTTGATGTTGATGTTGATGCTTTGAAAATTTCTCTTGATAATATTATTCATAATTCTATTAATTATTCAAAAAATAATAATTCTTCTTTTGTAAAGGTTGATTTATATGAAGAAAATGAATTCGTTGTTTTTAGAGTTGAAGATAATGGTGTTGGAATGTCTTCAGAATATTTGAAGAATGATGTTTTTAAACCTTTTAATCAGGAAAGCGGAGGCTTTGCAAAAAAGTATCAAGGTACTGGTTCTGGTTTGGCTGTTACTAAAAAATTTTTAGAAAAATCTGGCGCAATATTAAACGTTGTTAGTGAAAAAGAAAAGGGGACTGTTGTTGAAGTTAAATTTAAAAAGTGATGTATTATGAAAAAAATATTATTTGTTGAAGATGATAAAAGTCATGTTTTAATTTATAGTCGTATTTTATCACGTATGTATGATGTTGTGTCTGTTTCTAGTGTTAAAGAAGCTATTGATGTTGTTAATAAAGATAGTATTGAT
>JAIPET010000010.1 GCA_021736975.1 Candidatus Woesearchaeota archaeon
AATTTGAATTTAATTTATCTAATATTAATAATTCTGTAAACAAATATATAAATGCTGTTAATGCTTTTTTTAATAAATGTAATTTTAGAAAACAAGGTTATTTAATTCCTGAACTTAAAGCAGAATTTATTAAGTTGAATGTTTCTTATATTCGTTCAAATATTAATTTGCCTGAAATAAATAATTATTGTTGTGAAAATAATGCTTGTTATGTATGTAAGGATTCAAAAATTCCTGTAATATTTGTTCATGGACATAGTTTTAATGATAGGAATAGTCCTTTATTTAATAGCAATATTTTTGTTAAAATTATTAAATTACTTGAAAAAAAAGGTTTTTATGATGGTGGTTTTGGTTTTATAGAAAAAAATAACGACGCTATTTTTTTAGGATATGATAAACAAACTATGTTTAGATATTCTTATTATTTAGATGATTCAGAAGAGTCTTTGTTAATATCTAATAAAGAACATATTGATGTTTATTCAGATAGATTAAATAATTATTTAAATTATGTATCTTCTATTACTGGTTCAAAAAAAATAATTATTGTAGCGCATTCTATGGGTGGTTTGGTTGTGAGAGATTATATTAATAAATACGGGTCAGATAATATTCATAAACTCATCATGATTGGCACTCCAAATAAAGGAATTACTAACGGTGTTTATTCTAAGTGTCCTATACTTGGAGCTAAAAAAGAATGTGATGATATGTGGCTTAATAGCAAATTTATTGAACAACTTAATAAGAATATACCTAAATCCTTACCTGAAAATGTTGTTATTATTGCAGGTAAAGGTTGTGATGTTGATGGTTTTGACGGGGATGGTGTTGTGGCATTAAAAAATACTTTATTAGATGATGTTAAAAGTTATGTAATTAAAGGTTCTTGTGGACATCTTCCTAATATGCATTCTGATTTACTTAATCCTTCAATTTATCCTGAAGCTATTGATATTTTAGTGAGGGAGATTTCTGAATGAGTGGATATAAATTTCATTTTTTATTTTCCTTTCTTGTGTCATTACTACTTTTTTCAGTTGTATTTTCTTTAGAACTAGTAAAATTTAATTTGTTTTTTTTGATTGAATTGTTTTTTATTGTTCTTTTTTTCTCTTTATTACCTGATATTGATAGTAAAAAATCTTATGGATCTTTAATGCTTCATTTATTTTTTATTTTAAGTATAGTTTTATTTGCTTTAGAAATTTTAGCTTTTTGGAAGAATTTAGGGCTTTTAATCATATTTGGAGCTTTAGAAGCATATCATATTTTATTTTCTAAAAAAGGAAAAAATCATAGAAAATTCCCTCACAAACTCATTTTTGGATTGATAATTTCTGTTTTAATTGGTATTATTTTAGGAAACTTATGGATTTTTATTTTTGGGTTCATTAGTTTTATTTCTCACCTAATAATAGATAAATTATGGTAAAGCTTTTATACTTCAATCAACAAAGTATTGATATGAAAAGAAAAAATAAATCTAATAAAAGCATATTTGTTGTTGGTTTGATTCTAATAATAATAATTATTCTCTTAATTTGGTGGCCTTTTAGTAAAAGTTCAGTTGAAAATTTGAATTCTACAAATAATTCATTAATTAACTTAAATTCTACTGTTGATAGTTTAACTATTAAATCATCTGCACCTGAAATTTTAGAAGAAATTATTGAACCTTCTATAGCATCTAAAATTATTGAGTCTTCGGATATGTGTGAAGATTATGTATTGACTGAAGGAGATACAGTTAAAGTAAGCACTTATTCTGTTAAAGTTAATAATATTGGTTCTGCAGCAATTAGACTTTCTGTTGATGGAAAAGAAGGGGTTTTAGGAGAAGGAGATTTTGAAAGAATTAATGATTTAGGTGTTGAAATTAGAAATGGTAAAATTGCTTATTTTGCTTCTGATGATCCTTATAACTCTGTTGAGCTTAGGATTGGTTGTGATAAAAATGAAGATCCTAAGGACAAATATGTGCGAGATAAAGGTTTAGCTGTTTGTAAAGCGCTTATTAAAACAGTTGAAGAAAAATGTGTGAGTTCTTTTGATTTAGATAAAGATACTTTTGATTAACTTTTTTATTATTCTTTTTTATTCTAATACTATTTTTTTCCTGAAAGTGGCTTTCAGTCGTCATTCTAAAGCTTTCTTAATAGAAACGTTTATATACTAGTAGTGTTGCAATTTAATACAACACTAGAGGTGGTTAAATATGAATAAAGCAGAACTAGTAGAAGCAGTCGCTAAAAAGACTGGATTTACAAAAGCAGACTCTGAAAGAGCACTTGATGCAACATTAGAATCTGTGTATAAAGGAGCAAAAAAATCACCTGTTCAACTTGTCGGATTTGGAACTTTCAAATACGCAAAAAGAAAAGCTAGAACAGGCGTAAACCCAGCAACTGGAGCTAAATTAAAAATTCCAGCAAAAACTGTGTTTGTTTTTAAAGCTTCAAAAAACCCAAAGTTCTAATTTTAGAACTTTGATTTTTTTTCTTTTTTTTATTAAAATTAATTAAACCATATAATAAAAAAATTGTATTTATAATATAAAATAATATTTTATAAATGTAAAAGTCCATAAACAAACAATATATTAATTTATAAAAATACAAAAAATTATTTTTAAATATGATCAAAAAAAAATTATTTTATAAAAAAACTACGTCAAGAAAATAACCACTATAATTTATTAAAAGATTTAAACACAAAATTTATTAAAAATAATTAGCCCATATAAAAATTACTTATATCTGAACTATTCCTATATTTTGAAGATACTTCTTCTTTGTTAAGTGAATTCATCATATAATTCATAAAAACATCTAAATATTGTTTTGTTTCTTTATCAGAATTTGATACATATCCTTTATTAATCAAAGGACTTTGATCAATATTTGATCTTTTAAATTTTCCATTAGAATCTTTTGATAAAACTATTTTCCATTCTAAATCTGAAAAGTTTTTTTGTGCATTTTTAATTATATTTTGAGAAATATGATAATTACTAATTAATTCAGGAGCTATATACGCTACATTTATTGTATTTTGATCTACGCCAGACATATAAAATAAATATTTCTTTCTATTTATAAAGTTTACGGTTGATTGTTACTGAAAAGTAGTTATTTAATCGGAAATATTCCGAATCCGCATCACATAATTATATGAACTATTCACATCCACTGTTTAAAAGGAGACATTATTGATTCTAATACTTTTAAAAATATGGATCTTTTTTTCCATTCTTCATAATTAAATTTTTTTGAATCAATTAAAGATTGTTTTAAATGTTTTTTTATATCCATAACAATTTTTTTATTATTTCCATAAAGAGATATTTCATAATTATGTATAAACGTTCTCCCATCAATATTTGAAGAACCTACAATGAATTTGTCATCCACTAAAACTATTTTTGAATGCAATATTTTTTTTGTATAATAAAAAATTTTTAATCCTTTTTTATGCATTTTTCCAGTATATTTTTCTCTTAAAATATCTACTGCTCTAACATCAGATATGAATGGTAATATGATTGTTACTAAAACACCTTTTTTTACTGCTCTTTTCAATAAATATCTTAAATATGCATCTGGTAAAAAATATGCCATCTCTATTGTTATTTCTTTTTTTGCATTTTTTATTAAATAAATTAATTTTTTTCTTATTCTTTGATATCTCCAAGAAGGCACATCCCTTAATATTTCAAATCCTTTATATCTTAATATTTTTGAAAACTTCTTAGGTCTAACTAAATGATTATTGTATTGTGCATACATATCTACAAATGCTTTTTTGAAATTTTTTGTTATTCCACCTTCACACCTAATAGCGCATTCTCTCCATTTTAATGCATCATCTGAAAAATTTATTGAGCCTACATAAGCTATTTTTCCATCAATTATTAACAATTTTCTATGATCTCTTTCGTGTACGTGTAAAAAGAATTTGGGATGAAATCGTATTCTTCTTGTAAATCTTATTTCGCCTCCTGCTTCTTCAAAATTTTTAAAAAAGGGTTTATTTGCATTTGATCCAAACCAATCTAAAAGAATTTTTACTTCTACTCCTTGTTTTACTTTTTTTAATAATAAGTCTCTAAATTTAGAACCTGTATTATCTGGATCATAAATAAAACTTTCTAAATACACATATTTTTTGGCAGACTCTATATCTTTAACCATTGATTCGTATATTTTTTCTGAGTTTCCTATAAAAGTATAATCATCCATTATCTTAATAATATTTCTCTTTATTTATATTGTTTTTCAGTAATATTAATTATTTGCGTCTTTTTTCAAATCAATCCCACCTGCTAATTTATTTGCATGATTACCCTTCGTTTTTTCAATTGGAAATCTTTGTTCATATTCTTTCATTACATCTTTTATTGCTTTGTCAGATTCAATTTTACAAAGATAAGCTACTTTAAATATTAAATAAAGCATATCCCCTATGTAATTTTCTATTTCTGCTTTGTTTTCATTTATTAATTTCATCTGAGTCTCTGTATCCACCCATTTGATAACATTCCAAAATTCTCCGATTTCTTCGTTCATATTAAGCATTAAATCTTTTATGCTTCCAGGATTACTCCAGTTCCTTTCATCATTAAATTTTTTTATATAATCTTGCATTTCATTTATTTCCATTTTTCATACCTCATCATCAAAGATTAAATTATGATTTTAAAAGTGTAATCAGTCTATTTAATATCTTTAAGTCACATTCTATTTATAATTTATTTATATTTTATCTTTCGGTACTGCAAAAAATAATAAATACTGTTCCATCCTCAATAAACCTTATAAATAAAGAAGATTTAACAATAATATCAAAGTTATTGAGGAGATATTATGGAAAATGTATTAATTTTAGGAACGGGAATTGCTGGAGAAACTGCTGCTATTTATACTGCGAGAGCTAATTTAAATCCTTTAGTCATAACAGGTGCAGAAGATGGCGGTCAATTAACGTTAACTACTGAAGTTGATAATTTTCCTGGTTTTCCAGAAGGTATTAGTGGCCCTATTCTTACTCAAAATGCTAAAAAACAAGCTGAAAGATTTGGAGCTAGACATAAATTTGGTTTAGCAACAGAATTTAATAAAATCGAAAATGGTTTTGAAGTAACTATTGATAGTGGAGAAAAAATTCAAACTAAAACTTTAATTATTGCTACAGGCGCTAGTGCTCGTTGGCTTGGTTTAGATTCTGAACAAAAATTTAAAGGTAAAGGCGTTAGTACTTGTGCTACTTGCGATGGTGCTTTTTACAAAGGTAAAGAAGTAGTAGTAGTTGGTGGTGGAGATAGCGCGATGGAAGAAGCAAATTTTTTAACAAAGTTCGCTGATAAAGTCACTGTTATTCATAGAAGAGATGAACTTCGTGCAAGTAAGATTATGCAAGATAAATTTTTTAAAAATGATAAAACAAATATTATTTGGGATTCTGAAATTGTTGAAGTTTTAGGAGATAATTCAGGTGTTACCGGAGTTAAAATTTTGAATAAGAAAACTAATGAAGAATCTGAATTTTCTACTCATGGAGTTTTTTTAGCAGTAGGACATATTCCTAACACAGATATTTTCAAAAATAAACTTGATATGGATGATCACGGGTATTTGAAAGTTAATGAAAAGAATGAAACTAATATTAAAGGGGTTTTTGCAGCAGGTGATGTTCATGATACTAGGTATAGACAAGCAATTACTGCTGCTGGTTCAGGTTGTAGATCAGCTATTGAAGTTGAAAAATATTTAGAATCGTTAGAATAATTATTAATTTCTTTTTTATTAATTTATTAAAAAAATATATAAACCACTTAATAGTTATAACTAAATGAGTTTGATTTTTGATAAAAATTTGTGGGTTTTTCAAGATATTGACATGGTTAGTTTTCCTTTCAAAAAACAATTGATAAAATATATGCGAGAAGAACATAAAAAATTAAATAGTTTAATTAATTTATATGAAAAATCAGATAGATCATATTTTGAATGGTTTTTAAAGAAATATATTGATGATAATTTTGATAAAGAAAAAAACAAATGGACAATCCTGGGAGAATTCATAAGTGAATTTAATAAAATAAAAAAAGTTAAGTCTGTAGATATAGAAACTTATGTTAATGATATGCATAGGTCTTTATTAAGAAATTTTGGGGACAGCAAATATTTCTTATCTTCAAGAAATGAAGAAATTTATGAATTGAATAAAGAATTAAAAAATTTGGGTGTCAACATCATAGGAATTACTAGCAGAGGCAGAGTTGATGATGAAAATTGGTTATATAAAAATTGCAAAGAAAAAACGCTTTTGTGGAATAAAAATGAAGAAATGAATTATGATAAAATATTTCTTCAAGATTTTAGTGACAAGCACAGAGTAATTAAGAATTTAGAAAAAGAAAATAAAGATTTTAGTGTAGATCGCGTTATTTGTATGATGGAAGATAATGCGAAAGGATTAATTAATCTAAGTAATTTAGGAGTTCCTGGCGTTTTATATGATGTAGATAATTGGAGGAATCAAGAATACATAGATAAAATAAATAAAAAACATTCCGGACTATTAACAGTTGTTAAAAATTATGAAGATATGAAAAACACAGTTTTGTTAATGACAAATGAGAAAATAAATTAATAAAAATAATAAATCCAGATTAATCAAAAATTTTATATTTTTAGTTTTTATACTAAGCAAAATTTTGTTCACTATTTGGAAAATAATTTAAACTTCTAATGATTTACATCTGTTATGAAAGGACACATTTGTAATGGTTGCGGAGCTGAAATAAAAAAAGAAAAAGAACCAGAACATTGCCCTATTTGTCATAAAAAAAGTTTTTCAGAGCGCGAATTTCCAAATCCCGATAAACATGATGAATACGCTAAGAAAAAATATGATGAAGCATTAGAAATTCTTGATAAATACGAAGAAGGAACAATTCCTAGAAAATTACACGATCATGGTTGCGGTTGTGGTTCTTGTAAATATGATAAATAATTTTAATCCAGATAGTCTCCATATTCAGAATTTTTTAAAAATCCTACAGAGTCAAAAAAATATTTGCCCATATTATCCGGTCCTTCAAGATTTTCTCTAAATGAATTTAAAACTTCTTTTTTTCTCTCTGATAAAAAGTATACGTATGATGTGGACGTCATTCTTTTCACAAAATCTTTATCAACTATTTTTATTTTTTTAAGATTAGATAAATTTTTTATTTCTCTTGATGCTTCTCTTAAATTAATACAACCTTCAGAATTCGCATATTTTCCTATTAAAGATGATTTAGCTAAATATTTTTTTGTAAATGTTGCTCCAAAAGCTTTTTTATAAGTTTCTTCAAGAATAATATGTGGTAAAAATAAATAATTTTTTTCTGAGAATCTACATCTATATCTTTATGCAAGTATTCATTAATCGCTCTTTTTAAAAGCCCCCTCATAGTTGTATCTTTAATTATTTGAAATGAATCTACAGTATAAAAAACTTCATTAAATATTTCATCTAGTACTGTTGTAGGTTCTGAAATCATAACTTTTGGTAATTTAAGTTAGTTTTTAAAACTTAGTCTTTTTTTGCCAATTTCCAAAAATGTTTGAAATATTCTAAATTTGTTTGAGCTATTTCTTTTGATGTTGTTTTTATTATTGTTAATGGTTCTGTGTAAATATACTGTGTTGTTACATTTCCAAATATAAGTGTTGGAGCAGGAGGAATTAACTTTTTATCTAAGAAGCGATATTCTCCTTTTTTTATTTTTGAAATTGGATCTCCTTTTGCATATATTATTTTTTCAACCATTCCTTTTCTTTCTAATTCTTTAAGAAAGTTTTTTACTATTCTTGCATAATCTTCTTGATAAATTAACGGACTTATATCCCCCCAAGAATAGTGTATTAATCCAGATTCTATTACTTCGTTAAATATGGCAATTAATCCTTTTTTTCCTTTTAATATTTCTACTTTAGTTTCTTTATTTGGTTCTAAAGATTCTAATCTAGGTATTATGTTTGCAAAGGATTCTTGTTTTTGTTTTAGTTCTTCTAAAAGTATCTTTGGAGCAATAGGTGCAAAAATTCTTGTTCCATTTTCTTCAGAATAACTCGCTTTTCCTTTTTGAACTAGTCTTTCAAGTACATCATAAATACTTCTTCGTTCTATTTGAGTATTTTTAAGTAATTCTGTAACTGATGCTTTTCCTAGTTTGGTGAGCGCAACATATATTTGTGCTTCTTTTGAATCAAAACCTATTGCTTCTAATTGTTCTTTCATAAAAGCGATATAAACACCTCAACTTATATATTTTGTGGGTGATTAATTCCCACATAAGTTTAAATATAAAACACTTATTAGTAGTAACATGAATATATTAACTAAATTGAAAGAAAAAGAATTCAGAAAATTTGAAAAGGAATTAGATGAACTAAAAAAAACAAAAGATCCTATAAAATTATATGACGCAATCTATGATAGAAGACATAGATTGACACATCAAAAAAATATAGAGAAAGCTAATAAAAAGATAGATGAATTTCTAAAAAATATAGCGCCTATAATTGAAGAAAAAATATATGAGGAAAACACCTATAAAATACTAAAAAAACATAAGAGCCCTCATAAATGGGTTTCCCAATTAAATCATCACAAAGAAATATCTGATTTATCTGAGATGTATTCCAAAACTTTCTTTAGAGAATTCATTTATAGAAAAAATAGAAATTCAAAAGAGAATATCCCTGAAATTAACATATGGAATAATAAACAAATAAAAAAAACCCACGCCAGAGAATATTGCCAAGAAAACTACAATAAAATTTCAGAAGAAAAACAAATTATTGCAGAAATAATAAAAAACAACATAGACATGAATAATGTAAAAAACATACTTGACATAGGTTCAAATACAGGAGAAATATCTCAACAAATAAGATCCATAGGAAGTAAAATAACTTTTTGCGACCCAATTACATTGCCAAAAACTAATTATGCTGAAGACATTTTTGTAAAAGAAAAATTTGAAGATGCCAAGATTAACGAAAAATATGATTTGATATTAGCAAATCATGTTTGGGGACATTTTTGGGAAAACACCACAACAAATCAAGTATTAGAAAAAATATTCAAGCACAAAAAAGAAGACGGAAGAGTAATAATAACATACAACACAAACAAAGGATACATAGATACGCTCACAAAATATATTCATACTTTAGTACCTGAAAGCACATTTGACAATTTTAAAGGACGTATCTTCCCAGAAAAGAAAATAAATTTCTGGACAGAGATAATAACCCCCACTTTCTTTGAATTAGCAGACCTATGTAGATTGTTTTATACCGCATCAGACGAAGAATACAATAATAAATTCTTTTTCATAGAAAATTTCATGGAACAAACACTTTACAAACCAAAACTAATAATTGAACAAGAAATGTTGATTGTGAAATAAAAAAGAGCAAAGAAAATGAACCTATCTCAATGGATAAAAGAAAAAGTGTCAAAAAATAAGAACGCTATAAAAATAATAGAATCATCAGAAGATAGAATATCAAAAGCTTACAAAGAAATGCTTAGAGGATATGAACAAAAACTAGAAGAAATTCTTAGTTCAGTAACAAAAGTAAAAGAACACAATGGACTAGTTGCGGTGAAAAGAATAAAATATGTTTCAATATGTGGACATCATTTTCTTCCATTCTATGGAGAGATAGATATAATATATGAACCAAACAAACTTATTATAGGTATAGGAAAACTACCCCGACTTGCACAAATGTTTGCAAAAAGATTCCAATATCAAGAATTCATAACAAGAGACATAGCAAAATCTCTAAAAAAGATAATTAACGCAAAAGGAGTATTTGTAAGAGTGACAGGAACTCATATGTGTATGTGTGCCAGAGGTCCTAATGATAAAAATGCAGAAACAATAACAACATATGCTGTTGGATCATTAACTAAATATAAAAGAAAACAAGAAATTCTTAATCTTCTTAATTAATTACTGCAAAAAATCGACAGCAACATTCAAGCACACCACTAAACTTTTAAATCCAAAAAGCATTCTATTAAATCCAAGGAGTTGATAACTATGTCAGTATTTGAAAATGCACAAAAACAACTTAATAAAGCTTTCAAACAAATTAATTTAAGCAATGATGTTCACGAGATTCTTTCTAGACCAAAAGAAGCAATTCAAGTTAATATTCCTGTTCGTATGCATGATGGAAAATTAAAAACTTTTGAAGGTTTTAGAGTTAGATATAATGATTCTTTAGGTCCGACTAAAGGTGGAATTAGATTTCACCCTAATGTTTCTTTAGACGAAGTTAAAGCTTTAAGTTTCTGGATGACTTTTAAGTGTGCTGTTGCAGGTCTTCCTTTTGGAGGAGGCAAAGGCGGAGTAATTGTTAATCCTAAAGAATTAACTAAACATGAATTGGAGCAATTATCTCGAGGATATATGTCTGCTATTTCCGACATTGTAGGCCCTGATAGAGATATTCCTGCTCCTGACGTTTATACTAATTCAATGATTATGGGCTGGATGAGTGATGAATATAATAAAATCACTAGAAAAATTCAACCCGGAGTTATTACTGGAAAACCTATTTCACTCGGTGGTTCTCTAGGACGAGATGAAGCAACTGCTAGAGGAGGTTATTATATTATTAAAGAACTTGTTAAGAAAAAAGGTTTAAATCCAAAGGATTTAAAAGTTGCAGTTCAAGGTTTTGGTAATGCTGGTTATCATATTGCTAAGATGCTTGCTGATGATGGTTTTTGGATTGTTGCTTTAAGTGATAGTAAAGGCGGCATTTATTGTAATAATTGTTATTTAAATCCTGATTTAATTATGGAATCAAAAAAAGCTAAAGGCATGATTGATAATGAATATTATAAGGGTTCTGTTGCTGATACAGAGAATCATTCTAGAATTACTAATGAAGAACTTTTAGAATGCGAATGCGATATTTTAATTCCTGCCGCTTTAGAAAATCAAATCATTAAAGATAATGCTAATAACATCAGAGCTAAATACGTAGTCGAACTTGCTAATGGCCCTACAACTCCAGAAGCTGATGAAATTCTTGAAAAAAATGGAGTTCTTGTAATCCCAGATATTCTTGCAAATAGTGGCGGCGTTACTGTTTCTTATTTTGAATGGGTTCAAAATAATCAGGGCTATTATTGGTCTTTGGAAGAAGTTAGAAATAAATTGAAAGAAAAGATAATTCCTGCTTTTAACGATATTTACAATATTATGGAAGATAAAAAGATCGATATGAGAACTGCTGCTTATGTTAGAGCATTGAAATTAATTAGTGAAGCAATTGAAAGTAAAGGAACAGAAGATATTTTCAAATAAGTACTTCTAATTATTTTATTTTTATATTATTATTTCACAAACCTTTTAAATGATTTTCTATCATTACGAACATTATGAAGTTTACTAATTATGGATTATTGATTTTAATATTTTCATTGTTTTTTATTGCGGGATGTTCAATAAATACTCAAAACACAAATATTAACAAAACTCATTGGAAAGATATTGAATTAAAAGATGTAAAAACATCTGAAAATTTTAAAGTATCTGATTTTGAAGGTAAAAAAGTTTTTTTAGAAACTTTTGCGGTTTATTGTAGTAACTGTAAAAATCAGCAAGACGAACTAAAAACAATTTATGATGAAGATGAATTAATAATTATTTCATTAAATACTGATCCTTCTGAAGATGAAAATAAAATAAAAGAACATATTGAAAAAAATAATTATAGTTGGAAATATTCTATTGCACCAGTTATAATGACAGAACGTTTAATGGAAGAATTTGGTTTCATTATAACGCAATCAGCACAAGCACCAATAGTACTTGTATGTGAAGATGGATCTTATTCATTATTACCGACAGGTATTAAAAATGCTGAAAAATTAGAAGAAGCAATTGAACTTGGGTGTTAGAGGTTAAAAATGAATAAAAAAATAAAAATACTATTAGGAGTTATGATTATATGTTTACTTGTTGTAAGTGCTTGTCAATCAACAAAAAAAGAAGATGATCAAAAAAATGAAGAACTTGTTAATTCTGAAAATAAAGAAAACAACATACCTAAAAATGATGAGAAAATTAAAGAAAGTTTAAAACCAAGTTGGATAACAAACACTATAAAGACTGTTAATACAAATGAACAAATTTCTATTGATGAATTAGCAGATAAACCTTTGTTAATTGAACCTTTTGCTGTTTGGTGTCCTAAGTGTACTGCTCAACAAAAAGAAATTAAGAAATTGCATGAAGAAGTTGGAGATTCAATTATTAGTTTAGGGTTAAATGTGGATCCTAATGAAGATGAAAATAAAGTTATGTCTCATTTGGAAGAAAATGGTTTTAATTGGAGATATTCTGTTGCTTCAAAGGAATTTACGCAAAATTTAATTGATGAATTTGGCGTGGGGATTGTTAATGCTCCTAGTGGACCTATGATTTTAGTTTGTCCTGATAAATCAATTTTTGAATTAGATAAAGGGTATAAAACTGCAGACTTTTTAATTAAAGAAGTTGCAATTAAATGTGGTGCTTAAATGATTTCTGTTCTTGCAAATCTTTGGATAAGTTTTTTAGCGGGTCTTTTTGCGCCTTTAGGCGCTGTATGTGTCTTGCCTTTATATCCAGGATTTTTAGCATTTCTTGCAAAGCAAGTTGAAGGAAAAGAAAATCAAAAGAAAACTATAATTTTACTAGGTTTATTTGTTATCTTAGGAGTTTTAATATCTTCTTTTATTTTAGGACTTGTATTTGTAACAATATTTAAAACATCTCTCACAAGCGTAATAGGTATAGTTTCTCCTATTGCTTTTGGAATACTAGGGATTATAAGTATTTTAATGATTTTTAATATTGATTTTTCAAGAATATTTCCTCATATAAAAACCCCTGAAGCAAAAAACCCTTTTCTAAATTCATTATTATTTGGAGCATTTTTTTCTTTAATCATAATACCTTGTAATCCTGCGTCAATAACTGTTTTGTTTGCTATAAGTTCTTCGACAACATCTTTTCTTACGAATTTACTTAATTTTATATTATTTGGTATTGGTATGGGAATTCCATTGTTTTTAATTTCTATAATCAGTGGAACTGCAGGAAAGAAATTTATTCATTTTTTAACAAACAATAAGAGGTGGATAAATTTAATTGCCGGAATCATAATGCTCATCATAAGTGTATATTATATTTTCTTTGTGTTCCATATATTAGGATAAAAACAAAATACTTATTTAATATTTATTTTATTTTTCTTTAGATAATTTTGATATTATTATTACAAGTATCGCTCCTGTTAAAAATAATATGCTTGAAATTATTGCAATATTTGGCGATGAAATTCCTTCTATTGCAAATCTTGCTGGACCATATATTGCGCCAAACATTATTCCTGTTAGAAATGCTAATGTATTCGCCCTATATTTTTTTAATAGCCATGAAAGAATTTTACTAAAGCCTAATAATCCTGTAACACTACCTAATATGAAAACAATCGCATAAGGATATTTTGTTGAAAGATTATGAATGACATCAAGCATAAATTCATATTTCCCAAGTATTATAAGAAGATATGATCCTGAAATTCCTGGAAGCATCATAGCCATAATAGATATTACACCTGTAACATATATAGATAGAAAATTATTTCCTAATAAACTACTTAAATTAAGAGTGCTTAACATAAATCCTAACCAAACACCTATAATCATGATTAAGTTGTTAATAAGACCTTTTTTTCCAATAGATTTGTATATTACAAAAGTGCTTGATATTATTAAACCTATAAAAAAACTATATAATTGAGAAGGGTATAAATCCATTAAATGTAATATTATGCCTGATCCAAAAAATAATATGATCCAAATACCTAAAACTAAAGGTATAAAAAATTTAAAATCTATTAATTGAAATATTTTTTTATAGTTTGTTTGATTTTTTTTTATAAGTTTAAGAAAAAATTGTTTAATAAATTCACTTATATTTTTTAATCCTGTTACGAATCTTTCATATATATTAATAATAAAAAGAATTGAACCTCCTGATACACCAGGAATTAAATCGCAAATACCTACAAGCATTCCTTTAATTAATGTAAAAAATATTTGAATCCAAGTTTCTTCCTTTTTATCCATAAACTAAATATCTGAGAAATTTGTTTAAAAGTTTTGCTATTTTAAAAAAGAAATAGTTATAAATCCACTAAAATTCCAATTTCAACGTGATAAAATCAGATAATACTTTAAAAAATGAATATTTGGATTTAGTTAAAAGAATTAGTGAAAAGGAAAAAAATATTTACCCAGAAAATTCGACTATGGCTCAAAGAATACTTTTGGACGCAGGCGTTAAAATATATGAAAACGCGAATTTAAATGGAGAGAGAAATAAAATTCTAGAAAATTATGCAAAAACATATGCACAACATTATGTTCCTTAAGCGTTTCACTAAAAATAATCTTGTTTCAGTAAATAATATACCTCGTTTCACATTATGAAACTATATGATTCATGAGGTGAAAAAGAATGAATAAAAAATATTTAGTATTAGGACTTGCACTAATAGCTCTTTTAACTGTTGGGCTTGTAAGTGCATATGGAGGTTTTGGTCAAATGATCGGAACACAGAACGGAATGATGACTGGAGATCATCATGAAGAAGTTGAAACTATTCTTGAAACAGGAACTTATCAAGATCTTGTTGACTATAGAGAAGAAACTGGCTTTCCAGTTATGAATAGAGTTCAATCACAAGAAGACTTTGAAGTAATGCAAGCACATCACAAATTGATGGAAGAAAATGGATATGAACCAGGTCAATTTAGAGGCACCGGAGAAGGACCGTTTGCAGGACAAGGAAAAGGTCCTAGAAACAATCAAGGAATGGGCTTTGATAATCATAAAGGTCAAGGTATGAGAGGCCAAGGCGCAGGATTCGGCGGATGCCCGATGCTTAACTAAAAACTTCTTTTTTTCTTTTGTTTTTTAATAAATGTTAAAAATGAATAAAGATTCTAAAAATAAAAGGTGATAATAATGGCTTTACCAACAGATTTTGGGGGAATGCATTCCGGCGGAATGGGATTTATGGGATACGGCTGGATAATTCAAGTAGTAATATTCATATTATTCTTCTTAGTGGTATTTTGGTTACTTAAAAATCAACAAAACGGAACTAAAACTGTTTCAAACGAAACTCCCCAGCAAATTTTGAAAAGAAGACTTGCATCAGGAGAAATAAGTAAAAAAGAATATCATGACTTGATGAAAGAAATATCTGAACCAAAACCAAAAAAGAAATGATAACATGGAGATAAGTCCAAAGAAATTAATCATCGCATTAGCACTCGTGTTTTTACTTGGAGTTGCATTTTCAATAGTTAACGGAATATACTATTCTGAAGAAAGCAACACATTGCCGCTAATTGTTTACGGAATAAGCTTTGTCTCAATACTTCTTGGCGGAGCATTAGTCGTATTATTTCAATGGAAATTAAATGATGTACAGCTAAGAAAAGTTCTAAAAGTTCTTCCAGGAGAAGAAAGAAGAGTAGTCAGAATCCTTTTAGACAACAAAGGCAGCATAGAACAAAACAAACTCGTAGCCTTAAGCGGATACAACAAAGTCAAAATAAGCAGAATTCTCAAAGTTCTAGAGCAAAGAGAAGTCGTAAAGAAAACAAACCTAGGAAACACTAATTTGATAGTTCTTACAATATGAAGAAAAATATATGAATATAATAAATTAAAAAAAATTATGGAATATAAATCACCAAATAAAAGAACAATAAGTTCTGTGATGATACTAAGCTTTTTTGCAACAATAATTGCTTATATGTTTATACCAATAAGTAGGGTAATAAAATTTAAAGATTATATTATGTTCACATTATTAGCAACTGTATTTGTAACTAGTATTTTGTATTATATAATAATAAAAATAAAAGAACTAATAACAAAAATAAAAAATCCTAATCCCTATAATAATTGTATCTGGATTGATTGCTTTAGGTTTATGGAGAATACCTGAAAAAATGATAAAAGCATTTCATTATTTTGGAAAAGGCGTAGTTATCCTAATAACAGCAGCAACAGCAGCAATTGTTTTTGAAACATTAACAGGCTTAGTAATAATTCCTGGCATGACTCCTTTGTCAGAAGGATTGATGACCATAGGTTCAATAGCAATAATTTTGATGGGTGCATTTCCTTTAGTTTTTGTAATAACAAAATATCTAAATAAACCTCTTAAAAAAGTAGGAGAAAAAATAGGTATTGGCGCAACAGCAACTGCAGGAATAATTGCATCCCTTGCAAATAATATCCCTATGTTTGCTATGTTTAAAGACATGGATGATAGAGGAAAAATAATAAACGTTGCTTTTGCAGTAAGCGCGGCATTTATTCTTGGAGATCATCTTGGTTTTACTGCAGGAGTAGCACCAAATATGATTTTCCCAGTTATTGTAGGCAAATTTACCGGTGGGGTTACAGCAGTTCTTTTAGCATTGTGGATAATAAAAGACAAGAAAAAATCAAATTAATACCATAAACTTCTTAAGAGAAATCTATTCAGATAGTTTACTATTAATTATTGCTTGATTTACAATAACGTCAAATCCATTAAAAAAGAAAAATATCAAGAACCACACAATAAATTTAACATTAAATCTTTTTTCTAAAGCTTTTGAAAAGCTCACAATAACCAATATATATCCTACAACAGGAAGCAAAATCCACCAAAGACTTTTAGTTTCAATATTACTCTTAAGCAAACCTTTTTTAATAATCC
The DNA here is from genome assembly GCA_021736975.1 of Candidatus Woesearchaeota archaeon. Taxonomy (GTDB): domain Archaea; phylum Nanobdellota; class Nanobdellia; order Woesearchaeales; family 21-14-0-10-32-9; genus JAIPET01. Next base: position 16,863 of record JAIPET010000010.1, read on the forward strand.
ACAACTAATATATCCCATATAATCCAAGAGTCAAAAAAACATATATTATTATCACAAAAAGATTCCTATACATTCCCTCTTCATCAGGTTTTTGAAGTCCTTCTAAAAATGAAATCAATAAAGGAACTAAAATAAATATCAGAGGAATAATAAAGCTAATCAGAAAATTTAAGGAATTATTTTCTCCAGGAAGTATTCTGAAAGAGTTAGAATAATCCGCATGTGTTTCATCAAATTTTTGAATTTCACCATTTATATAAACAAGGACAAATGAACACACTAAAAGAATTACAAACAGAATAATTCCGAATATCAAAATTTTTTTGTGGCTGATTTTCTTTCATCCCAATTTCTTCTAAAACACCAATAAGTGAACAACCCACCATACAAAGGTATAAAATATACAAACCAAGCATAACTACTAAAGAAAACAACAATTAAAATCAAAGTTAAAATTGCAAATACCCAACCAAGCCATTTCATATAAATACACTTAAAAATGACTTATTTAAATATTTCTAAATTAATACCATAAACTTCTTAAGATAAAAGTCTTTCCAAAGCAATATGATTAGTAAAAATATTGAAATTATGGCTCCGGCAGGTTCTTATGAGAGTTTAACGGCTGCTATCAACGCAGGAGCAGATTCGATTTACTTTGGCGTAGAACAAATGAATATGAGAAGCAGAAGTGCTAATTTCATGCTTGATGATTTACCTAAAATTGTTAAAATTTGTAAGGAAAATAATGTTAAATCATATTTAACAGTTAACACTATTGTTTATGATCATGATATGAACATGGTTAAAAGAATATGTGATGCTGCAAAAAAAGCTGAACTAACTGCAGTTATCTGTATGGATATTGCAGCTATTCAATATGCAAGAAGCATCGGTTTAGAGGTTCATATTTCTACTCAAATTAATGTCTCAAATATTGAAGCAGTAAAATTCTATTCTCAATTCGCAGACGTAGTTGTTTTAGCTAGAGAATTAACATTAAAACAAATAACAACAATTTGTGAAGAAATAAAAAAACAAGATATAAGAGGACCTAAAGGAGAACTTATAAAAATAGAAATCTTTGTGCATGGCGCTTTATGTATTGCTGTTTCTGGCAAATGCAGTATGAGTCTTCATACTTTTAATGCTTCTGCTAATAGAGGAGCTTGTCTTCAAAATTGTAGAAGATCATACAGAGTTATTGATGAAGAAACAGGAGACGAATTAAAAATAGATAATAAATTTGTAATGAGCCCATCAGATTTATGCACATTACCTTTCTTGGACAAAATATTAGATTCAGGAGTATCTGTTTTAAAAATTGAAGGAAGAGGAAGAAGTCCTGATTATGCTGATGAAACCGTTAAGTGTTACAAAGAAGCAACAGAAGCTATAAAAAATAATGAATTCACAAAAGAAAAAGTAAAAGCTTGGATGAAAAGACTCAAAAGTGTTTACAACAGAGGTTTTTGGGAAGGTGGTTATTATCTTGGTAAAAAGATTAATGAGTGGGCAAATACGAAAGGTTCTAAAACGACTGTTGAAAAGCAATTAGTTGGTAAAGTAACTAATTATTATGATAAATTAAGTGTTGCTTCTGTTTTACTTGAAGCTAGAACTATTGAAACTGGAGAAAATTTTATGATTACAGGTCCAACTACTGGCGTAATTAAAGGTAAAATAGAAGAAATTCATACTGATAAAGGCATTATAAAAAAAGCTGAAAAGAAAACAGAAGTTTCTTTTAAAGTCCAAAGCAAGGTCAGAAAAGGAGATAAAGTTTTCATTGTAGTTGATAAAAAATGAATAGAGAATATTTTGATTATAATAAAAAAGGTCATTTACCAACAAAAGAAGATAAAGTTATTTTTAGACCTGGCGTTTATGTTCTTGTTAAGAATTCTGAGAATAAATATTTATTTATTATAGAAAAAACAGTTGGAAAATGGGAAATTCCAGGAGGAGGAATAGAACCTGGCGAAACATTTCATGAAACAGGTATTAGAGAATTAAAAGAGGAAACTGGATTTGATATTGAAATAATTGATAAAACTCCTGTTTATATAGAAAATGATCTGGCTTATTATCCTAAACTTAATTTATTTAGACATGAACATAAATTCTTTTTTAGAGGAATTCTAAAATCAAATAAAAAAGATAATCAAAATTTTGCTAAAGATGAAGAAATAACTCAAATGGATTTCTTTTCTAGAGAAGAAATTAAGAATTTAGATATTGCATTTTGGCATAAAAAAGCATTAGCAAAATTACTAGAAGAGTGAAACCTTAATGGCGAAAATAATTCATTTAAGAAAAGATTGTATTGGTTGCAATAGTTGTGTAGAAAACTGCCCTAGCATGTGGAAGATTAATGAAAAAGATGGCAAAGCAGATCTTATAAATTCTGAGAAAAAAGGAGAAACATTCGTAAAAGAACTACCTATAGAATTAACAGAAGAAAATGAAAAAGCAGTAAAGGATTGTCCTGTTAACATCATTAAAATATTCAAATGAACTGTTACTCTCGCTTCAGACGCAAACGCAAGTACGGCATAAAACTGTACGAAAGTAATAATCCAAATATTCAAATGAACTTTTAGCTAAGGAACCTCGCGTTCCTCCAACGCATAAATTGAGACTTAAGAGCGAAACCTTAGAAAAACTGCCCTGTTAACATTATAAAAATATTCAAAAAATTTCAGAAAAGTATATTCATTAAAATAAGCACATCATAAAATGTCATCATAAATATGCTCAGCACATATGATATTATAAACTTAGTTTCAACAGATAAAGCTATTTCATGAGCTCGTCTTTTATAACCAATATTTTTTTTATAATATATTCTTAATATATAAAAAAATAAAGATACTACGGCAAAAAATATTCCTGCATAAAGATAAATAGTTGCTTTTTGAGAATATTCTTTAAAACCAAAGAAAAGTCCTACAAGTATATTACTTCCAAGGAAGATCATTAAATTTTTGAAAATTATTTTTCTATTATTAGGATAAAATAAATAATATTTTATTTTTGAAGAAATCATAAAATAACCTAATCCTAAAATAATAAATGATATAATTGCTATAAGCCCTGCGCGAAATAATAAATCTAAAAATGATACTTCTAAAAAAAATGATAATAGAGTAGATACAAAAAATATAATTAATAAAATGAGATTTGCTAAAAATAAGTTTTTTTTATTTTTTGAAGTCACAATAAATTTAAGTTAAAACAATATATAAAATTAACTAAAATATAATTAGAATTTTATGTTTAATCTAGTAAATAAGTAGTAAGTTCTTTTGAGTATATTTGTATTAAATTGTTTGTTTGTTCGTTTTTTTCTTTTAGAATTTGTTGTTGTGTTTTATTTTTTATTTCTTCATTTTGGTATTTGTTTATGTTTATTTCTATGACTTCTTCTTTTTTTCCAAATACTTTTTCTAATTTTTGTAAGATGTAAAATGGGTCTCTTGCTCTTGCATTTAATCTGTTCGAACTTAATGTTTCTTCTGAGTTCAAATAATTTTCTAAATCAAATTTTTTTCTTATTGCATTTACTAGTTCTAAATGCATTTTTATGTTATTTGGTATTTGATTAAACGTGTATCCTTTATTTATTACGTCTCCTTCTATAAAATGAGTGTTATTTTCTGCTGCTGCAAATGTTTTATAATGTTCTTCTGGGATCATCATAAAGGTTATTTTTGGTTTTTCTTTTCTTAGTTCAAATGCATAGTTTAAATTTTCTAAGTATTTTTGTTGATTTAGATTTGGTACAATTACTTTAAAATCTACATCGTTTGCTCTTTGTCCTTTTTGTTTAAATGATCCGTTTAATATTATTGAACTGTTTGGAAATTTATTTAATATTTTTTCAACTGAATATTTAAAATAATCATAATCTTTCATTTCTTCTTGAAATTCTTTATCTGTTCCTGGATCTCTTGTTATAACTTTGTCTGAAATAAACGAAGATATATTATCGTCTAATGCTAAGTGGCCTAATCGTTTAAGAAAGTATATGCTTTTTGTATTGTTTTCAAGTGCTGGTATTAAATATTTTTTTTCTTTTAAGTGTTCTGTTAAATTTTTGACTGCTCTTGGAATAAAATTATTATCTATTGTTAAAGCTGAATAATCGCATTTAACTAAGAAATCAAATAATGTTTGTATTGAATCTAATGCAATATGTTGTTTATTATCACTAAGTTTATTTGCACTTTTTGGAATGAATTTAGCATATAATTCATTATTTAATTCATCAATTTTCATCATAACTACTAGATAATGAATATTATTTATAAATATTTCTTAAACCATTCAATTACGAGTTCATTTAATTTGTCTCTTTTTGGTTCCATTCCGTGTTCTGCACCTTGAATTATTATTTTTTCTTTGGGTTCATTTGCGTTTTCATAGAATTTTTCCATACTTTCAATAGGAACGCTTTTATCTTCTGAACCATGTATAAATAATATTGGGAAATTAATTTTTTTTATATTTTTTAGTAAATCATGTTTTTCTAGATCAGTCCAAAATTGTGGTCCTATTTTTATTATTTCTCCACTTGTTTTTTTTGTTTTTATCGAAATTCCTTTTTTGTCAAGAACATCCCATTTTTTTATATTGTTAGTATGACTTATTGGGTCAAATATGCTTCCTGTAAATATTATTGTGTTTACTTCTGGAATTAAACTTGCTACTACGCTAGTTCCAAAGGATTGTGCCAATATTCCTATTTTGTTTATGTTTACAAAATATTGACTTTTTATAAATTCAATTATTAATTCTAAATCTTCCATCATTTTTGTTATAGATGTTTTTGAATAGTCCCCTTCGCTTTCTCCTCTTCCAGCAAAATCAAATCTGTACACAATAAATCCTGAATCAGATAATGCGGTAGCTAAACCATCAAATAATCCGTATTCTTCTTTTGTAACTCCAAACCCATGTACTAAAATAATAGCAGAATATTTTTCTTTTTTCTCTTTAGGTATTGCTTCTAGACCTGCAAGTTTTTCATTGTGTTTGTTAAAAATAAATATTTTATTTTCTCTCATAAAACTATTAAATATCAAAATATTATAAATTTTTTTAAAAATATAAGTAATATTAAATCAACATGTAAAATATTAAAATAAAAAGGATTTGATATTTTCTAATCGTCACAAAAATAATTATAATAATCTAATGTAAATTCATCATCTTTGAAAGAACTAACTTTTAAGCCTCCAGCATTTCTCAATCCTGAATCATATGAAACTGCTTGTACATTATATTTGTTTTTAAGATTTTCTAAAAGTATCATTTTAGGCGTTTTATAAATTTTCTTGAGTTCATATTCTCCTCCAATTCTAGGAACATCTATACTATCACCTATACCTATATTTTCAAAAATTTGACAAGTATTCAAATTTTCAGATTTTCCTAAAGTTATAGTTAAAGGATATTTTTGAACATATTTTTTATTATTTTTATCTAATGCAGTTATTTTAATTTCATGATTACCAAGAGATAAGCTTCCTGCAGCTATTCTAAATGCGCCGTAATGAGTACGAGAATTTATATTTTCATATTTAGAAAACATCATATCTCCATCATCAATTTGTATTTGAAGAGTTTTTGCTTTATCTGGTTGGGGATATATTACATTAATAACAATATCAAAGTCTTGAGTGTTTATATGTTTGCAATATCCATGAGTTGCATCTGAAATTTCTTTACAAGATATTGTAAAATCTATATCAAAAGATTCTTTGTGTTTCAAACATTCTTTATTTGAAAAATTATAAATATTAAATGTGATATTTTCAGCAATTTCTATAGGAACTGAATTAGGAATATAATCTTCTATATTTATACTATATTTATCAAGTAAATTGTGTTGTTTTTTTGAAAGCACAGATATTTCTCCATTTTCTGTTGGATTAGTTAAATAATAATATAATTTATTTTGATTTTGATTTGAAAATCGAACTGTTCTATCATCTAATATAAGTTTCAATTGATTATTTGTAATAGAATATTGTTTTATACATTCAACTGGAGGCATTAAATCTTCTTTTTTAATTTCTTCAGAAGTTTCTAATGATAAATTTTCTGAAATATTTAATAAAATATCTTTTTCAGGATTTTGATTATCTTTCTTTAAAGAAAGATTTGATTCATTGATTAAATTGTCAGTCACAAAAGTTTCATTCTTAATAGAAGCATTTGGTTCTGTATTTTGATTATTTGTTTGCGTACAACCACTAAATGCAAAAATAAGAATTATTAAACACATAAAATAATATAATTTATTTTGATCCATAAATATCTATTGAATTGAGTCATATATATAATTTTCTAAAAAATTCATTTTACTCTTTAAATGTAAATATGCAAAAAAATTCTAAATTAATATCATTCAAATTAAAAAAAGATTATATTAATTATTGTTAAAAATTAATTATTATCGCAGTATCCATCTTTGTTTTCATCTTGGAATTTTCCGCATTCTCCTGTGCATGTTCCTTCTGTTTTTCCATATGGACATTCATGACCTGTATTTTCATCCATATTGTTTTGTTCCGCTATTGCATCTGATAATGTTGCTCCTCCAGTTAAATTATTTCCGCTGCAAGCTGTTAAAATAAACATGCTTAAAATAAAAATTGTTATCATTATTTTAGTTCTCATTATTTTTACCTCTTATTATTTTTTTTGTCATTGTAATTATCCATTTCCAGTGAAGCATTATATGAATTAATACAAATAATCCCATTGCAAGTCCTGACCAATCATGAAATTTATTTATTAAATAAAAATTAAATGATCTTGGATTCATATTTAAAAAATCTAGTAATCCTGGCCATTTGAATATTCCTGTGAAAAATGTAATTATAAAACTTATTAATAAGCATATATCTATAATATAATTTTGCACATTTTTATTCATGATCATTTAAAAAAAAATAATTATTTAAAAAATTTTTCATAAATCATATTTTTTTATCTTAATATGTTTGGGAAGAAAACCATTATTATTCCTAATATTAGCATTATTATGCCTCCTATTAGTTTGCACCATTTAGCGTATTTATCTCCTAAAAATTTGTTTACTGCAAATACTGCAAAACTAAATATGATTAAGTCATCTAACATAAAAAAGAACACATATAGTAGTATGTAAAGATAATATGATACTCCTGATATGTCACTTATTGCTAATACTTGTGTGAATATTGCTGGTAATGCTGCTGAGCAAACAAATTCTATGCTATTTATTATAAAAGCTAATCCTACCATTCCAACAAGTGTTGCCCATGTTAGTGGCGATGCAACTAATTGTTTCATTTTGCTCATAGTTTTTTTCTTGCTTTCTGCATTTCCTACTTCGCATTGAATAGCACCTTTTGTTTCTATGAATGATTTTATGCTTGTAACTCCAAAGTATAATGCTACTAAACCTATTATTATTGTTACTGCTCTTATATATCCTACTAGTAAAAATGCGTTTAGCCATGCAGTCATAAGAAGAAAATATAAAACTCCGGAGGATAATAGAAATGTTCCTACTAAAAGCCATATTTTTTTTCTATCTCTAACTTCTAGTATTAAGGATATTAAATATACAAGTACCCACATAGCGCAGGGATTCATTCCATCTACAAATCCTAATAATATGGATAGAACTGGCAAACTTACTTCTAATACATTTATTTCTCCAAAAATTGGTAATTTTATTATTTTTTGAAATTCTTCTGTTTGATTTGTTTCATTATTTTCAGTTGTTTCATTAATTTGATTTTTTTCTTGTGCATTTTGTGCGATATATTCTTCTAGTGCTTGTCTTATTTCTACTCCTGTTGTTTCTTTACTTCCAAATCCTATTATTTCTTTATCTCCAATAAATGTTCCTGGAACGCCTAATGTTTTTATATCTAGGCCTCTTTCTACTGCCATTTGAAAATATATTTCATTTTCTTTAGAATTACTTGTATCGTGATATATCCAGTTTACTTGTGGATATTCTTTCATTAATTGTTGATTAAATGGTTTTTGTTCTTGACAATGAGGACAGCTTGGTAAAAAAAAGAAGTGTACATCTAATTGTCCTGTTTCTGTGCCTGTGCTTGTATTTGTTGGTGCTGCAAAGATTAAAAATATTCCAAGGAGTATTATTATAGGAATAAATATTCTGTTAAATTTGTCTTCGAAAACTTTTTCAAAGATGTTTTTTGTTTTTTTAATCACAGACATTACAACTATGAAATTTTTTTATTTTATATACCTTTCTATTAGTTTAAATAGATCAAAAACTGCTGTAAACGTCAAATTTGATTGAATTAACGTTCATAATTGATTTTTGTATTTGTTTAATACAAAACATGAATTCATGAAAAATATGAACTCCTCAGTATTGCCTTGTAATTAATTTAAAATATTTATATTTTGTACAGCAAAATAGGTGCAAATATTGGTTTTTTATTTTTAACGGAGTAAAAAATAGTGCTTCGCAATACAAAAAAATAAGGGTTTCATATTAACTGAATTCAGAGAATATTTTTAAAGGATTAAATTAATAAGACTTCAAAAGAAGTTAAAGTTATAATAATCATTTAATATTTAGAGTTTTTTCGGAGGTTATGAAAATAAAACAATTTGTTGTTATCGCAACTGCAATTGCAGGAACATTGATTTTTGCATTAGTATTTTTTGGAATGTTTTTTCTTTCCAAAGGCACATCTGAACTATATATGGCACACGATATGCAAGGAGGAAATTTTAACAATTTAAAAGACATTTCTAATTCTCATAAAACAACTACTAACAACCCTAATAATATAAGAAATATGTATTTTGTCGATTATGGAACACATGTTTTTATAAGTCCTAAAGAAGGACCTTATTCTACATTCGCATTAGATGTTGATACTGCTTCATTTACTATTGCTAAAAATTATGTTATGAGAGGTTCTCTTCCTCCTGTTAAATCTATAAGACCTGAAGAATTTGTTAATTATTTTAATTATGAGTATCCTAATCCTGATGAACCATTTGATATTTATTCTAAAATTGTTAAAAGTCCTTTTGATAAAGATATTAATTATTTAATGTTAGGTGTTAAAGCCAGAGAACCGTTTAACACTAAACCTAAAAAACTTACTTTAGTTATAGATGTTTCTGGAAGTATGCTTTCTGAAAATAGATTAGGATTATTAAAAACAAGTTTAAAATATTTAGTTAATAATCTTAAGGATAATGATTATGTTGCTATAATTACATATAGTAATGATGCAAAACAAGTTCTTGATTTTACAAGTGGATCTGAAAAAGATAAAATTATGAATGTTATAAATAATTTATCTCCTCAAGGTTCTACTAATGCGGAAGCTGGTTTATCTCTTGGTTATTCTGTTGCTGAGAAAGGTTTTAATGGTTTAAATGTTAATAGAGTTATTTTATTATCTGATGGTGTTGCTAATGTTGGAAAAACATCTTCTGATGGAATTTTAAGTAAACTTGGAAATTATAAAGATAAAGGTATAAGTCTTACAAGTATAGGTGTTGGTATGGGTAATTATAATGATGTTCTTTTAGAACAAATTGCTGATAAGGCTGATGGTAATTATTTTTATATTAATGATGTTGATGAAGGAAAAAGAGTTTTTGATAAACAATTAGATGCTACTACTGAAATTGTTGGTGAAGATGCAAAAATTCAAGTTCATTTTAATGAAAATATTGTTGAATCTTATAGATTGATAGGTTATGAAAATAGAGATTTAAGTTTTGCTGATTTTCAAAATGATTCTGTTGATGCAGGAGAAATTGGTGCAGGTCATCAAGCGACTGCAATTTATGAGTTAAAATTAAAAAAACTAACTGGAAAAGTTTGTGATGTTTCTTTAAAATATAAGGATGAAAATAGAAAACAAAAAGAATTAAGCGATGTTGTTTATGCAAATATAATTAATTTTGAGAATACTAATGATTATGATAAACTTGCTATAGCAACTTCAAGATATGCTCAAATTTTGAAACTTACTGCGCCTCCTCCTAGTATTAATAAAGTGAAAGAAATTGTTGATTCTTTAAATATTAATGATGATTCATTTACTAGTTTTAAAGAAGTAGTTCATAATGCTAAAGTTTTAATAGATAATAAAAGGTGAAAAAATGAAAAAAATATTGATGAGTTTATTATTATTGGTTGTTTTATTGACTAGCATTTATTCTGTTTTAGGTCTTTCTTATATGCCTGACATGTTTTTATCAGATCAACATAAATATTCTTTGCAAATGGATGGAGAAGGAGAAGCAATAGTATTTTTTAAAGACATTATGTATGATGTTAATAAAGACATAAATAGTTATATTTTAGAAATTCCGTATAAAGAAATAAGATTAATAGGTGTTTATGAAAAAGTTGTTGATTCAGATAATTCTAATTGTTTGTCTTGGGGAAATACTTGTAAACAATATGGAGAAGGATCTACTTGTGTCCAATACGATTATTATGGTAAATGTCAAACATATGAAAAACCATGTCTTAAATATGAACAAAATTGCGAAAGATTTAATCAAGATATTTCTTATACTTATGAAAAAATAGAAACTCAACCTGAACTTTTATCTGATAAAACTATTTTAAAAATAAATTTTAAAGAACCGGTAATGAAAGGAAATCAGAAAGAATTTATTGTTATTACTAAAATATATGATGTTGGTAAGAGTTCTTTGGGAAAAATGAATGCTGAATTTGAAACTTTTAAAACTAATAAAGACATTTCTAGTATCCGAGTTTCAATCAATGTTCCTGATGAATTTATTTTAAAAGGAAAATCTTCAAATACTAATTATAGATCTGATATGGTTACCTTTGCAGGAAATTTAGAGTCTTCAAATTCTTTAAATAGTGAATTAAGTTCTAAAATGAGTGATATTTCGACACACCTAGAGTATTCTGGAGGTTTTGTTCAAACAGCATCTTATTTAGATCCTTATGAAAGTTTAAGTGTGAATGTTCAATATTCAAAAAGTTGGTTTGCATTATATTGGTCTAATTTATTTTGGAGTTTACTTGGTGTTGCAATAGTTATTTTTTTAATTAGTTATGGTATAAAAAAATTAAAAGAATATACTAAAGAAAATTTACCTATAAAACAACAACAAAAAGATTCGGAAACTAAACACAAATTTATAATTCCTTTTTTGGGAGGATTATTTAGTGCATTAGGAATAGCTTTGTTATGGGGATTAATTTATGTTATTTTACTCGTATTAGATAATATTTTAGGATATAGATATAATGATTTGTTAATTTTGTTAATGATTCTTTTAGGGATTTTATTAACTTTATTTGGGATGATTGGAATACCTATATTCACAGGACATAAATTTGGTGCTACAACTGGATTTTTCACAACTCTTTCTTTATTTGTATGGTTGATAGTGTTTGCTATAATTTTTGTAGTTATTTCAGCTATTTTATAGAATTTTTTATTTTTCTTTTTATTTATTCTTAAACGATCTAGAACGATAATTTGACACTTTCAAACGTTCTGAGTGTTATTTTAGTGGTCGAAGGGTATTAATAAACTCTTATTTAACATTTTTGTAAGGTGAGATAATGGAAAAAACATTCAAGATTAAAGGAATGCATTGTAAATCGTGTGAAATGTTAATTAAAGATGAGTTAGATGAACTTGATTCTGTAATTGTTAAAGACATTTCGCATAAGTCTGGGGAAGTAAAATTGGTTTTTGATTCTAATATTATTAATGAATCTAAAATAAAATCTGTTATTAAAAATGAAGGTTATGAGGTGCAATGATGAAAGAAAATATTTACATTCCTGATATTGAGTGTGATTCTTGTTCTAGAGTTTTAAAAAAGGCGTTTGATAAAGAAGATGGAATAATAAAATATGTTGTTTATGATGATTCAACTGAAATCGAATTTGATGAGTCAAAAATAAATACTAAAGATATTATTAGTATTATTAAATCAAAAGGTTTCAGAGCTTCAACTGAACCATTTGAGAGAAAAACATTAAAGGAAAGAATGAGACACTTTAAGGAAAATCCTTCTAAGTATGTTTTGGAATCAAAAATTATTCCTTATACTATTGGTCTTTTTCTTATTATTAGTGCATTAGAAGTTTTAGCGTATTTTTTATTTTTGAAAAATATTCCTGATTTTTTATCAAATTATAGTTGGTGGATTTTATACTTAAATATAAGTATTGCAACTATAAGTGTTGGTATGTGGCATGTAATCGCATATTTGAAGAATAAAATTACTTGTATGACTGGTATGATGATTGGCATGACTATTGGTATGCAAACAGGTATGATGATTGGTGCAATTGTTGGTGCGACAAATGGATTTTTTATAGGAAGTATGGTTGGAATGCTTTTAGGTTGTTTAGTTGGATGGATTACTGGAAAATGTTGTGGCATCATGGGAACTATGGAAGGATTAATGGCAGGCCTCATGGGAGGAACTATGGGTCCTATGATTTCAATTATGATGTTTTCAGATAATTTATTGATATTTATGCCTTTTTATATAGCTATTAATGTTTTAATACTTGGCGGCTTAAGTATTATGATGTATGAAGAAGTTGTAGAAGGAAAAAAGCATAATAAACAACCAGTAGATTTTATGACTTTAAGTTCAATCGCAGTCATTGCAACATTTATTTTACTAGCAATAATAATTTATGGACCAAAAAGTCCATTAGTAAGTTTTTAAGGAGGTATTAATATGAAAGTAAAAAAAAGTGTATTTTATTTTGTGCTTGCAATTGTAGTAATTGGATTATTTGGAATTTTAAGTTCCGCAATGAGTGCTAATGCAAAACAAAGTATAACGGGAAATGTAGTTGGTTCTAATAATGATCAAAAAGCAGTAAGTGGAGAATATCAAAATGTTAAACTTAGTTATGAAAATTATGTTTATGTATTAGATCCTCCTGAATTAAAAATGGGGGTTCCTGTTAGAATGGAAGTTGATATGAATAGCGTTGTAGGTTGTATGCAAGCAGTAAGAATACCAGGTTTTGGAGTGAGTTCTTATGTGCGCGAAGGCGATAATATTATTGAATTTACTCCTGATAAATCAGGAACATTTAATATTGCTTGTAGCATGGGTATGGGCGCTACAACTTTTGATGTAGTTGATAATTCAGGAGAAAAAACTGCATATGTTGAATCAGCACCAGTTGCTGGAAGTTGTGGTGCAAGTGAAGGTGGATGCGGTTGTGGAGGATAAATATTATTTCACAAAAATTATTTTATTATTGATTTATAAAAATTGGGAGAAAAGATAAAAATGAAAAAAGTAGATTTAGATATCAAAGGAATGCATTGTGCTAGTTGTTCAACGTTAATTCAGAAAGTTTTTAGTAAAAATGCAAATATTAAATCTTCAAACGTTAATTATAGTACTGGAAGAGCAACTGTTAATTTTAATGAAAAGTTAGTATCAGAAAAAGAATTAATTGAAATTGTTAAAAAAAAAGGTTATGATGCTTCTATTTCTAAATCGATGATTGATCCTAAAAAACAACATAAAAAAGAAATGATTAGATTAAAGAAAAAATTAGTTTATAGTTTGTTTTTTGCTGTTCCTGCTTTTATTATTGGCATGGTTTTTATGTGGGTTGGAATAAAACTTCCTTTTGAAGAATATATTTTATGGATTTTAGCCACGCCAATTCAATTTTATATTGGTGCCGAATTTTATAAAGGAACTTGGAGTGCTTTAAAAAATAAGACTGCTAATATGGATTCTTTAATTGCTCTTGGTACTAGTGCAGCGTATTTTTATTCTGTTTATTTGGTTTTGTTTGTTCAAGGTCATCAACAATATTTTGAAACTTCAGCAATATTGATTACTTTAGTTATTCTTGGGAAATATTTAGAAGCTAGTGCTAAGGGGAAAACTAGTGATGCTATTTCTAAACTGATGAGTATTAGTCCTAAAACTGCGCGTGTATTAAGAAAAGGAATTGAATATAATATTAGTGTTGATGATGTTAAGCTAGGAGATATTATTCTTGTTAAACCTGGAGAAAAAGTTCCTGTTGATGGATCTATTCTTTCTGGAAATACAAGTATTGATGAATCTATGATTACTGGTGAAAGTATTCCTGTTGATAAAAATAAGAATGATTTGGTTTTTGGTGGAACTATAAATAAGCATGGTTCTTTTAGATTTAAAGCTACAAAAGTTGGAAATGATACAACTCTTTCTCATATAGTAAAATTAGTTGAGGATGCTCAAGGTAGGAAAGCACCTATTCAAAGATTTGCGGATACAATAAGTGCTTATTTTGTACCTATAGTTATTTTAATTGCTATAATTACTTTTATTGGTTGGACTTTAGGAGGAAAAGATTCTTCTTTTGCTATTCTTACAGCTGTTTCTGTTTTAGTTATTGCGTGTCCTTGTGCTCTTGGTCTTGCTACTCCAACTAGCATTATGGTTGGAACTGGTCTTGGTGCTAAAAAAGGTATTTTAATTAAAGGAGGAGATGCTCTTGAAACTGCTCATAAAATTAATTTTGTTGTTTTTGATAAAACAGGAACTATCACTAAAGGAGTTCCTGAAGTTACTGATTTTAAAACGAGTTTAAATGAAAAAGAGTTCATTACTATTTTGGGAAGTATTGAAAATGAATCTGAACATCCTTTAGCAGAATCTATTGTTAGATATTCTAAAGAACAAAAAGTTAAGTTTAAAAAAATTTCAAAATTTAAAGCGATTCCTGGTCATGGAATAGAAGCAAATATTAGTAAAAATAAATATTTTGCTGGAAATATTAAACTTATGCAAAAACAAAAAATAAATGTGTCTAAATATAAAAATAAAATTGAGTCTCTTGAAAAGGAAGGTAAAACTGTAATGATTTTGGCTGATAAAAAAGTTCTTGGAATAATAGCTGTAGCAGATACAATAAGAGAAACAAGCAAGCAAGCAGTTTATAGATTGCATAAAATGGGAATAAAGACTTTTATGATAACTGGTGATAATAAAAGAACTGCTAAAGCTATTGCTGGCCAGGCTGGCATCAAGAATGTTTTTGCTGAAGTTTTACCTAAAGATAAGGCTGGTTATGTTAAAAAACTTCAAAGAAAGGGTAAGTTTAAAGTTGCTATGATTGGTGATGGCATTAATGATGCTCCTGCGATTGCTCAAGCTGATATTGGTATTGCTATGGGTTCTGGTACAGATGTTGCTATGGAAACAGGAGATATTGTTTTAATGAGAGATGATCCTTTAGGAGTGCCTAGTGCTTTAAGACTTAGTAAATTAACTATGTCAAAAATAAGACAAAACATGTTTTGGGCTTTATTTTATAATGTTCTTGGAATTCCTATAGCGGCAGGCACATTATATTTGTGGACTGGTTGGCTTTTATCTCCAATAGTTGCAGGCGCCGCTATGGCTATGAGTAGCGTTTCAGTTTTAACTAATAGTTTGCTTTTAAAATATAAAAAATTATAGCGTATATATTTTGTTTAGTTCTGCTTCGTATCCTAGAACGTATGGTACGTATTTTGCTGTTTCTTTTGGCAAGCATTCAAGTCCGTATTTCATGAATCTTGATACGTTTCTAGGACCCCAGTTATATCCTATTAAAGTAAATATTTTTTGTGTGGTTGGTGTGTATTCAGAATATTTGTATTTTAATTTTGACAGCATTCTTGTTCCGCCCACTATGTTTTGGATCGGGTTGTTTTTATTTACATTATATTGTTTTGCTGTTTCCGGCATGAGTTGCATAAATCCTTCTGCGCCAGCATGGCTTTTTGCGTTATTATCAAATTTTGATTCTTGCATAATTACTGCTTTTATGAATAATGGGTCTTCATTTTCTTGATTTATTAGTTTGTAGAATTCTGTTAGTTCTATCATAAAACTTATTTTTTGTTTTATTCTTTCTGATATTTCTTTTGACTCAAACCCGTTATTTTTTATATTTTTTATTTGTATATTGTTGTATCCTAAATTTCTTAAAGTTCTTGTTTCTATCCAATCGTATATTTCTTTATTTTTTGTTGTGTCTGAATAATATTCTTCTAAAATAGTTCCTCTTGCTTCTAAATCTCTTGTTACTTCAAGTTTTGTTATATCATCTAAATATCTTTTTCTTTTTTCTAGTTGTTCTTTTCCTTTTGATAAATATTTTATTCCTTCTTCTGTTACCCTAAATTTTTTGTTTAAGTTTTTAAGTATTTG
>JAIPET010000011.1 GCA_021736975.1 Candidatus Woesearchaeota archaeon
ATGAAAAAAAAGAAATAAAAGAAAAATACAATCAAATAAAATACGAAATAATAACTGCTTACAAAAGCTCAAAAGCATGGTATACGCTGGAAGGATTTAAAGAAACAGAAGATTTAAGGAATAAAAAAATAAACTATTTAAAAAAATTAGAACAAGAAACAAAAATAAACATATATAAATTAAGACATAAAAAAATCGAAATAAAAAGAGATGTGCAAGAAGAAAAAAAATATGTGGATCAAGAAAACATAAAAAGAGAACAAATAGATAAAAAAAATACATCAAAAATAAAACAATTCCATAAAGAAATCCCCTACAAAATAGCAAGAACAAATCTTAAACACTCGCCCCCTCAAACACTATATATAAATCTTAATAACAACAAAGTTTACAAAATAGAATTCTATAATAAAGAAAATTAGTTTTTATCTTTATTTTTTCCTTGTCTGCCACGTTCACCTTTCCAATTAATAACCGGTTTAAGATGCTTAATTATTTTAACAGAATCTTTTTGCTTATCCATAACATCAAAAACATCTTTATAAGCCATAGGAGACTCATCTAAAGTTCCTTGCGAAATCGTTCCTTTAATTCCTTTCATAGATTCCCTAAAATCTTCAATAGAAAACTTTTCTTTAGCATCTTTCCTACTATATTTTCTGCCCGCTCCATGACTACTACTTTCAATAAACTCTTTATTACCAAGTCCTTCAACCAAGAAACAACCATCCCTCATATTACCAGGAATAACGCCCCTTTCTCCACTCTTGGCAGGAGTAGCACCTTTTCTATGAATAAATAAACCATTTTCAGGAATTGCATGATTATGATTCTTATTAGTCCAAACTTCAAATTCAATTTTTTCACCTAAAACATCTTCAATTCCCTTAATTGTTCTTTCAATTAATTCTAATCTATTTCTAAGAGCAAATTTCAAACCAAAATCAAGAACATTAAGATATTCTTTTCCAAGTTCCGAATCCTTATGAATTGGATGTGTTGCTTCAAATTCTTTATCAGTTCCTGCAACTTTCATCATATATTTTTCTGCAACTTTAAAACCAACACCCCTACTTCCAGAATGCACAGTAATCCAAGCATCTCCAAGTTCATCTTCACTAAGTTCAATAAAATGATTACCATCACCTAAACTACCAATATGCCTAATCGCTTTACCTTCTAAAAATTGTAAAATTTCTTTATTATACGCTCCTTTTTTGAATTCTTCAATTAACACAGAATAATCTTCTTTAGTTTTTCTTGTAACAGCATTAGAAGAATTAATTTCTCCTTTACCCATAGGAATTCTTTTTTTAACTGCATCAAAAATTTTATCTTGATTCTCTCTAATCTTCTTAAGCATATCTTTCCCTTTAATATGTGCTGCAGTCATACCACAACCAATATCATAACCAACCCAGCTAGGAACAATAAAATCCTTGGTGACTAAAACTGAACCGATAGGAGCCACATAACCAAGATGTGCATCAGGCATTAAAGCACCTTCAACTACAAAATCACAATTAACACACTCTTCAAACTGCTTTAAAGTATTTTCATCTAAATCATCAGCGTAAATCCACTTATTTTTCTTCATAATACATAGAATGAAGAGCCATTTTTAAATTTTAAGTAATAATGCAAAAAAAAAAGAAAAAAAAGAAAAAAAATCAATAATCAATAAACTCAATCCTTGGCAAGTCTTCCTTTTTCTGAATCTTAGAATCTGAATTTGAATCAAAACTTTGAGAATTTAAATCTAAATTATCCTCAGAACCACGATCATTAGAACCGCCACCATCTCCAAATATGTTAAATGCACCAGGAGACGGATTCATCATTTCAGAATTCTGTGAACTGAAACCTGAAACCTGACTACTAAGTTCTGACGAAGAACCGCTGATATTATCTCCAACATATGCTTGAAGCATCCTAATAGCTTTCCTTATTTCTTCATCAGAATCCTTTTTTGTATCAATGTGAATTTCCATGATATAATATCCCCGAATTTAAAATATATAAACTCTGTGTTTTAACTTGTGAGTGATAAATAAAAGAAAGATTTATAAAACGAATGAAAATCATCCGATAATGTACCCTGATTTATCAGAAGCAATTAAAAACTACGAATGGAAAAAACTAGAAGGAGGATGTCACGACGTATTTTTAATAAAAATATCTGGAAAAAAATTGATTTATAAAGCAAAAAGCAAAATACCTAATAAAACAAAGAAAAAAACAAAAGAAATTTTAAAAAAAATAGAAACCCCAATAATCAAATATTTTAATTCAAAAAATCCTTTTGAAAACATAAGATCTCTTGATCAAACCAAACAAACAAATATAGAAGAAGAAATAATAAATGAATGGAAAAAAAGAAATATACCAACAATAAATATTATAGATCAAAAAAAAGACGCCACAATATTCCAATACATAAAATCAAAAAATTTTGAAACAATATTAAACACAAATTCATATGAATCAAAAAAATACAGAAAATTATTAGATTTAATAACAATAATAAATAAAATCGCGGAAAAAGAGCAAGAAATAAATTTATTGCACCCCGACAACCACCTAAGAAATTACTTATATTCTGAAGAAACACACACTGCAATAGCTATAGACCCTGGCCTCGTTTTAAATAAAGAAAATGAATTCAACACAGTAAAAAATAAATTAAACCTATTTATGATGTATTCAATACTAAATCTTAAAACAGAACATAAAGAAACATACCTAAAAGAATTTATAGATACAATAAAAAAAGAAGATTTAGAACAAATAAAATTTTTAAATATAAAATCAAATATTTATGCTAAAACATATTTCAAAACAAGAACATATATAATCTCAGCAATAAGAAAAAAAAAAGTAACAAATCCTTTCCAAATATATAGCGAAGAAAAAAGAAAGTCAATAAATAACCTGATAGAAATTAATCGCATCTATAAGAACAACCTTTGATAATTCATAAAAATAGTATCAGCAGTTTCTATTTCTTCAAAACCCTTTATTTCAGCAATCTTTTTTACTGCAATCTTAATATTTCTACTATCATTACGTTCGCCAGGACTAGGAGCTAAATAAGGCGCATCAGTTTCAGTTAATAATTGATTTATATTTGTATAAGAAACCATTTCTTGAAGTTGTTGAAGTTTATCAACAATAGGACTAATTGAAAAATTCCAACCATTATCCGCAACTCTTTGCATTAATTTCTTCTTACCCATAAAACAATGCATAACAGGATTTTTTAATTTACTAGATTCCAAAAGATCTATAACTTCAAGTTCTGCTTTTCTACTATGAATAATAAGAGGTTTTTTTGTCTTTTCACTTAATTCAATAAATTTTTCAAAACCCTCTTTTTGAATTTTTTTAAATTTATCTCCGCAAGGATTATCATTACCAAATTTAAAATCCATACCAACCTCGCCAATCGCAATAAATTTACTTTTGTTTTTTTTCATAAAATCAATTTCTTTATCAACCTTTTCAACACCATATTCAACAACATGTGTTGGATAATAACCAAGAGCGGGCTTTATCATAGGAAATATTTTAGCGTGCTCAAGAATTCTCCTATTACTAATTGGATGAACGCCATTTTCTATTATTACTTTAACTCCTTCTTTACTACAACTATCAAGAACTTTTGGAAGATCATCATCAAATTCTCCTAAATCATAATGCGCATGAACATCAACATATCTCATTTTAAGAATGTAAAACTAATAAGTTATAAGTTTTATTATTTTTCAATTTTTAAAACATAATCAGCAATATAATGCAACATAGGGTTTGAAAAAGATTTATTTGATTTAAAAAATCTTTTTGAATAAGGCCTAATACCCCCTTCATTATCATAATCTGGAAGAGAATCATAACCATTTTTATTAAAAAAGCCAGAAGAAATATCCGTGGGAATAACATGATGATCAATATATTTTAATTTTTTTCTATCAACAATAATAGAAAATAAATCCTGTAAAGAATTTAAAATAAATTTCCCTGTCCCTTCATTTTCAATTTTTACAGCTAAGTGCCCTTTACCACGTACTGCTCCGACATTTCCAAAAAAATCTAATTTATTAAAAAAATAAGCGCCTTCAACAGAACCATCATAAATATTTTTTGCCAAAAGTAAATTATTTTTTGAATTTTCAAATTGCTTTAATATTTTTATTGCTTCAAAAGTATTATCTGCAAAATGAGCTTTTTGAAGAATTTTAGCTATTTTTTCTTCATCTTCTCCTTCATAATAAGATAATATTAATTTTTCAGACATATAATAGTTTAAACAACAATCATTTATAAATATTTTGTTTATAATTACTGTTGAGTGGTAAAATAATCGAAACATTTAAATACTAGGACTACTATTAAGTAGTTAGAGGTGAGTTAAATGGTGAAAGATGGATTATCAACAATAATAATCAACTATGAACAAAAAGAAAGAAACAACGAATCATACATAAAAGCAAAAAAATCAGAAGTGAGCATATACAGAAATACAGACAACACATAAACTCACAAACATTCACATTCATGATGGTCGAGGAGGAGACGTGATCTTTAAAAACACCTCTCACCCCTTCAAACCCCTCCACCCTCTAGAAGACCTCTTCGATCATCATACCCCTTTCTAAAGAAAGGAACAATAAAATATAATTCTAAAAATAAAAAAATTAAAGAATGGAACTAATTTTTTCTTTTAAAGATTCATAAACATCTTCAATTGATTGAGCACCATCTATTTTAAATGTAGGAACCCCATTTTTTACAAAGAATTTTTCTACTGGCTCAGTTTGATCCCTATAAATATTCAACCTATGTTTAATAGCTTCAGGCTTATCATCATCTCTTTGAATAATCTCTCCACCTGCAGCTTTACAATCTTCAATATCTTTATCAGCAATTTTATCAGCAATAAAAATTTTTTTTGTAGCCGTACAAATCCTTCTTTTTTCCAATCTCTTAACAGTTTCATCTTCAGAAATATCAATAACAATCATAAAATTTGGTTTAATATTATTAAAAACCCACTCTGCTTGTTCCATATTTCTAGGAAACCCATCAAGCAAAACCTTATCATAAACATCAAGACTGTTTTTTATAAGTTGAAAAGTTATTTCATTAGGTACAAGATCTCCCCTAGCCATAATCTCTTTAAGTTGTTTTGCTAAATCAGTATCTTTATCTCTTTCTTCCCTTAACAAATCACCCATACTAATAGGTTTAAAACCATAATCTCTTTCAATAAATTTTGCCTGTGTTCCTTTTCCGCAGCCTTGTGGGCCTGCAATCAATCCTATCATCCAAAATACCCCCTATCCTCTTTTATTTCATAATCTCTGCTCCAAGTTTCCTTAATCTCCCTTAGAAGAGCAATAAGTTCATCCTTAATTAAAAGCCAATCTGCAAAAACACTTTTAATTTTTTCAGCAGAATCATTTTCTTCAAATTCCAAATTTGAAATTAACAAAGTTCTATTCATACTCATAAGTTTTCTATAATAAACCTTAAGATTCGCCCTAGTTTCTTTACTTAAATTACTAGCTTCATGCATAGTACTTATAGAAGAATCAGGTTGAATCAAAGACTCCACTATATCAGCAAGAAAATCAACTTTATTAAACATCTTCTTTGAAACTTCTTTCAAAATATTATCTTCCTCATCAATACCTTCGATTAAGAAATATTTTGCAAGTTCTTCATAAGAAGGCAAACCATATTTGACCTGCAACTTCTTATATTCTTCTTTCATACCAAAATAGAAATTTGATGAGTTTTTAAGGGTTTTGAATATACAAAAATAATTACTCAATAATAGTGATAATAATAAAACATATAAACCATATGAAAATAACAAATTAATGACTTTAGAATCAATGCTAACAGATAGTTTAGAAATATTAAAACAAGGATTAGAACATCATAATACATTTGCACAAAATAATCCGAGACTAAATAATTATCTAACAATGGAAATATTTTAAGTGGGAAGTGACGCAATAATACAACATAAAGATAATAAAAAAATAAATTTAAAACAAAGTTTGTTTAAAATGTTTTTAGCACCAATATATGCAGAAACAATAAACGGACTTATGTGGACCGGAGATATGGTTGGTAAATATTTATGGGATAATCCCGTTGCAAAAGCAGTACTAGGACCTAATCTTTTTGCGAACTTAACAAACCCAATAGTTCTAGCAAATGAACAAATAGGAAAAGAAAATAAATATAGTTTCCCTAAATTAATCAAACACTACGCAACAATATTAGAAGATAAAAGAACAGAAAAAGAAAAAAAAGAAGATAATGAAAAAAATATAAAAAACAACATATTCAAAAACTTCAAAAGAAATTTTGTAGATAAAGTCGATAATTACGGATATAAACAAACAGTAAAACACACACTTACATCATGGAACATATTCCAAATAATAAATTATTATGCAGTTCCACAACACTTAAGAACAATAGTAACGATAGGACCTGGAGCAATATGGTCTTATTTATCAACGTCTTGGGGTCAAGGAAGACATAATCAAGGAAAAAGCATAACAAAACAAAAATAAGCACTTAATAATAACAATATTAGAATTTAGATTTTATATACAAAATATTAGGGTTTTTACAAGAACTACATTTAAAATTGACTAAATCTTCTTTTTTTAAATATAAATTAATTATTTTTTTAGAATAATCTTTACCGCACGAACAATTCACATCCGCAACAATAGAAGTAGACAATGGAAAATAAGAATATCTTAAAAAAATATCAGACTCAGTTAAAATATCAGATATACTAATAGTATTTGCAACAACATTTGTCGCACGAACACCTCTAATTTTTGACATAAATTTAGAAATATAATAAAATTATTAAAATTTTCTATTAATAATCATTCAAACTCTTCGCTTTCTCTTCAGGTTTAACATTAAAAAATTTTCTAATCATAGATTCATAAAGAAGAGTAACCTTTAAATTCCAATCTTTAGGAAAACACCTCATATATTTATCCCAAGAATAACGCTCATCTAAAAAAATAACAACACCTCTATCAGTTTCACTCCTAATACAACGACCAGCACTTTGAAGCGTTCTATTAAAAGCAGGAAAAACATAACCATAATCCCAACCCTTAGCAAATTTACGATCATAATAATTAATCAAAGCTTTAGTTTCAAGACCAGGTCTATTAAGAGGAAGACCAACAACAATAACACACTTCAAATAATCACCCGGTAAATCAATACCCTCTCCAAAACTCCCACTAGTAACGCCCATTAAAACTGCGCCAGAATTTTTATAACCTTTAAAATTCTCAATCATTTCTTCCTTTTCATTTTTTGACAAGCCAGGCTTTTCAATAAAAATAGTTTTTTCACAATCACTCAAATATTTATAAACATCATCCCTTAATTGATAACTAGGAAAAAAAACAGCAGAATTTCCAGGAACAATATTAACGATCTGAGTAATAACTTTAGCCATCTCCATATACTGAGAATCACCTCTAGTAGTAAACTTAGTAGAAGTTTTAGGAATAATAATATTTAATTTATTATCTTGAGGAAACGGACTCTCAAGAGTTAATTCCTTAGTTCTAACCGCATCAAAACCAAGAACCTCTTTATACATGTAAGTCGGAGTGAGTGTTCCAGACATAATAATTGTTGAAAAAGCCTGATCCATAACAGGTTTACTAATAATACCAGGATCTAAACACTTATACATCAAAGACAAAAAATCTTCTTGCAAACCTTTACTTTTAGAAAATATTCTAGTAAACCCTTCATCATTACCAGCCCAAGCAATAAGAAATTGAGAAATACTACCAATGTAAGAATACTTTTGTTCTTCTCTAACATCATCAGCAGCACTTTCTAAAACCTCCACCAAATCATAATAATCCATGATTTCATTAATTTTATCAATAAAATCTTCCCTTGAAACATAAATCTCTTGTTCCTCAGAATCATAACCCTCAATAACAGAAATAATTTTTTGAATTGGCTTAATAACATTTTCTTTATTAAATTTTTCAGCTTCGCTTAACGCTCTCTTCAAAGCAACATTAGAAATTTTTTCAGAAGCCAAATCCTTAATTCTTCTAGGAAGATTATGAGCCTCATCAATAACAATAATTGCATCTTCAAGCAATTTATCTATTTTATTCAAAAAAGAATCCCTAATTCTAGGATGAAATAAATAATAATAATCAGCAATAATAACTTTTGAAGATTTACCAATAATAAGACCAATCTCATACGGACAAACTTCGTGCTTTGAAGAAATATCTATCATCTCATCAGTCATAACAGGACTAATTTCTTTTATTTCAGAAACAGCAGCCTTCGTATTAAAAGTGTGCTCTTCTCCTTTTTTTAAATTAGAATAAAAAGAACACTTATTATCTTCCCTTAAAGCCCTACAATAATCAGAAAAATCTTTAGTTGATAAAACACTAACACCTGGCTGCAAACACATGTGTCTTTTCCCAATAATATCAACTGCAACAAGTTTAACATCATGTTTTTTCTTTATATCTCTAATAGTATCAATAGCAATCTTATGTTGAGTGTGCATACTAGTTAAAAAAAAAATTGTTTTATCCGTTTTAATACTATTTGAAAGAGCAGCCGCAATACTAGCTGCAGTTTTACCAAGACCTGTAGGTGCATGCGCAATAAGATTATTTCCCTTACTAACTGCTTCATGAATTGCATTAACTAAATCAATCTGAATATCTCTAACCTCATCATAAGGAAAATAAGTAGTAGCCATAAAAATAAGAAAGACGTTGTTTTTTAAATGCTTTCCTAATGCAAAAATAATAAATTATTGTTTTTTATTAATATTTTTTAAAGAAGATTTCGCTTTACCAATAATTTTTTTAGCATGTTCACCAAAATTTTTAACAGCATCTTCAGCAATAGGATCTGCAATTTTAGTAATTTTTTCAATTTCTTTATTATATTCTCTTAATAATAAATTCACATTTTGAATTGTTTGACCATACTTATTAAAATAAATGAGAGAATGCAAATCAGATTCCTCTCTAACCTCAGGCTCACCATCAGCATAACCAATAGTAATAATTGCTTGAGGCCTCACAGTATCAGGAATATTTAAAATACTTAACAAATAATCCTCATTAAAAGAACCAACCCAACAAGCACCTAAACCCATATTATGTGCTGCTAAAAGAATGTTTTGAATCGCAGCAGCAGAATCTTGAATTGAATATAATCTTTGACCCCTTAAACCATAATAAGATTCAGTTCTTTGAGCATCTGCACAAACAACAATAAGAACAGGTGCTTGAGCAATCCAATATTGTTCAGTACAATGATCCGCAATACCCTTAATATTTTCTTTATCAGTAACCAAAATAAACCTATAATCCTGCAAATTTCCAACACTAGGCGCCCTGGAAGCAGCTTTTAGAAGTAAAGTGAGTTTATCAAACTCAACTGGCTTTTTCAAATAATTCCTAACGCTTCTTCTTGCCAATATACAATTAAGAGTATCCATAAAAAATTAATGCATAAAGCATTTTATATATTTATCGTAAAAATACCTCTTTGAGAAATATTTCTAAATTTTTTTGAAATAAAAAAAATTAACGCAATCTTTGACCACAATTAAAACAAAAATTGGTCCCAGACATAATTTGAGCACCGCATTTAGGACATCCAGGTCTTTGCGGAGCAACATTTTGATTAGAACTTTGAGAAGAATTTTGTCTTTGAATACCTTGCATTAACCTTTGCTTTTCTAAAAAAACATCCCTATCTGTTTTTACTTTAGAAAGATCATTACCTAAAAAAACACCTGTTTTTTGAGCCCAAGAAGAAGATTTTTTAAAACCAACATCTGATTTTTCCTTTTTATTTTTAGGATTAATAAATAAAATTATTAATTTAAACAAACCAAAAGCTCCAAAAGCAATACCAACATAAAAAAATATGTCCAAATTAGCACTTTCTTTAATACTTTCAACATAAGCAGAAAAACCAGTCATAAAAGCGCCAACAATCAACCAAACAAACCCATGAATTTTCATACAATTAAAAACAAACAACCTAATATATAAATTTTTTCACGAAAGGGTCTTGTCCGGAAAGGAATAAAAAATTATACTAAATGCACAGCAAAACCTATTCGCTCTCTTTAAGATCGCATGTGCCTTTATGGGGGTTTAGCATACAAAAATGCGATATTCTAAACATTACCCACGAAAGACATAATATCTCATTCTCATTATCTTTATATAGTAAAAAATAAGTTTAACTTGTTTTAAAAACAAAAAAATCAACATATTTTACTTAACTAAACACACTTTTTTCAATTTAATTCAAATAAACAACAAAAACAAATATATTCACCTTACAAACGGCTAATAGGAAACCCTTCTTTTTTTATATTGCAAAACACTATTATTTACTCCGTCAAAATCAAAAAACCAATATTTGCACCTATTTTGCCATACAAAATGCAAATATTTCAAATTAACTTTAAAGCAATACAGAGGGTTTCATATTAGTCAACATTTACGAACAAAAGGTTTAAATATTGAAATGCAAAAAAAAATGTAAAGGTGGTTAATCATGAGCGATTCAAATTTACCAGTAGTATGTAGAGGTTGTGGCCGAACCGTAACAATGAGCCAAATAAATTTTGACGACGATAGCAAACAATACGTATGTAATGCATGTTATAATGCTAAAAAGAAAATAAATTCAAAACCTCAAGGAACGGAAGAAACTAAGACAAATAATGCATTAATAAAACCAAAAATAAATTATCAATGCCCTGATTGTAAATATAAATTCTCAAAACCAAAAGACAAACCACCAAAAGATTGCCCATATTGCGGAAATAAAAAAGTAGAAATAATAGACGACTCAGCATCAAGACTTTTAGATGAATCTGATGAATGGGGATGAAAGATAACATAACAAGAGAATATATATTATATAAAATAAAAGCAACAACACATTCAATTGTAGTTGCAGGATTTATGATTTTTTTTAGTTATCAAATAATCAACAGCATCAACTATAAAATAAATAACGCATATTATGATGAACAAAAAATACTATATGCTACAAACAAAATTTCTCATCAAGAATTAAAAGAAAGAAAAAAATCTAGAAACAAACAACAATTAAATTATGAATTAAAAGAAAACAAAGCAATACTAAGAGAAAATAATATTGAAGAAATAATTTGTTCTGATTAAAAAATTTATAAAAAATAAAATTTTAATACTGTCCAATAACTTCTTTACCAAACATATATGGCCTTAAAACTTTTGGAACAGATATGCTGCCATCTTTGTTCTGATAATTTTCTACTATTGCAACAAGAATTCTGCTTGTGGCTATTGCAGTATTATTTAACGTATGCACTGTTTCTCTTTCGTTTTTCTTGTTCAGCAGTTTAATGTTTAAATCATGCGCTTGGTAATCAACACAATTACTTAAACTTGCAACTTCACCGTAAGTATTAGTAGTTGGTCTATAAACCTCCACGTCGTAAGATTTATTTTTCCAGATGGATAAATCCCCTGTGCATATTTCTATAACTCTGTAAGGAAGTTCTAGGTG
Source organism: Candidatus Woesearchaeota archaeon (assembly GCA_021736975.1). Lineage (GTDB taxonomy): Archaea > Nanobdellota > Nanobdellia > Woesearchaeales > 21-14-0-10-32-9 > JAIPET01. Next base: position 11,632 of record JAIPET010000011.1, read on the forward strand.
TTTCATTAATTCTTCTGTATTTTGAAGAAGTTCTTCAAACATTTGATGTGATTCATTTGGTTTTGAAAATATGAACTGCTCTATCTTGTTAAATTGATGTGTTCTCCAAAGACCCTTTTCATTTATACCGTGACTCCCAATTTCTTGTCTAAAACACATAGTATAAGAAAAATATTTCTTAGGAAGTTCATCTTCTGGAAATGTTTGTCCTTCGTGCATCCCTAGCAATACGTGTTCACTAGTTCCTATAAGATTAAGATCATCATCTCCTTGAACTTTGTAAATAGTTTCATCAAACGCAGCAGTATCCATTGCAGCATCCAAAACTTTTTTATGAATCATTAAAGGAGGCTCTATGTACGTATATTTTTTTCTTTGCATAAATTCTATTGTAAATCTAATTAAAGCTTGATTAAGCAATGCAAAATCTCCTTTTAATAAATAAAAACCATTTCCTGAAAGATTTGCTGCTGTTTCAAAATCTGCAAAATCTTTTTCTTCGAGTAGTTCTACGTGATTTTTTATTTCAAAATCGAATTCTTTTTTTTCTCCAACCTCTGTTAATGTGACATTTTCAGAATCATCCTTTCCTTTAGGAACAGATTCATGTGAAAGTGTTGGAATCCTTCTTAGAATAGCATTAATTTCTTCCTTTAGAACTTTTCTTTTTTCTTCCAACTCACTAATTTTTTTTGGAACTAATTTCACTTCTTCAATAACTAAAGAAGCATCATCCCCTTTCTTTTTTAATTCATTAACTTTTTGACTTAATTCATTTCTTTTTTTTCTAAGAGCATCCTCTTCAAATTTAATTTTTCGCCACTCTTCATCTTTAGACAAACACGATGAAACCAAATCCAATCTATCTTCAAGAAATCTTTTTTTTAGTTCATCTTCGTATGCTTTCGCATTTTCCCTCAATAATTTTATGTCTAACATGTTAATTCAATATTTAATGAATATATTTATAGTTTTGTATTATTTGGTTCAGTATGTTTCAGAAAAAATACTTTTTGTTTCAAAATAAAATTATTAACTATATTGAAATTAAATAAAAATATTGAAAAAATAAAAAACAACAATTTGTTTTTTACCATTGTTCAGGAAATACGTTTCTCGACGAGAAAATTGCGGAAATAAAGAAAAGTTTATATAGTTCAACCAATTTCAGAATATACTAATATGTATACTAGGTGATAAACCTGAAACAACCGATGATAAAAAACCCAACATTCTTAAGAACACAATCTAATAGATTCAACAACTACAGACTAAAAGCGCACGCAAAACAAAACACATTTCACGTAACATGCAAATCAAATTACATAGCTGCCTAAATCAGTAGTAAAAAAAAAACACATTCACAACATAAATGCAAATACAAACAACACAGATCGTTCTAATTTTAAAAAATAAAATATAAGCTAAAAATAAATCAAACAAATTAACAAAAACAAGCAACATCAAAGAAGAAAAAAAATCATTAAAAAAATAAAATATAAATAAAACCACATAAAAAAACAAACCTAAAACTGAATTCTTAAAACCGAATAAAGCCCCGAAACGACTACTAAAAGCTTTAGTACAAGAAATACCAGAACGAAAATCACAAAAAGCAACATAATTTTTATCTCTTTCAAAATTTATAGAAACCAACAAAGAATACAAAGATAATAAAAAACCAATTACTAAAAATACCAAATAAAACATAAAACCAAAAACGAAACACAGCTATAAAAATATTATGCAATAAAAAAACACTAAAAAATAAATCAAATCAAAGAATCCAACCAAGAACCAATAGAATTAAACCACAATAAAATCCTTTGACCAAAACTTAAATCAATCAAATCAATTCTGAAAGATTTTGATAAATTAATCTCCTTGCCTGCATCATCAAAAAAAGAAACGGAAACATCTAAATAATTTTCACCAGCATCAAGATTTTTTGCAGGAAAATTAAAAATAAAAGATTGCTTACCTAAAAGCTCTTTAACAAAAAAAGACTCGACAAAATTATCATGAAAAATACTAACATTAACATTTTTTGGATTAGAACTAGAATTTTTTTCTAAAGAAAAATTAAAAACAACCAAATCATCAAACCCAACACTAGAAGGAAAAACAACATCCGAAAATTTAATATCAACATCATCCAAAACATTAACAGTTAAAAAACTCTGTTCAGAAAAAGAAAGCTTTTTTGCTGTAACCACAAAAGTAAAAAAACCAGGCTCATCAAAAAACTTAGAAAAAGAAATATCATCATAATCATTTGCAGTAACAACCTTACACTCCCCATCTAAACAAACCCTGATATTGGAAGCATCTTCAAACTCAACACTACAACCAATATTCAAAACATCACCAACATAAACAACATCATTTTCTAAAGCACAAGAAAATAAAATATTAGAATCAATATCCTCTGCATCATCTATAGAAAAAGCACTAGCAACATCAGAAGAAACAAAAATACCAGAATCAGAAGCCTTAAAATTAGAAGAAACATTAAAACCTGAAAAAGTATAAATCACAATCGGAAAAGTATAAATATAATCTTCATTAAAAGAACCATCTAATTTAACAGTCCAAGAAATCTCCCTAGTCTCACCAGGTTTTAACAAAATATCCTTAGTCAACTCATCAATATTTTTTAAATTTTCAACAGAACCAAGAGAAATTCCAAGAGCAACATAATAATCCTCCAAATTAGAAACTTTAGCTTTAACAACATTAAAAGAACCAAAAGAAACTTCCTCCTCAAAAAATTCAACAGAAACACCAATATTACTCTTTAACTGATTACCCTTATTCAAAATAACACTAGAAATCTTTTGATTACCAGGAACAACATCATAACCACTAGCCCTCCAAGAATACTTAACATTAAACTTATCACTATCCAAACCCTCCTCAAGCTTAATATGAGTAGAATCAACAAAACCAAGTTGATTATAAGTAGGATCAAAAGGAACCCAACCATAATCAGGAAAATAAACTTCCGCCCAACCATGCGCACCCCAATTCTCATCAAACAATTCAGAATCAGTATAAGCAATACCAGACACACTACGTGCAGGAATACCTAAAGAACGAACCATACTAATAAACAAATTACTCATCTCATCACAAACACCACGCCTATTCTTCAAAACCCAAGAACTAGGAAGACTAGCATCTTTAGTCACAGTACTTAAATTATAATCAATATTAGAATTAACCCAATCAGCAAGCTTGAAAACAACAACAAACAAATCATCCTCACCCTTAGCAAGCTTAGAAGCCAAAGCCTTAATATCCCCATCAAAATCAATCAAATCAGTTTCTTTAGTAAAATCAATCAAATCAGAATCCAAATTTTTCAAAGGAAATAAAACCTTCTCCTTAATCTTAACAGGAAAAGAAAACGTATCAGTAACAACCTGCGCTTCAAAAACAAAATCAACAGGCCTATCAACAGTTAAAAAAACACCGCCATCCCTAAAATCACCAGACGGAGAAACAACAGAAGAAACAACACTTTGCCTATAATCCTCTAAAGGCAACCAATAATAATCAAGATTCAAATAATCAAAATCCGCCCTAGCATCCGTCCTCTCAAACTCAACAGGAATACTAATAACACTCCTAACCCTTAAAGAATCATAATTATTAACATCATCAACGCCAAAAACAACATTAGATAATAAACTAATAAAAATCAACAAAACCACAAAAAAACTCAACCTCATACAAAAATAAATCAAAAACAAACTTTAAATAATTTCTTAAAAACAATTTTATCCACAAAACAACAACAAAATAACAAAAAATCTTATTTTATTCAACCATAAAAAGAAAAAAACAAACAAACACTTAATTTTATTAACAAAAACCAATACAACCACCTCAAATATCTTCAAAACACACACATAATTGAAATCTAGACAAAACATAAAAACAAACATCAGGCTCTAGCCGGAAAAGAATAAATTTGTATACTGGAACACGGCACAGCATATGCATTCTCTTCGAGACTGCATGTGCCTCGATGGGCGCCAGTATACACAAAAGTGTTATTCCGGCTAGAGCCAAACATCAGAAACCTTTAAAAACAAAATAACATTCTGTAACAAAATATGCCCAGGTCGCATAGCCTGGTATTGCGCAGGATTGCTACGGACAACTTTGTACGTATGAAAACCTACAATACCACAAATATCCTGTCCCTTTGGGATCGTGAGTTCAAATCTCACCCTGGGCGCTTTATCTTAAACGCAAAAAAAAACAGAGATGAACTAAATAGCAAATAAAAAAGCAATAAAATCAATTATTTTTGGAACAATAAGCATAATAATTTTATTTATACCAATAGCAAACATATCACTAACATTTTTAGCAATAATATATGCCCTTAAAGGACTAAAACAAGGAAAAGAAGAACAATGTAAATCAAGCATAATTCTTGCCTCAATAGGATTTACACTCGGTTCCTTAACAATGATTAAACACATATACTTCTTTACAGAATTATCACTTAAAATAACAACAATATTCTAAAAAAAAGATTAAAAATACTAAAAACAAATAAAAAATAAATGAAAACAAGTAAATATCAAATCAGAATAAAATAAAAGATACTAAAACAAAAAAATATAGCGGAGGGAAGATTTGAACTTCCGACCTCAGGGTTATGAGCCCTGCGGGCACTCCTGACTGCCCTACCCCGCTAGGTGTAGGACAGATAAATAAGGATTCATTTATAAATCTTTGTTCAAAAATAAAAAAATATTCGATATTTATAGATAATCTCCGGTTTTTTGTAAGAAACATATTTTAAAAAAAATATTTTTTCATACGCCATGATAAAAAATTTAATTGAAGATATTAATCTTAGAGGTCGAATATTTGAAACTGTTTCAAGAATATTAATAAGAAGACACCAAAATAATAATTTCATATTTCAATGTTCTCAATTTAGTTCATTTGAAGAAATTATAAAAAAATATAGATTGAATTGCGATAAAATGCCTGAACTAAAAGACTATTTACAAACAAATAAAATCAGAGCAGATTTGATCGAATTTGAATTAAATAATCTTGATGAAAGAATTGTTAAAAAAATATCTTTTTATGATGTGAAAACTAGAAAAAATAATTCTAAGAGAAAATACTATGAATCTTGCGTTTCTGTTCATAAATTTATGAATGAAGTTGAATCTAAATTTAAATGTAATAATTACATCCTTAGTATTTTAATTTTTGAAGATTGGAAATTTAGTTTTAACATATATCAATACGACGAAGTTTTACTTAGAATTTATAATTCAGTAAAGAAAAAAACATTATTTTTCATAAAAAATGGAGAAAAAAAATATTTTAATAAAGAATCATAAACGTAAAAAATTCTGAAAATAAACAAAATACATAAAAAATCTAAGAAAAAAACAAATTACGCAACTAAAAAATATCGAGAAATAATGAAAATCCCTGCTCCGAGTCTATCTCCGCCCTAAAGGACGGAGTATTACGACTCAGTCGCCTAGACGGGATTTTCAGATTGTGCACTATCGACCTAAAGGCCGGGGTATTAAACCCCATTCGCTAGCGCGCAATAAATAAATAACAAGAAATAAATAAATTTTAGAACATAATTTAAAACATAATTTAAATAAAAACAATAAAATAAAATTAAAATTTATCCTTTAATTTTACTTCTTTTATCTTTCATTCTTCTTTCCACAATTTCAGAAGCAGGCTTATTTCTATTGAATCTAAGGAACTTTTCCATCTTTTCCTCATCTTCTTTTTTTTGCTTTTGTTGTTCATCATCTAAATCCGGAAACTTAATATCTAAAGTCCCAGGCTTTTCTTTGTGGAATTTTGAATATCTTTCTTTTTTTGCACTAACTTTTTTAGGTTTGTTCTTATTTTTCTTGCTCATTGGAAAAACCTCTCGATTTTGATAATACATAGAAAAAAAGACCTATTTATAACTGTTATGCTTTGAAATTGATTAGAATTCATTAAAAAAAGAAAAAAAAGAAAAAAATATTGATTTACTTCCAAGTTCCAGATGCTTGACCTTGATGCGGTTTTGTTAAAGTTGTTTTCGCATTATAGTAATCAAACGATAATTCTGTACTAAAAGCATCTCCTGCACTTTGTTGTCCACAATCCCAAGTCACTACAAATGTAGCTCCAGATGGAATAGGTGTAGAATTTGTAACTATTGAACCATCAAGTGTTGCAGATACAGTATATACTGAAGAACACACATCTGTTCCTGAACCAGTTAAGGTAATGTTACTGAATTTCCTGCTCCGTTTTTTAAAGCAATTTGTATTGTTGAACTTGTATTGTCTGCAGTGTAAAGTCCTGAATCTAATGAAATAAACGGCACTCCAAATGTTGTTTTATCAGGTACTGTAGGATTTAGTAATCCAAAATATGCTAATGCTCCAATTGCCAATAACACAACTAATATTGCCCAACCATAAGTCATTAGAAACTCCATAGCTGCTTGTCCTTTTTTATTCATAATTTCACCTCTCAAACTTTATAAGCCTGATTTGATATAATTATCAAATTATACATTTATAAATATTTCTATTTTTCCGGGAAAAAGTATATTAGTATCATAAAAAACGCACTTAGAATGAATTAAAGACTTAGAAAAAGTTTATATAATAACAAAAAGGAAATAAAAACAAAAAGAGAGTGAGAAAAAATACAAAAAAATAAAATACAAAAAAGAGGACAAGTCGCAATGGAATATTTAGCAGTATTCTCAATTACTGCTTTAATGATAATACCTATGCTTCTAATATTTACAAGCCAATCAAATAACATGAAATTAGAAATAATAAATTCTCAAATAGATAAAATAGGCTCAGAAATAACAGACGCTGCTGAAGAAGTATATTATATGGGTTATCCTTCAAAAAAAACAATAAGAACAAATTTTCCAGAAGGACTAACACAAATAGAATTTTCAGGAAATACACTAATCTTTTACTTAGAAACTCCATCTTTAACCTCAGAAACAATAAAAGTTGCAAGATCAAATATTACTGGAAACTTAAAACCATATCAAGGACTCCACATAATATCAATAGAAGCAACAGAAACAGGCTCTGTTAATATAACCGAGGAATAGAATGAATAAAGGACAAATAGCCATAGAATTCATAACACTATCAATAATGGGTTTTTTTATATTAATATCCTTAATAGCAATGCTTAGTTTTTTTTCTGTACAAAAAAGTTCGGAAAAAACATATCAAGAACTTCAAGATTTAGGCATGTCAATACAAGAAGAAATATTTCTTGCATCAGGAGTAGAAAATGGATATCAAAGAAATTTTGAAATACCAACAGAACTAAACGGAAAACCAATAACAATAGAACAAGGAACAACAATAATTAATACAGCATACTTAATTTTAAAATTTGAAAATAACGAAATATTCTACGACATCCCATTAATAGACGGAAACATAACAACAGGCCAAAATACAATCATTAAAAATAACGACTCAATACAAATAAATACATAAAATGAAACACACAAAAAGCCAAGTAATAACTGTAGATTTCATAATAGGAATATTAATGTTCCTTTTAATATTAGTTACCTCAATGAAAGTAATAGTTCACATAGTACCAAATCACGAATATCAAGCACTATATAACGATGCAAAACATATTTCTGAACTACTAATGACAAAAGGACTTCCTGAAAATTGGAACGAAACAAACGCAGTAATACCAGGAATAATAAGCTCTCAAAGACTCAACATAACAAAACTTGCAGAATTTGACAAAATAGATTACGAATTAAGTAAACCATTATTACAAACAGAAAGCGAATACATCTTTTTTTTTAAAAATAAAACAAGCACAATAAACATAACTAAATGCATAAGAGGATACAACATAACAACAGATAATAATTGTAACTTTGACATTAATCAAATTCCTCACGATAATCTAGTTAATATCGAGCGATTTTTAGTATACAATGGAGAAATAATTCAACTAAAATTATATGCATGGAATTAAAAATGATAAAAAAAACAAAAAATAAAAAAAGCATATATTTTTCTTTAGACGGTATTTTAGCAGGAATATTAATAGCATCAGTTCTGATAATGCTTCTTCAAAATAATTTTTATGAACCAAAAATAGATCAAAAATCCTTTATGTCCCAAGACATACTTAATTCATTAACAGAAATAAAACTACATGAAATAAACAATCAATTTATTTTAGACGAAATAACTAATGGAAACATAACTGACACAAATAGATCCGTTCTAGTACAACTAGGAGAATACTGGGCATTAAATAAAACAGATAAAGCTCAACAACTATTTGAATCAGTATTAAATCTAAATACAACAAATACTAAAAAAATACGACTAACAATAGAAAATGAAGAAATATACTCTTCAAATCAACAAAATCCAGAAAATATCGTTAGCACACCAAGAATGATTGCAGGCATAGCAAAAGGATCACCAATAGAAGGATTTAGCAGCAATGCATATCTAAAAAAAATAAGTGATAAAAAAACATCATCATTCTCATACATCGGAGGATTCATAGGACAAGGAAACATAACAAACAAAATAATTTTACCTGAAGACTACACACAAAATAAATTTATTCAAGGAACAATAAAACTTGAAACACCAGGGGAATTTGAAATATATATCAACGGAGATAAATGCGGCACAACCTATCAAGGCACAGATAATGTTGTAAAAGAATGGTCCTTAAACGAATGCAATTCAAGTTTAAATACAAATACAAATAAAATAAAAATAATTTTTATATCTGAATTAAATGAAAGTTACATTTCAGGAGGTTTAATAAAAATAACATACACCACAGACAAACTCATAGAAAATTATACTCAAGGATATAAAAAAATATATTTTCCAGAAATAGAAGGATTTGTAAACATTTACGATAGCATTTCAGCACAAGGAAAAATACAGAACTACACATTAAATATGACTTTTTTTAGTCAATACGACACATTTTTCACATTTGGAAATGAAACACTCTTTATTGCACCCGGAGACAATCAAACACAAAATGTCCTACTAACAAAACTAAATCAAAATCTAGACCCAAAACAAATACCAATAAGATTCGGAATTACAAACTTCTCAAACATATCAATAATACAAGACGGATTACCAGCAGATTCTCTTTTAGTTACAGATGTATCAGGAAGCATGGGAAATTGCGGAGAATATGCAAGCGAAGAACAAGAATTATGCACATACGAATACTACCAATGGTGGTCATGGGGATACTGGGCAGAATGCCAATATACAGGAAGCTGTAACGATAATGAATGCGGGGTATGGGCCTGGTATGGAAATACACGAAATCACGAAATAACAACTGAAAATGTAACCTTGTGCAATAGAACACTAATGGATGTAGCAAAAGATTCAGATCAAATGTTTGTACAAACAATACTAGAAAATTCAACAATAAATAAAATAGGACTGGTAGACTATTCAACAAATGCAAATACAGAAACAAGTTTAACAAACAACCAAGGAGTATTACTAAGCGAAATAGAAACATATTCTGCAAGCGGATCAACATGCACATGTTGCGGAATAAATAAAGCTGCATCTTTATTATATGGTTCTGAAAACAAAAAATTCATGGTAGTTCTAAGCGATGGAGAACCTTCACTTTATTGTAATAGTTTCACCGATTACCAAGGATCAAATTACTGGGGAGGAGACAGCAGCTCAGGAAGTTCAAGTTCAACCGATAAACAATGGGCAATAGATGCAGGACAAGAAGCATGCAACAACAACATAACAGTATATTCAATAGGATTTGGCGAAGCAATGAGTTCTGAGGGCCATGATGTAATGAGACAAATAGCTTGCAACGACTCACTATATTACAACGCAACAAACGTGCAAGAATTAGCACAAATATATCAAAACATATCAAACCAAATATTAATATCTGCCAATTTTTCATCACAAACATTAAGCATAATTGGAGACTACTTAGAAACAAACATATCAGACGAATCATATATAGAACTATTTTACGAACCACTAATTGAAGAAAATTTACAAAATAAAATATCATTAACTTTTGAAACAGAACAATTACTAAACTGTAGTTCAACAATAGATATACCTTCAGGAATAACAATAAAAGATGCACACATAACATCTTATTCCAGTAACCACTGGAGCAAATATTTAGAAGTAAATGGAATAGAAGTGTTTAATCTAACAAAATTTGGAACAAACTACTCAATTCTTGGAGACCCATTCATAATACAAATACCCTCAACAATATTACTATCAGGAAAACAAAACAACATAACACTAAATATAGGAGACAATGCATATAATAATTCAAATTGTTCACAAAATAACACAATAATATACACAGCACTATTAAATTCTTCAACAGAAAGAATGAATGCAAAAAGCAAAGCAGAAGGATGTTCATGGACAATAGAATCAGAAAATAATAAAACATCAATAGCAAAAATACCTGCAGACTATAACGGAACAAAAAATTGTACATACAATTCAACAACAATTTATTACGATCCAGAAGATAGTTACGATTTAGCTGCATATAATTTAATGCAAATCCTAGACCCTGATAACAATCAAAAAATAATAGTAGAATTACAATCAACTGACCTTGAAATAATAATAACAACAATAGAAGGAGTACCATACTTATGGGGCCCATCATTAATAAAAATAGAAATATCCTAAAAAAAATGAAAAAAATAAAATATGTCAAAAACATCGGAAAAAAAGGATTCACATACTTACTAATAGCAAGCATATTAATAGCAATAGTTTTAATAGTTTTTTTAACAACACAAAGATATAAATACCAAGATAGACAAGAAATAGATCAAATAAGAATAAAAACAATAAATGATTTTGTAAAAGGATTCAATGATGATGTGGAAAGAGCAACATACATAAGCTCATTTAGAACATTATTAGCAATAGAAGACTACATAGCTACAAAAGGAACATTTCTAAATAATACAGAAACCCAATTTCAAGAAACATTTTATTATGGAACATTAAATGGTAGTATTCCTGAAATCATGGAAGACTCGAGTTTTCAAAACTATTTAACAAATATGAACAACATTGCAAATAAAATGGGAATTCAAACACAAGTAAACATCTCAAAAATATCCCTAAAACATTCAAACCCTTGGAACATAGAAGTTAGCATAAATAGTAACATCAGCATCCAAGACAAAGAAGGATTAGTATCTTGGGAATATCAAAAAGAGTTTAAAACAATATTACCCATAGAAAATTTAAGAGATCCACTATACAGTACATTTACAAACAATAGAGTTCCAAATACAATAATACAAAACCCCTTTGAAAACTTAGTAAATTCAACAAATAACAACACAACAAATCTTAAAAAATTAATAAATAATTCATATTATGTAGAATCTTCAAATGCACCAAATTTTTTAATGAGATTTGAAAATAATTATTCACCAGACCCATTAGGGTACGGAATAGAAAGCATAGTCAACATAGGAGAAATAAACGCCCAAGACATAGAAGTATATTCAGATAGAGTAAAAATAGACTATATATATTTCAATAATTTAGATTCAACAAAAATATGCGATGTAGATGGAATACCTTCAGAATATTATTTTGTTATCCCACAAAACAAAACAAATCTTTATGAAATAAACGAATTAAATTATTCAACATCTTGCCCATAAACAAAGACAAAATAAAAACTCCATTTTAAAGTAGTTACGTAAAGTATATAAGTATACTTTAAAAATGAAGTATAATGAAGAACATAACAACAGGAGTCGATAGACTAATAAAACTTCTAAATCAAAAAAATAAAGTCACCTTAGAAGAAGTGGCAATAGAATTAAATTTAGAAGAAGAAACAGTTCAGGAATGGTTAGAACTATTAGAAAAAGAAGGCCTTGTAAAAATAACATCAAATCTATCAAAAACATGGATAGAATCCAATAAAATAGAAAAAAAAATAGTAGAGAATGCAGCAGGCGAAATACAATCAAAAAAAGAAGCATTCGCAAGAAAAATAGAAATAGCAATAAAAACATTAAATAAAGACACATCAGGTTTTGAAGAAGTAAAACGAGAATTCTTATCAATACAAAGTAGAATAAAAGATGAACTTGACACAGCAAGAAAAGAAATGAAAGAATTAGAACAATACGATAAACTCAAAAAAAACATAAATAAAGAAATAGAAGAACAACAAAAAACCTACGCGCAATTCACAAAAGCATATGAAAATCAAATAGCAGACTTTACAAAAAAAGAATTACAAATAATAAACCGATTAAAAAAAGAAGAAGACAATGCAGATAAACTAGAAAAAAGCGTAAATGAACTTCTAAAAACAAAAAAAGCAGCAGAAGAAACAATAACAAAAGCCGTAGAAGATTTAAAAACCGTAGCAAAAGAAATAGGAAAAGAAATGAATCAAATAAGCAAAACAGAAAAATCAATAAAATCAATAAAAAATGAACTTGTAGATTTTAATATACATATCCAAAAAAACAAAGAAAAACAATTAAACAAACTCGCAGAAAGATTAAATATAGATAAACAAAAAATCGAACAAGAACATAAAGACTTACTAAAAAATGCAAAAATGACAGTGACAGAACTAAAAACATACTCACAAACAGAAAAAGTATTATTCAAAAATTTTGAAACATTATTTGGAAAAAAACTAAAAATAAAAGACCTTATAGAAACAATACAAAAAGAAAAAAATGAATTAAAGAAAGAATTAGAAGATTTAGAAATAAGAGTAAAAACATTTACCATAATAACAAAAGATCCTAAAATAAAATCACAAATGAATGAAATAGAAAAAACACTAAAAAAATATGAAGAAAGAAAAAAAACAATAATGTCAAAAATCATAGACCTAACAAAAATGATAGGAAACTAAATTAGTAAGGCAAAAAAAAGGGGAGACATAATTGCCAAAAAATAAAAACAAAATTTTAAAGAAAAAAATAAAGAAGAAGATAGTTAAAAAATTAAATACAAACAAACAAAAACAAAACAAAGACAAAACAAAGACAAAACCACAAAAAGTACAAAAAAATAAAAAAATATAAATAGAACCAAAAAAAATAACAACTGAAAAAAAAATCATAGAAACATACCAATATAACTCAGGACAAATACCTATAACAATAACTGTAAAAAAAGAAAAAGGAGATTACGTACCCCAATACATGGTTGAAATAAGCCTGATAAGTAAACCAACAGAATTAATACTAGAAAAAATAAGACAAGAATTAATAAGAAGAGTAAATCTAGGAATCACAGATATAAGCGACATAAAAAAAACAGACATAGTAGAAGAAAAATTCGACAAACTAATACGAATATTAATACAAAAATATTTTCCAGATGCAAACGAAGCAGTAACAGATTTCTTATCAACATACCTAAGCATGAAAACAATAGGCCTTGGAAAACTAGAAATAATAATGGGCGACGAAAACTTAGAAGAAGTAGTAATAAACCAAGCATCAGAACCTGTATGGGTATATCACAAAAAATATGGATGGCTAAAAACAAACATATATCTAGAAAATGAAGATCAAACAAAACACTATGCAAGCATAATAGGAAGAAGAGTAGGAAGACAAATAAACGTAGCAAACCCATTACTAGATGCACACTTAAAAGGAGGCGACAGAGTAAATGCCACACTAGTGCCTATAAGCACAGCAGGACACACAATAACCATAAGAAAATTTTCAAAAGACCCATGGACAATAACAAAATTTCTCAAAACAAATACAATAACACCAGAAGCAGCAGCTCTAATATGGTCTGCAATACAATATGAACTATCAGCAATAATAGCAGGAGGAACTGCATCAGGAAAAACATCTACGCTAAATGCATTCGCATCATTTTTCCCACCAAATCAAAGAATAATAAGCATAGAAGATACACGAGAAATAACACTACCAAAATACCTACACTGGGTACCCTTAAACACATCACTTCCAAATGCAGAAGGCAAAGGAGAAATAAGCATGGGAGACCTTTTGGTAAACAGCTTAAGAATGAGACCGGATAGAGTATTAGTAGGAGAAGTAAGAAGAAAAAAAGAAACAGAAACATTATTTGAAGCAATACACACAGGACACAGCGTATACGCAACATTTCACGCAAATAGCGCAAGAGAAGTCGTAGATAGACTAACCAACCCACCACTAGACGTACCAAAAATAATGTTGCCTGCAATAAGCTTAATAATAGTACAATTTAGAAATAGAAGAACAGGAAAAAGAAGAACATTTCAAATAGCAGAAATAACAGAAAAAGGAGAAGCAAGAGTATTACAACAATACGATCCAAAAAAAGATAAACTAGTATCAAAAGGAGGCGATCAAATAGATCTATTCTTAAATTCAAAAAAACACGACTCAACATTCTATGAAACAATCAAATTATTCACAGGAATGGATAATGATGAAATAACAAAAGACCTAAATGAAAAAGTAAAAATACTAAAATATCTTATAAAAAACGATATAACCGAAGTTGACGAAGTAGGAAAAGTAATCGCAGAATATTATACAGACAAAAATAACTTAATGAGATATGTTAATGCCAATCAAAAATTAACAGACTAAGGCAAAAAAATGAATTTTTTTAAAAAATTATCAAAACAAATCCCGGACCTAGAAGAAAAACTAAAACAAGCAAGCATACCAGATACTCCGCAAATATACATAAAAAAAACATTTATGACAGCAACAATATTGTCTCTAGGAATCATGATTGTTTTCTTTGCATTCTTAAAAAGCCCATTCGTAATACTACTAATACCAATAATATTCCCAATAATGTTTATGTATTTTATAAAATTTGTAGATGTAAAAATAACCCAAATAAAAAAAAAATAGATGAAGAAATAATATATGCAGGAAGATTTCTAATAATAGAAATAGACTCAGGAGTACCAATGCATAAAGCTTTTGAAAATTTAGAAAAAAATTATGATTATGTAGGAAGATATTTCGGAGACATAATAAACAAAACATATCTAGGAACAGACATTGAAGACGCAATAAATGACACACTAATGAATGCACCATCAGCAAACCTAAGAAAAATACTATGGCAAGTACTAAATAGCCTAAAAACAGGAGCGGATGTAGGACCCGCACTAAACTCGGTAATAGATCAAATAGTAAAAGAACAAAAAATAGCAGTAAAAGAATACGGAAAAAAACTAAACCCCATGGCTATGTTTTATATGATGATATCTGTAATAATACCAAGCCTAGGAACCACTATGCTAGTAATACTAGCCACATTCATGGGATTAAATATAAGTTTAGGAATCTTATTAGCACTAGCAGGACTAATAACATTCGTACAATTTATGTTCATGATGATGATAAAACAAGCAAGACCACCAATAAGTATGGAATAAAAAAATGTTTAAAAAAATCAAAAATCAAAAAAAAGATAAAAAAAACATGAATGTTACTAGTAGATTTGATAAGAAAAAAAATAAAGAAAAAAGAAAATCAAGTAAAATACTAGAAGAATTCTTAATAAAATCAGGATACGACATAAAACCATCAGAACTAAATAAAAAAATTCTAAAAATAAACATGATAATAACAACAACATTAGTCATAATAACTCTAATATACGCAATAATATATGGTGCGAGCACCTTAAATCTAATATTGATGATCTTATCAATACTAATAGCAATATTTGGCATACTATATCTACTAAGCCTACTAATAGTATTCGCATATTTAGACATAAAAATATATCAAAGAACAGCGCAAATAGAAGACGTACTACCAGACTTTCTACAACTCACATCAGCAAACATCAGCGCAGGAATGCCAATAGATAAAGCACTATGGTTAGCAGTAAGACCAAGATTTGGCGTATTAGCAAAAGAAATAGAAGAAATAGCAAAATCAACAACTGCAGGAGAAGACCTAGAAGTAGCACTTTTAAATTTTTCAAAAAAATACGATTCAAGAATATTAAAAGAATCAGTAAGTTTACTAATAGCAGGAATAGAAGCAGGAGGAGAAATAGGAGTATTATTAGATAAAATAGCAACAAACATACAAGAAATAAAACTAATGAGAAAAGAAATAGGAGCAAGCGTAACAACATACACAATATTCATAACCGCAGCATCAATTTTTGCAGCGCCACTACTATATGCTCTAAGCATGGAATTACTAATAGTAGTAAAAAATATTGCAGGCGAACTAAGTTTAGATGCAGCATCAACAGCAGCATCAGGATTTAGTTTTAGTTTATCAGGAGATGCAATAAAACAATCCGACTTTCAACTATTTAGTTTTTTACTATTAGGCCTCACAAGTTTTTTTTCAGCAGGAATAACAAGCATAATAAAAAAAGGCAACATAAAAGCAGGAATAAAAAACATACCCATATATATATCAGTAGCATTAATAATATATATAATATCAGAAAAACTTCTCTCCTACTTATTTGCAGGAATGCTATAAAAAAATAGAAAAACAAATATAAACAAATAATGATTCTTTAAAAAACAAAAAAAAATGAAACTACCAAAATTCAAAAGCCAAGCATTTTTTGCTCCTATGGCTGGAATTAGCGATCCAGCTTTCAGAACTTTATGTGCTGAAATGGGTGCAGGTTTAGTTGTCACAGAATTAACAAGCATAAATGCAATAGTTGCAAAAGAAAAAATTCTAAAAAAAGATGGAAAAAAAATATCAGAATTCATAGAATTTTCAGAAAAAGAAAGACCTATATCAATACAATTATTCGGATCAGACATAAAACTACTAAGTAAATCAGCACAAATAGTAGAACCTTACTTTGACATAATAGATTACAACATGGGATGTCCAGCGCCACATATAACAAATCAAATGGCGGGCGCAGCTTTATTACAAAAACCCGATTTAACAAAAAAGATATTTACAACACTCATCAACGCAGTTGATAAACCAATAACTCTAAAAATGAGAACAGGAGTAAACAATTCAGATTGTTATTTATGGAAACCTGTAGCAAAAATTGCGGAAGACTGCGGCATATCAATGATAACACTACACCCAAGAACAATAAAACAAGGATATAGCGGAAAAGCTGACTGGAATATGATCAAAGAATTGAGGTCGGTTGTCAACGAACAGGTTAAAGTTGTAGGAAATGGAGACATAACAAAACCAGAAGATGCAAAAAAAATGATAGAACAAACTGGATGCAATTATATAATGATAGGAAGAGGTGCGATGGGAAACCCGCAAATATTTTCTCAAATAAATAGTGAAATGCGATCGGAACGATGGTCTGAGACTACTTTTGAAGAAAAGAAAAAAACACTGCACAAATATTTAGAACTGACAAAAAAATATCCGACAATAAAATTTGCATCAATCAGAACACAAGCAATGCAATTCACCAAAGGAATAAAAGGTGGAAAAGAACTCAGAAACAAAATTGCAAGAGCTCAAACAATGCAAGAAATCAAAGAAAAATTTAAATAAAAAACAATTCAAAATAATAGATGAACAAAAAACAAGAACAAAAAGCTAACGAAACAACAAAATCAAAATTTAAAAGCATAAGAGAAATAGTTCTAAACAATGAAAATATTGATAAAACAAAATTAAAAATAAATATAAGAAAAGCAATCGAAGAATTTTATTCTGGACAAGAAAATTTTACAAACATATCAATAACAGATTTTATATTCATAACAATGACCAATTTAATGATAAATGAAGAATATATATCAAATAAATCTATAAATTATATATCTGACATATTAGGAGATCACACTAAAAAATTTTTAACAGAAGCACAAACAAAAAATGCTTACTTATTAATAATAAATCCAGACGAAGCAAGTTTAGCAGTTCAAAACAGAATAGACATATATGAATTTAAAGCAAATAAATATCTATTTAACACAGGAATACTATATAAATATCACCAGAAAAAAGGAGAAGGACATATAAAAACAATAAAAAATGCGGCAATACAAGCATATCGAAAAGCAGCAGACATAACAACAAGTAACAAAATGCAAATATTTACAGAAATAGCAGATACATACGAATATCTGAATGAAACAATAAATAAACTTTCAGACGAATTTATCCTGGGAGGAAAAAACGAATACACAATGAAAATATTCAAACAATCACTAGGAAACAACCCGTTAAGAATACCCACAATAGAACAACAACAAACCATGATGAGGATGTGGAATATAATCAATTAAAAACCAAAAAAATTATCCGAAGAAAAAACCGATGCAAAAACTAACAATTATAACAAGCAAAGCACCAAATATTTGATGTTTAGTTATTTTCTCTTTATTCACAAAAACACCAAGAAACAAAGCAATAGCAGGATAACTCTCAGTTATACCAATAGCAACAGCAAGACCTGAACCCACAATAGCAAAAGCAAAAAAAACCCATGCAGCAGTATCCAAAAGACACATAACAAGAGTAGCCAAATCAATTTTCTTAATAAAATATTTTTTCCAAACAAATTTTTTCTTCTTAATAAGAAAAACAAAAGTTATAATCGTGAAAATAACCCAAGCAAACCAAACACTTAACAAAGGAGAAATATTAATAGCAATATACCCAGTCAAAAAATTAATTATCCCCATACCCACCGCAGCAAGAATTGCCAATCCAGTACCATGTTCAAAAATAAATTTTTTAACTAAATAAATTTTTGGAAGCACAACAAAAACAAGACCAACAAAAACAAGTACAAATAAACATATCAAAGAGAAAGACAAAGATTCCTTAAGCAATAAAACTGCTAAAATAATGGTGATAGGCAACTCTATCTCTAACAAAACCTCTACAACAAATAATTTGCCAACACGTAAAGCCTCAAGATTAATCATACTAACAAAATAAGTAAAAATACCAAAAAATAAAAAAAATAAAAAAATTTCCAAACTACTAATAAATTTAAAATCAAACCAAACAAAAGGCAGTAAAACAAAACTACCAACAAAACCTATTAAAAAAAGAGTTTCAGAAACACCAATCCTCCTAGTGCTTTTTTGAATCAAAAAATCACCAACACCCCAACAAATCATAGCAAGAAAAGCCGCCAACACCGAATTCATCATAAAACACAAAATAATCAAATATATTTATAAACTTTAGCAAAAACTAAATAATGATGATAATAGCAGGAGTAGAAGAAGCAGGCAGAGGACCAGTCATAGGACCAATGGTAATGGCAATATGCGCAATAAATAAAGAAGAAGAATACAAATTAAAAAATATGGGTGTAAAAGACTCAAAACTACTTACACCAAACCAACGAGAAGATATGTTTGAACAAATAAAAGAAATGACGACACATGCAATAATCATTCTCCAACCAAAAGACATAGATAATGCTCTTAACGACCCAGCAATGAACCTAAACAAACTAGAAGCAGTAACAACTTCAAAACTAATAAACTCAATATCAAAAGCAAAAAAACCAGATGAAATAATACTAGATTGTCCGTCAAACAACATACCAGTTTACGAACAATACGTCAGAGCAAAACTAGAAGATCAAAAACAAAAACTAATACCAGAACACAAAGCAGATTTAAATCACATAATAGTAGGTGCTGCATCAATACTAGCAAAAGTAACAAGAGATAGAGAAATAGAAAAAATCAAACAACAAATAGGCCTAAACTTTGGCTCAGGATACCCTTCAGACCCAACAACAATATCATTTCTAAATCAAAATTGGAAAACACACGAAAAAATTTTTAGAAAAACCTGGAAAACATACCAAAAAGTCGCAAACAAACACAAACAAAAAGGACTAGGAGATTTCTAGGTCTTGTCCAGAAAGGTATGGAACTGTATACTGGAGCACGGCACATCCTATGCATTCTCTTCAAGAATGCATGTGCCTCAATGGGCGCCAGTATACAAAATGCTGTTATTTTGGACAAGACCGATTTCTAGGAAAATTTATAAACTTATTAATAAAAATAACATTATGCTTATTAGAAATAAAATTGGAAGAAAAATCACCAATTCAAGTAGCTTTTTCTCTGGATTCATAACCACTCAACAACTTAAAAAAGATGTAGATTCATTCTTTGGTTTTGAAAGACTCTCAACAGATGTAGAACTAAGTTCAATCAGACGATTAAATAAAATGACCTACTCCCGCGACCTAAAGGTCGGGGTATCTCAGGCTGTGGCGTGATGTAATCCTTGATTTTTGATGTAGTTGTCTACTGTTGAGAATTCGTTGTAGCCTACTGTTGTTGCGCATCCTCCTGCGCTCCACA